>UQCW01000001.1 GCA_900539625.1 uncultured Prevotella sp.
TAATTTGTTGTGTAGAGCTATTTGTTGAGAGTTTGTTGAGGGTATAAGTGGTTGGTTCTCATAAAGATAACACCTATCTTCAACAATTCAACGTTTTACATGCCCTCACTTGGTACGCTGTAAAATGTGCTTGTGGATTAATTGGCAACCGCTCTATTCTCCGAAATGGTTGCAGCAACGTTCCTTGGAGGCTTTGCGCCTCCAGCCACTTGGGCGAACCTCCGCAGTGTTTTAGCATGGCATTAGATTTATGCAGACTATACTGAGGACACACAGCACACTCGGCATAGTTCACAAAGGAAATCAACAACACACAACTGAAACACTTGGCAAGTTTCACACTGAAAATATCACCTTTTCCTTTGCAAACTCCATGTACAAAGTAGCTTGTGTCTGTGACCTTGTTCTTTCAATGTGGCAGCTTTGATGTTTGGCGTAAATTGAGAGAATTAAGGTCTGCAACCTTGGGCATGGAAAGCCGAAAGGCAAATATCTCGTCTTTTGTTCTTAGAGGAGGGAGCGAGGTTATGTTTCGGGAACCCCAAAACTCCTCGCTCCACCATGAGGGTGGAGAATTTTTGCTCCCGATGGTCGCAGAAAATGAGTATACCAACTGCAATTACTGCCATTATATGCTAAATTTGTTATATATCTATATAATTGTGTTAATAATATTCTTTTTCTTTGGCAGTTAAAGAAAAGCATCCTATCTTTATAAGCAAAACAATTAATTTAAATTGAAACAAAATTAAATAGTCATGCGTATGAAAAAGTTGATTTTTATGTTTCTTGCTATTCTTCTTTGTGGAATAGTTCAAGCTCAGACTTCTGAGATTATTTTAAACAACGGAAAAGTTGTGAAAGGAAAAATTAAAAGTTTGTCTTTTAATGTAGATAATACTCACGAAGTTAGAATAAAGAATGAAGTGAGTGGTGAGAACTTCGACTATACTTCTGCTGATGTAAAAGAAATAAAATTCTATGGTAAAAAGGCAAAAGAAGTAACAAATTGGATTCCTCTGTATGCCCAGATGGGATTGGGAATGTCTTATAAGAAAGCCCCCAAGCTCTATAAAAATCCCGTATTTCTCCATCCTGTTTATAAGGGGAAAAACATTTCAGCGTATGTTCACTACATAAGAACAAATACTCATGTGAAATCGGGCAGTATTTACGGATTTGGCCTTATGTTTTATTACAAATCCAAGGACGAGGACTTTGCGAGAAGCTATTATTTGATGGATAATAGTATTGCAGGAATTGGTCAAAAGACTGTGCTAAAAATGTATTTTAAAGGTTATCCTCAGATAAAGGAAATACTCAAAGGTCTAAGTATGAAAGAGATTCGTAAAGACCCTACTATATTAGTCAGAAAACTTGATGAAGTTTTGGAATAACTTCCTTGATTATGATTTATGACAAAGTTTTTGTAATCAAATTTTTGTAGTGTTAAAAATATCTATCGAAATATTAAATAAATGTACATATGAAAAAGTTACTTTTTATCATCTTCCTAATGGTATTCTCGTTTGCGATAACAACAAACGCCAAGAAACCCAAAGTCGTATGGCCTAAGGCAGTGCTAACTCTTAAAGATGGTACTGTACTTAACGGCTATTTGCAGAACGACATCCACTTTATGAAGAAAAACATCTATTTCCTGACTTCGTCATTGCGTACCCCAAAAATCTTCGTCAAAGAGTTTAGCTATTTTCTGATGCCTTGCCATCAGCATGGTTTGGGTGTAAACCTCCTTGTTCAGAGGTAGCTTAATTTGTATGGTTGTGATTGTCTTTGCCAATGCAAGCACCTTGCCCAGGCTCATCTTAATCTCTGAGACTTTCAGCATGCGCTCTAGTTCCTTGTATATTTTCAAAGCCACGAAGCAGATGCATATATGGGCTTCGATGCGTTTGCGTGTAAAGTGAAACATGGGGCGTATATCTATCTTTGATTTGGCTATACGGAAAGCCCGTTCTACATGCCAAAGATTGTGATATGCTGTATATACATCCTGTATTGGTATATCCGTATTGGTGAGATATCCTTTTAGACCGTCCCATTTGGAGTCGTCGGCAATACGGTCATAGTTGATGGCGACTTTCACCTCACCATCCATGGATAAGAACTTATTGTAACCTCTCTTGTTGATGTTACCTTTCGTAAGCACGCCATGCTTGTAAGCCTTTTCCAACCTGCGTATTCCCTTCTCCCGGTTATAGGCATCTTTCTTTGCACGGTCATCTGTATAGCCGACCAGGAGACGGCGTCCGCCTCCTTTGTCATATTCAACCATCTGGCAGTCGCACTTGGGCTGTTCCAGTATCCAGTTCTTGACTTCCTGACTTTCATTCTTTATCTTCGCACCTATTATATACTTGTAGCCGTGCGCCTCAAGTTCCGCTATATTTGCATTGTTCATCAGACCGGAGTCGGCCACCACGACGAAGTTTTCCAATCCGTATTTGCTTACAAACTCGTTTATCGTCGGCAGCATCGTGTGACCTTCATATTTGTTGCCCTCATGGATGCAGTAGGCAAGCGGATAGCCGCCCAAACTTACAAGCAGGCCGAGTATGATCTGAGGATTACTGTGTCGTCCCTCTTTAGAAAAGCCGGTCTTGCGCAAGTCGTCCTCATAATCCGCTTCAAAGTAAAGTGTGGTGACATCATGAATAGCACACCGATATTTCCACCGAACAGTTTTGCTGTATGGCGCACGCTGATGTCCTGTACGACTTCGTGCTGATGGTCGCTAAGTTTGTCAAGATAGCGATAGATTCTGGAAAGATCCACATCCTCGTCAAAGTGGTTTTTCAGATATTCCACCGTAGCAGCCTTGCTCGTTGGATATGCCAGACGGGCTTTCACAAGCTTGCGGAACACTTCATCGTCAATACGATTGAAACCAATCCGGTCAAACGTGCGGTCCAATATCAAGTCGCATCCGTTGAGAAGGATGTTGCTGACATTGGACAGAACACGGCGGACTTCTTCTCGTTCACGGTCGCACGCCTCACGCTCCTCACCATACAGATCGAGTTGTGGATGGCGTCGGGATTCTTCCTTGGAAATCCATTTATGACCTGCATTTACGAGACTGTCTATTTCGTTTGAATCTTTGGCCACACCAATAGTAATCAACTCTTTGTAAATGCCCTTTGTCTTCTCTGCAACAACAACACTTTTTGTTCCAGACCGATTCTTCTTTCTTTTGACAAACATAGTTAAAAAACCTTTTGCGTACCCCAAAATAAGGGTATGCAAAGATACAAAATATTGTTTATCAATTAATTACAAAATGGACATTTTTGAGTGACGAAGTCAGGTGCTATGACTGACCCTCGTCTCGGCGGCATCGGCAGTGTCAGTCTGTCGTCGTAACCGTACAACCGTCTCTTCCTCAATCCGTTACACCTAATGCTCCAAATCCTTTACAAAATCGTGCAAACCCCATACTCGTGCCTTTTACCGCCATTCTCAGCGATTAGCCTCCGCTCTACCCAATGCAAATATTGTCGTTTCCACCCAAAAGCCATTGGCTAAAAACAGCGGAAAACAAAATTTAAAAAGAAAACAATATTGTAATAATTAAAATTTTTCGTACCTTTGTTTACGAATCGATTACATACGACTAAGAATAAATTCTGGTATATTGCTGCACGAATCATATCCTTCCTTGATGCAAGGCTGCCACGGACAGTACTTTCAGGAAAATCTTGATTATGCAGTTTTTGCCGGCTACCTTTCGGAAATTATACAACAATATATTTTAAAAGTTCTTATGCAAGTAACGAAAAGAAACGGGACAACAGAGCCCTACAACAGGGAAAAAATTGCTGTCGCAATAAGAAAGAGTTTCGCCAGTACCGGTCGGGAGGCTGCGGATGACACTATTCAGAAAATGGTGCATGAGGTGGAATCCTTCGTGCGTGACGACGCTACAGGCAGAAGTGTGGAGCGAATCCAAGATGAAGTGGAACGCTGCCTGATGGAACATGGCTTTTATGCGGAGGCAAAAAACTACATTCTCTACCGATGGCAGCGCACGGAGTGCAGGAAGACATTAAGCTATATCGCCGCGGAGACTGCCCGACCGCAGATTATGGATGTGCTCAAGGGCATACAGGCCGACTTCGCCTCCAACGAATACAGCCTTACCTTGCTGGCAGAGAGGTTTTCGGGATTCTGCAAGCCGGAGATGTCGGCAGATGAACGCATGGCGGCACTCATAAAAACAGCCGTGGAACTCACCACGCAGGAAGCCCCAGACTGGGAGTTTATAGCCGCACGACTGCTTGACTTCGTGCTTTCTGAAAAGCTGGAGAGGCAAGCACGCCTTGCAGGAGTACATTCGCTCTATGAGAAACTGCGTTATCTTACGGACGAAGGGCTGTACGGAAGCTACATCCTTGACTCGTATTCACGACAGGAAATAGAGGAAGCTGCGGCATTCATGCGCCCCGAACGTGACAAACTGCTCAACTACTCGGGACTCGACCTCCTCTACAAACGCTACCTCATACGCACTCACTCGCACGAACCTATGGAGTCTGTGCAGGAAATGTACCTGGGTATAGCCTTGCACCTCGCCATGCTTGAGAAGAATGGGCGGCTGCAATGGGTGAGGAAGTTCTACGAAATGCTTAGCCGTCTGGAGGTGACAATGGCGACACCTACGCTTTCCAATGCGCGCAAGCCCTATCATCAGCTTTCCAGTTGCTTCATCGACACCGTGCCAGACAGCTTGGAAGGCATCTATCGCAGTATCGACAACTTTGCAATGGTGAGCAAGTTCGGCGGCGGCATGGGCATGTATTTCGGTAAAGTGCGTGCTGCCGGTGGCAACATAAGGGGCTTCAAAGGCGTGGCAGGAGGAGTGATACGATGGATGAAACTCGTGAACGACACTGCCGTTGCAGTCGATCAGCTGGGCATGCGCCAAGGGGCGGCAGCTGTTTATCTGGATGTGTGGCACAAGGACTTGCCGGAGTTCCTTCAGCTCCGTACTAATAATGGAGACGACCGCATGAAGGCTCACGACATCTTTCCTGCCGTGTGCTACCCCGACCTGTTCTGGCGACTGGCGAAGGAGAATCTCGACAGGCAGTGGTTCCTCTTCTGCCCGAACGAAATAATGACGGTGAAAGGCTACTGCTTGGAGGACTATTACGGAGAGGAATGGGAAAAACGCTATTGGGACTGTGTGAACGATGCACGCCTTTCCAGACGCACCATAAGCATAAAGGACGTGGTAAGGTTGGTGCTAAGGTCGGCGGTTGAGACCGGCACCCCATTTACATTCAATCGTGACATAGTGAATCGTGCCAACCCGAACAGCCACAAAGGAATGATTTATTGCTCCAACCTGTGTACGGAGATTGCACAGAACATGTCGCCCATAGAGTCTGTTTCGTCTGAAATACGCACGGAGGGCGGCGACACGGTGGTGGTGACAACGGTCAAGCCGGGCGACTTTGTCGTGTGCAACCTTGCCAGTCTGTCGCTCGGACACCTCCCTTTGGAGGACGACGCCTTGATGAAGGAAAAGGTGGCGACAGTCGTTCGTGCACTTGACAATGTCATCGATCTTAACTTCTATTCCATCCCTTACGCCAAGATTACCAACCGCCGTTATCGCAGCATCGGACTTGGCGTGAGCGGCTACCACCACGCACTTGCCATACGCGGAATACGTTGGGAAAGCGAGGAGCACCTTAGCTTTATGGACGAGGTCTTTGAACGCCTCAATTATGCTGCGATAGAAGCCAGTGCGAAACTGGCGAAAGAGAAAGGAAGATATGAATGCTTCGCAGGAAGCGGATGGCAGACAGGCGATTACTTCACCAAACGCGGCTACACATCTTTAAAATGGCAGACTTTAGCGGAAAAGGTGGCGCACGACGGTATGCGCAATGCCTATTTGCTGGCAATTGCCCCTACCAGCAGTACAAGCATCATTGCCGGAACAACTGCCGGAACCGACCCCGTGATGAAACGTTTCTTCCTTGAGGAAAAGAAAGGGGCGATGCTGCCACGGGTGGCTCCAGCACTGTCGGACAGAACTTTTTGGAAGTACAAGAGTGCCTACCTCATCGACCAGACATGGAGCATCCGTGCCGCAGGCATACGGCAACGGCACATCGACCAGTCGCAAAGTCTGAATATTTATATTACGAACGACTTCACAATGAGGCAACTTCTCAACCTCTACCTGATGGCTTGGGAATGTGGAGTGAAAACGCTCTATTATGTGCGTAGCAAATCATTGGAAGTGGAAGAGTGTGAGAATTGTGCATCATAACATAAGTTCCGCATCTCTACGTGATGCGGAACTCAAAAAACAAAACAGGTAAAATGGAAATTATGAAACTGAAGAAGAACGCCCTGTTCAATCCGGCTGGCGACACGGAAACACGCCTCAGAAGGATGATTGGGGGAAACACGACAAACCTTAACGACTTCAACAATGTGCGGTATAAATGGGTGAGCGACTGGTATCGGCAGGCAATGAACAACTTCTGGATTCCGGAAGAAATAAATCTCGCCCAGGATGTGAAGGACTATACGCGTCTGGACAGCAGGGAACGCACGGCATACGACAAGATACTTAGCTTCCTCGTCTTCCTCGACTCGTTGCAGAGCAACAACCTTCCGAATATCAGCGAGTACATAACTGCCAACGAAGTGAACCTATGTCTGCACATACAGGCTTTTCAGGAGTGCGTGCACAGCCAGAGCTACAGCTATATGCTCGACTCGATATGCAGTCCGGAAAAGCGCAACGAAATTCTGTATCAATGGAAAACCGACGAGCATCTGCTGAAAAGAAACACGTTCATCGGAAACTGCTATAACGAGTTTCAGAAAGAACAGACCGGCGACACGCTCATGAAGACACTGATGGCAAACTACATTCTGGAGGGAATCTATTTCTACAGCGGCTTCATGTTCTTCTATAATCTGAGCCGCAACGGAAAAATGCCGGGCTCGGCGCAGGAAATACGCTATATCAATCGGGACGAGAACACACACCTATGGCTCTTCCGAAACATCATACTGGAACTGAAAAAGGAATCCCCCGAACTCTTCACCGCCGATAAAGTGAAAACCTATGAAGCAATGATGCGTGAGGGGGTGGAGCAGGAAACGGCATGGGGAAAGTATGTGATAGGCAACAATATCCAAGGGTTGAATGAGCAGATGGTGGCAGACTACATACGATATCTGGGCAACCTGCGTTGGAACAGTCTTGGATACGGCGTCCTGTATGACGGCTATGAAAGAGAACCGGAAAGCATGCGATGGGTGTCACAATACTCAAACGCCAACATGGTGAAGACCGATTTCTTCGAAGCGAAAAGCACGGCCTACGCCAAGAGCACAGCTATCGTGGACGATTTGTAGAATTTATGAATTGTCTCGGCCTCTCATTGCTTCGTGAACCCGTGGGAAAAAAAGTAGGAAGAGAACCGCTGTTCTCTTCCTGAACTACCGAGTGTGCTGAGACCGAAACCACCTGACTTCGTCATTGCGTACCCCAAAAATCTTCGTCAAAGAGTTTAGCTATTTTCTGATGCCTTGCCATCAGCATGGTTTGGGTGTAAACCTCCTTGTTCAGAGGTAGCTTAATTTGTATGGTTGTGATTGTCTTTGCCAATGCAAGCACCTTGCCCAGGCTCATCTTAATCTCTGAGACTTTCAGCATGCGCTCTAGTTCCTTGTATATTTTCATTTGTTTGAAAGTAAAAAAATTAATGCTAAGAGAGAAAAATACTCTCAAAAGAAACTGTTGAAAAAGATAAGTGAGAAATTCAAGGACTATCCTACTGTTGCTGAAGAAGTGGAAAAGAGAGGACTCACAGCAGAGCAAATCCATGAAGATCCCACCATTCTTCTTGAAATTCTTGACAAGAGTCTGCAATAATCTTTTGTCTTTTCCCCCATACCAATGCTTCCGTACTCCCGCAGTATGGAAGCATTTTTCAATTTATTCCTCCCCACAGGTTGGCGGTTCATTCTCTGTAGGTCTCAGATGTTCTTGTTACTACTCAGCCCATAAAAATGAATTTCAAGTACTCATTTGACATAATAGCCTATTTTGTAGCATAAATATAGCCAAAATCATCAATATTTTGCGGATTTGACACATCCAAGGGGTGTTGAGTAGTTACGTATATGGCAGCAACTGAAAATAAAATCTAAAAAATGGATATGATTTTCATCAATCCACATAAATGTTGTACCTTTGTCACCGAAAAGAGTTGTTTGACAAGTAATGCAAACTTATGTATAATACAGAAGTTAAAACTATTACCAAGTCATTACCTCTATTGAGGTGAAACACTTGTAAATCGCTCATTTTTAGCTATTCGGCATATTTTAGCAGAATTTTTTAGAAAAAAAGACCTCTGCTGAATTAGTCATGTAATGGCGTAAACAAATTCTGAGTTCAATCCTCTTGGTGTAAAATGTTTACTACCAGTTGTTTGCGTACTATTAGAATGTAATGGTTGAATGGGGGAGAGAATATATTGGCCACTCTCGTTCAGCATAGAGGGAATATAAAAAACATTGCCTGCTTCGTTCTTGGAAACGCGTTGAGAATTAAATGTCAAACAATAAGATCATAAATACAATGGATGATAAAATTGCGATTCGTCGCCGTGTGGTGATGTCTGTCGGAGTGATTGCTTTGGTGCTTGTCATAGACCAAATCATAAAAATCGCCGTCAAGACACACATGTGGGTCGGAGAAAGAATCTCGGTGACAGATTGGTTTCAGATATTCTTTACGGAGAATAAAGGGATGGCATTCGGACTGGATTTTTTCGGAACCTTCTTCTTGGCGCTGTTTCGTTTGGTGGCAGTGGTTGGATTCAGTTATCTGCTTGCAAAACTCATCAAGAAAAAAGCACCGTATGGCTTGGTGGTCTGTTGGGCTTGCTTGATAGCCGGTGCTGCCGGCAACATCATCGACAACTGCTTCTATGGCCTGATATTTTCTGAAAGCGGCATCCACCAGGGGCCGGTGTCTACTTTTGTCGATTGGGGAGAAGGCTACGGCTCGTTTCTTTCGGGCCGTGTTGTCGACATGTTTTATTTCCCGTTGTTTGATTGGCCAGACTGGGTGCCCTTCGTTGGTGGCGGCACTTTCTTTGGAGCAGTGTTCAACTTTGCAGATGCCTCAATCAGCTGTGGCGCCGTGGCGTTGTTGCTGTTCTATCATAAATATCTGAATGCGGAATATATGTTCGACAAGAAATTTGAAGAACCGTCTCCCCGTAAAGACGAAGAATAACATGAACCCAATGATGCAAATATTTTGTGACGTCAAGCGCAGTCGGTGTGTCCTTCAGAATTGTTTGGCATTGATTTTGCTTGTCGTATGCCTGTCGGCCTGCAAGTCTGATGTTCCAGAGGATGTGCTTGACAAGCAGATGATGGAGCGCGTGCTTTATGATTACCATGTGGCCCAGAGTCTGGGCGGAAACAAAAGTGCGGAGCAGGTGACACATCAGACAGACATAAGTTATAATGAGAATTATTATCTGAAGTCCGTTTTAGAGAAATATCATCTGTCGCAGGAAGATTTCGACCGCTCTTTAGCGTGGTATTCCCGTCATAGCGAAGAACTCTTCGACATATATAAGCACCTCAACGAACGCCTCTCTGCCGACATCGGTGCAGCGCCTTCCGCAGACGCTATGTATGCCAATGCGTTGACAACAGACACGCTTGACATTTGGCGCGGTTCTCGTGCCTGGTTGTTGTCGTCTGTCGGACAGAATGTCGCCTCGTTTGAGCAAGAATGCGATACGGCCGTTCATGCCGGCGACCGACTGATGCTCCGTTTTACGTCAAATTGGATCTACAGAGAAGGCATGAAATCGGCAATTGTTTGCCTTGCCTTGAATTATGCCAATGATTCAACCGCCGTTTCTGTCTTGCCGGTATATGGTTCTGGCTCTCAGGAGTTGAGCGTCAGTGTCGGGGCGAAACCGCTGAAAAGTATTTCTGGTTATGTTTACCAGCTGGCAGTCTGGGATTCCAAACCCAAACTTTGCATCATTACAGGTGTTTCTCTGATTCGCTTCAGAAACAAAACTCAGCCGGCAGCAGATGATGCTTCTTCTGGAGATTCTGTGCGCGACGAGAAAGCCGATCGCCTGAAGGGGGAGCGCGTCTTGCGCGACAGTTTGTTGCGCAACGACAGTCTGCAACGGGTGGGACACCATTTCAAGTGATGGTGAACACCGAAAAAGGCTGCTGACGTTTTCCTTTCGAGCATTTTTGATAACCTGCTTAAAACTTAGGACACCCTATATGAAAGTTGAAAATACACGTGTGTCTCGCATCGCCGTTTCCCGCTTGCATCTGTCCAACGGAGAAGTCAGGAAAAACCAGGTGTTGGAAATTGATGTTGAGACAAAAAAAGTTGTCAGGTTTTATCCGTTGGAGCAGGAGATTGCTTTCACGGAGTGGCGCGGTGGAGATTATTTCTTGCCGTAAAAGATTCGGGAAAACATGCTTGGTCGTTGTTGGCAAGGCGTGTCCCATCCGTTGCAGCTTATAATAATGTAAAATAAATCCAGTCACCGTTATTTGAGAGGTGATGTATATATAGAAAAATATGAATCAAGACGAACTTCAGCAGAATCCGTTTTCATTGATAGCCGATTTTGACGGCGACATATCAAGTCTTTTCGACAAGGAGATTGAAGAAATTTTGCCCGTGTTGCCATTACGCAATATGATGCTTTTCCCTGGCGTTGTCGCCCCTGTTTCCGTAGGTCGCGAATCTTCCCGCAAACTGGTGCAGCAGGCCGTGAAATCAGGCAGTTTGATTGCCGTGACAACACAGCTCGACTCCACTGTTGAGACGCCGACGGCTAAGGATTTGTATCCCATTGGCGTTGTTGCCAAGGTTATGCGTGTCATTGAATTGCCTGATGGTGTGTTGACCGTTATCTTGCAGAGCTATTCACGTTTCAGATTGGGGGAAGTGACACGTATGAAACCATATATGCGTGCCCATGTCGAGAAAATTCCAGAAATCCTTCCGGAAGCAGACGATCGTGAATATACGGCACTGGTTGACACCTGCAAGGACTCCACGATACGCCTCATACGCATGAGCGACACCGTGAGAGACGAGGCCGCTTTTGCCATCCGCAATATCAGCAACCCTATTTTCCTCATCAGTTTCATTTGCACGAACCTTCCTTTCCCCATAGAGGAAAAGTCTGAACTGCTCGCCATCAACGATGAAAAAGAGAGGGCTTTCAAACTCCTCTCCATCTTGAATCGCGAAAGCCAGTATGCTACGTTGAAGCGCAACATACAAAACAGAACGCGGGAAGATCTCGACCAGCAGCAGAAAGAATATTTCCTGCAGCAGCAAATCAAGAACATACAGAGCGAATTGGGCGATGATTCGCAGAACGATGACGTCCGCGAAATCATGGAAAAAGCCAAGTGGCTCAAGATGCCCGACAAAGTGGCTGCAACATTCAACCGAGAAGTCGAAAAGCTCAAGCACATCAATATGCAAAGCCCCGACTACAACGTCCAGTTGAATTATCTCCAGACGCTCGTGTCGTTGCCGTGGGGAAAAGATACCAAGGATAACCTCAATATCAAGAATGCCGAGCGCATCTTAAACCGCGACCACTACGGAATGGAGAAGGTCAAGGAGCGCATTTTGGAGCATTTGGCCGTTTTGCGTGTCCGCCAGGATATGAAGGCCCCGATATTGTGCCTTTATGGTCCTCCGGGAGTGGGCAAGACCTCTTTGGGAAAAAGCATAGCCGCCGCTTTGGGCCGGAAATATGTCAGAATATCCTTGGGAGGTGTTCACGATGAAGCCGAGATTCGCGGCCACCGCCGCACGTATGTCGGGGCGATGCCTGGTCGCATCATCAAAAGTCTCATCAAAGCCGAGACAGACAATCCTGTGTTCATTTTGGATGAAATCGACAAGGTTTCTCAGAATAATTACAATGGCGACCCGCAGTCTGCCTTGTTGGAGGTGCTTGACCCCGAGCAAAACAACACGTTCCACGATAATTTCCTGGACCTCGACTATGATTTGTCGAAGGTGCTGTTCATTGCCACGGCAAACAATTTGAACACGATTCCTGGGCCGCTGCTCGACAGAATGGAACTGATTGAAGTGGAAGGCTATCTGACCGAAGAGAAAAAAGAAATTGCGCGTCGTCATCTCATTCCGAAGGAACAGAAAATGATGGACTTCGGTGCGCCGCTCCGCATCTCTGCGCCAGCAGTGGAATATATCATTGAGAAGTACACCCGCGAAAGCGGTGTGCGCCAGTTGGAAAAGCAGATCGACAAGGTGTTCCGCAAAACGGCCTATCTCACAGCCGTTGAAGGCAAAATGCCGTTTGAAAATGCGCCAGTCAAACCGCAGGATGTTGAAAAACTCTTGGGCAAACCCATCTTCAGCCGCGACAAGTATCAGGGCAATGAATATGCAGGCGTTGTCACCGGTCTTGCCTGGACGGCTGTCGGCGGAGAAATCCTCTTCATCGAAACCAGTTTGAGTCGCAGCAAAGCGCCGAGACTGACGCTGACAGGAAATTTGGGCGACGTGATGAAGGAGTCTGCTATTTTGGCGCTGGAATATGTCAAAGCCCATGCGTCGATGCTGGACATTGACTACCGTCTGTTTGAGCAATGGAGCGTTCATGTCCATGTGCCAGAAGGCGCAACTCCAAAGGACGGTCCGTCGGCAGGCATCACGATTGCCACTTCCCTGGCTTCAGCCTTCACTCAGCGTAAGGTGCGTGCAAACACAGCCATGACCGGCGAAATAACCCTTCGCGGCCGCGTGCTTCCTGTTGGCGGCATCAAGGAAAAAATTTTGGCTGCCAAACGTGCCGGCATTAAAAACATCATCATGAGCAAGGAAAACGAGAAAGACATCCAGGAGATAAAATCCAGCTATGTCGACGGTTTGCAGTTCTTCTTTGTGGAAAATGTTCAGGACGTGTTTAACATTGCCTTGCTCAAGGAGCGCGTTGACAATCCGCTTGACTTGACCATCAAGGAAGAACCGGCAGAAAACAAGTGATGCCAGAGCCGTCTCTGACCATCAGATGGCCTTCTTGACATGAAAATACTAATTTATGAAATTTGAATTACAACATACAGACACGACAAGTTCTGCCCGTGCTGGTCTGATTACAACGGACCACGGGCAGATTCAAACCCCCATATTCATGCCCGTCGGCACCTTGGGTAGCGTCAAGGGCGTTCATTTGCGCGAACTGAAAGACGACATCCAGGCCCAGATTATATTGGGAAACACCTATCATTTATATCTGCGCCCAGGATTGGACGTCATTGAGCGTGCAGGCGGCCTTCATAAGTTCAATGGATTCGACCGCCCCATGCTGACAGACAGCGGTGGCTTTCAGGTATTTTCGTTGACAGGCATCAGAAAACTGAGCGAGGAGGGATGCGAATTTCGTTCCCACATCGACGGAAGCAAGCATTTCTTCACGCCCGAGAAAGTGATGGACATCGAGCGCACAATCGGCGCAGACATTATGATGGCGTTCGACGAATGCCCTCCTGGCACAGCAGATTTCTCCTATGCCAGAAAAAGCCTTACGCTGACCCACAACTGGATGAAGCGCTGTTGGAAACGTTTTCATGAAACGAAGCCGAAATACGGCTACCACCAGTCGCTTTTTCCCATCGTGCAAGGTTGCGTCTATAAAGACCTGCGTCAAGAAAGTGCGCGTTTCATGAGCGATTTCAACGCAGAGGGCTATGCCATTGGCGGCTTGGCCGTTGGCGAGCCAGCCGAAGTGATGTATGATATGATAGAAGTGGTGAACGACATCCTGCCGCAAGATCGTCCGCGCTACCTGATGGGCGTGGGCACTCCCGTCAATATCCTGGAAGGCATTGAGCGCGGCGTGGACATGTTTGATTGCGTGATGCCCACAAGAAACGGACGCAATGCCATGATTTTTACGGCAGAGGGCATGATCAACATGCGCAATGCAAAATGGAGCACTGATTTTTCTCCCGTCGACCCCAACGGCCACTGCTTCGTTGATACCCAATATTCAAGGGCTTATCTCCATCATTTGTTCAAGGCGAAGGAATTGTTGGCCATGCAGATTGCCAGCATCCATAATCTGGCCTTCTATCTGTGGCTCGTCAGAGAAGCCCGCCAGCAGATACTGGCCGATAACTTCGCTTCCTGGAAAAAGGAAATGGTGGAACGCCTGTCACGGCGTCTGTGATTTTTTTGGCGGCCGCTGTGGGTCCTGCGATGGAAATGCCATACTTTAATTTTGCAACGCGCTCTCAGGCGCATCATCCCCAACAATGAAAGATACAGGTAAAAATACAAACATAGGCAAGCGTCTGGCAACATGGATGAAGCAGGCAATGGGGTCTGTCAGAATCGGACGGATTGATTGGTACATCATGAAGAAATTCTTGAGCACCTACGTCTTCCTCATTGCCATTGTCATCCTCATTGCCATCATCTTCGACTACAACGAGAAGATCGACAAGTTCACGCAGTCGCACGTGCCAGTCCGGAAAATAGTCTTCGATTATTATCTGAACTTCATCCCCTATTTCTCCAACCTGTTCAGCCCCCTCTTCGTCTTCATTGCCGTTATTCTCTTTACCTCCAATCTGGCTTCCAATTCAGAAATAATCGCCATGAAAGCCGCAGGCATGAGCTTCCGCAGGCTCTTGCGCCCCTATATGCTCTCGGCCTTCCTGATAGCTGTGGTCACCTTTTTTCTGGGAGCTTACGTCATTCCTGTCGGCAACATTTCGAGGGTGAATTTCGAGAATGCCTACGTCAAGAAAAAAAGCACCACCACGGCCGATAACGTGCAAATGCAGGTCGACACTGGCGTTGTTGCCTATATAACCCATTTCGACAATGTGACGAAAAGCGGCTACGGATTTTCATTGGACAAGTTTGTCGACAAAAAACTTGTTTCGCACCTGACCGCCCAGAATATCCAGTACGACACGCTGTCTGACCGGCGCTACAGCTGGACAATCCGCATGTACAATATACGCACGCTGAAAGGCAGGCGCGAGAAAATATCAAGTGGGGAAAAGCTCGACACCATGATCATGATGGAGCCCTCCGATTTCTTCTACACTAAAAACCAGCAGGAAACAATGACCCTGCCACAGTTGGGAGAATTTATCGGAAAACAGAAAATGCGCGGAGCGCCCAACGTCAACACTTTTGAGGTGGAATACCACAAGCGTTTCGCCATGCCCTTTGCCGCTTTCATCCTAACGGTCATCGGCGTGTCGCTCTCCTCCCAGAAACGCAAGGGAGGCATGGGAATCTCCCTGGGCATCGGGTTGGCTTTGAGCTTCGCCTACATCATGTTCCAAACCGTCTCTGCCACTTTCTCAACGAATGCCGGGATGCCCGCCGCTTTGGCCGCCTGGATTCCAAATGCCGTGTTTGCCGTCATTGCCTTTATTCTCTACAAGCGGACGCCAGAGTAACCTTGCTCTTCCTTCCCCATGCAGGCATCCGTTCTTAGCAATCCGAATTTTTAAAACGACACCCACACCCATGTATTTCTCAGATTTAGAACTTAGCGACGACATCCTCGACGCTCTTTACGATATGCACTTTGACGAATGCACCCCAATTCAGGAACAGTGCATTCCCCCAATCCTTGAAGGCCGTGATGTCATGGGCATCGCCCAGACAGGCACAGGAAAAACCGCGGCCTATCTTTTGCCCCTGCTGACCTTGCTCCGTCAGAATCCCCATCCTGCCGATGCCGTCAACTGCTTGATCATGGCTCCTACGCGTGAGTTGGCCAAGCAGATAGACCAGGCCATGCAGGGCTTTGCCTATTATATGGACGTCAACGGTGTGGCCGTCTACGGCGGTAACGACGGTACGCGCTATGAGCAGGAAAGAAAAAGCCTGAGCTCTGGCGCTGATGTGGTCATTGCCACCCCTGGCCGCCTCATCACGCATTTGCAGTTGGGCACGCTCGACCTTTCTCGCACCACCCATCTCGTGCTCGACGAGGCCGATCGCATGCTGGACATGGGCTTCAGCGAAGACATCCTCAAGATTGTTGCGGAAATGCCACGCGAGCGCCAGACCATTCTCTTCTCAGCCACCATGCCGCAGAAGATAACGGCCTTGGCAAACAGCATCATGAACGACCCCGTGCAGGTGAAAATTGCCGTGTCCAAGCCCGCTGAAAATATCGATCAGAGCGTTTACGTATGCAAGGAAAGCGACAAGACGGCGCTCGTGAAACACGTGCTTTCGTCACATGGCTCCAGCCGCGTCATTCTTTTTGCTGGTGCTAAGCAGAAAGTCAAGGAACTGGGTATCCTGCTTTCCCGCCGAGGCTATAATGCCGCGGCCATGCATTCCGACCTCGAGCAGAAGCAGCGCGATGAAGTCATGCTCGCGTTCAAAGCCGGGCGCATTGACATCCTTGTCGCCACCGACATTGTTGCGAGAGGAATAGACATCGACGATATCAAACTTGTCATCAATTACGACGTGCCGCACGATGCTGAAGACTACGTGCACCGCATCGGCCGAACGGCACGCGCAGGGCGCGAAGGTAGCGCCGTGACGTTGGTGGGCGAGCGCGATGTCCCTTCGCTCCGTGAAATTGAAAACTTGCTGGAAATCGAGATACCGCGTGCTGTTCTCCCCGAGGGCTTCATGGCTCCGTCGGAGCAGACAGATCTTTCCAAAGGCCGCCATGCCGACAGGAGGAGAAGAAAGGGCGGCTCTGGAGATGCAAAAAAGGAACAAGGGCGGAAGCAGGGTGGAAACCGAAACCGCGGAAACCGCCACGGCAAGCCTTCAGCTAAGAAAGCCGATGCGTCGCAGGTTGTTCCAGAAAATGGCAAAACCGCTGTGTCAGACGGGCAGACGGCTTCGGCTGAAACAGCCGAGAACAAAACGGCAGCAAGCAAAACGGCACGCCGTTCGCGGCACCACCGACGTAGAAAAACGCAACAAGGTGTGGAAAGCGCGGCGGGAGACGCAGAAAAAACACTTGGATAATTATCGAACACGGATAGTTGA
Source organism: uncultured Prevotella sp. (assembly GCA_900539625.1). Taxonomy (GTDB): domain Bacteria; phylum Bacteroidota; class Bacteroidia; order Bacteroidales; family Bacteroidaceae; genus Alloprevotella. The sequence continues at coordinate 17,096 of UQCW01000001.1, forward strand.
GGCTTAGAACCCCGTTCCACCATTACTATAAATAAAATATATGTCGGATTTCCTGAGTAAGCTGCAAGCATTAAAATTCCAAACCGAAGAGAATTCCTGGAAGAAACTCAAAAGAAGCGGGCGCGTGTTTTTCAGACTTGAGAAGACTGAAAAGGGCGTGGCATTGAGTGTTGTAAACGAAAAGGGTATCCTTGTTGACGTTGACAGCCGTTATTATGAACCTGAGGAATCTCAACTGATCCGTAGCATTGAGCATATACAGCGGGAGCGTCAGTTTCGCATTATATGGGAAGAAACGGACAAGTCGGTAAACCTTTGTGATCATCCGTATTTGTGCCATCAGTTGGTGCGTTGCAAAAACATCGTCGACGGGAAAATGACGCCCATTGTTTTCCATTCCGATGAGACTTTCTTGCAGTTGCGCTTGAAGAAAGAGGGTGTTGATTTCCATCCTTCGGTGCGCGTTGCCGCCTGCGAAGGAGAGGAAACTGTCGTGATGCTTTCCGAATGTTTCGCCTGGGCGGGAAGCGGCATTTATCAGGTGCGGCCGATTGGTGGCAATTACAATTATCTGTCGGTGTTTGAAGAACCATTCTCAGAAGATATGCTTGAGCGCTATCTCTCCGTGTTGCATTCCTACACGGAGCAAATTGACGTCGTTGCTGAGGATTTCAGTCTTTCTTTTTCTTCTGGCGAAGTAGTGCCTGTTCCCACTATCTTCTTTGAGAAGGTCGATGCCGACAAGACATTGTATCTCCGGGTATCAAAGAGCGTTGACGGTTTCCAGTCGGACTTCATAGAGAAGTTTGGCTTGAACAAAGTTGTTGTTAGGATTTCCGACAACGAGTTTGAAGTGAGGCGTTTGCAGCCGCTCCCCCTGGAAGCCGAAATTGAGGCGCTTCACAAGGAAATCCTTCGCTATGTCCCCAATCGCCAGAGCAAGAAAGCGGTCTATGTGGAAGGCAACGAATTTATATTGCAGGAGGAAATTGCCGGCCCTTTCCTGCTGAATGCTTTGCCTTCGTTGATTAGACGTTATCAATTGGTGGGTGCAGAAAAATTAAAAGAATACAAGGTGAAGGCCATAGTGCCCCGCTTGAACATTAGTTTGAACGCTGGCATTGACTATTTAGAAGGCAATGCTTCCGTGCAATTGGATAACGAGCAGTTTATTCTGCAGCAGTTGCTCTCGCAATATAAGGAAAAGAAATACATACAGCTCTCAGATGGGAACCGTGCCGTCATTGATGCCGGTTACATACGCCGGTTGGAGCGTATTTTCAAGAAGGTTAAAAAGAGCGACAAAGACCGTGTGAGGGTCTCCTTTTTCGACCTTTCGGAAATCGAGGCTTTGGTGAACGGCCCTGTTGAAGGCGAGGCTTTCCGCCATCATCGCGAGTTTTATGAAGGGTTTAATCTCCTGTCGGAAAGAACGCTGAGAGTGCCTCGTCTGAAAGCAAAATTGCGTCCGTATCAGAAAGAGGGAGTCAAATGGGTGAAATATCTCTATGACAACAATATGGGCGGATGCTTGGCCGACGATATGGGTCTCGGAAAAACTTTGCAGACCATCAGTGTGCTCAATCTCATCTATCCCAAGGAAAAAGAACCGACGTTGTTGATCATGCCCAAAAGTCTGCTCTTTAACTGGCAGAGCGAAATAGCCCGTTTTGCGCCAGAGTTGAGAGTCTATACTTATTATGGCAACTCGCGCGACATGTCGGAAGCGCTCAAGCATCAGTTGGTGCTGACCACTTACGCCATTGTGCGCAACGATGTCGAACAGTTTAAGGAGCAGCAATTCCATTATGTCATTCTTGACGAGAGCCAGAATATCAAGAATATTTCGGCCCAAATCACGCAATCGGTCTTGATGCTCAATGCCCGCCATCGCTTGGCCTTGAGCGGAACACCGGTGGAAAACAACCTAACGGAACTCTATTCTCTTTTCCGCTTTTTGAATCCGGCCATGTTCGGAACGCTTGATGATTTCAATGCACGCTATGCCAATCCGATACAGCGCGACAATGACAAAGATGCCATGCAGAGCCTGCGCCGCAGAATATTCCCCTTTATGCTCCGGCGGTTGAAACGCGATGTGCTAAAGGACCTTCCCGACCGTACAGACAAGACGTTGTATGTTGAGATGGAAGACATGCAGGCGCGTTTTTATGAAGAGCGCCGCTCTTATTACAAAGAATTGATTGATAGGACGATAAGAATTGACGGCGTGCAGAAATCGCAGTTTGTGATGTTTCAAGCGTTGAGCGAGTTGCGCCGTATAGCCTCCGTGCCGGAGAGTCTGACCGATGGGAAAATTCATTCGCCGAAACTTGGTGCTCTCGTGGAGTCGTTGCTTGAAACCGTTGCCAACGGCCACAAAGCCGTTGTGTTCTTCAATTTCATTGCCGGACTCGAACTGTTGGGAGAAGCGTTGGAAGAAAACGGCATTGATTATGTGAGCATGACTGGTGCTACACGCGACCGGAAAATGGTGGTTGAGCGCTTTCAAGGAGATTCCCGTTGCAGAGTGATGCTCATGACGCTGAAAACAGGTGGTGTCGGCTTGAACCTAACGGCGGCCGACACGGTCTATATCTTTGAGCCCTGGTGGAATAAGGCGGCAGAAGAGCAGGCCATAAACCGTTTACACCGTTTTGGACAGAAGGCGAAGGTGCTTTGCTTCTCGATGATTACGCAAAACACCATAGAAGAGAAAATCCAATTGCTGCAGCAACAGAAAGCCGAATTGTTTAAGGAACTGATTGGCAGCGACGGCGCATCTGCCAAAATGTTAAGCGAGGAAGACATCAACTTTATTTTAAGCTAACGCATGCCATGGCAAAGAACATAATGAAAAAAAACGACGGGACACGCCCTGTGTTCGTTTTGGATTTGTCGAACCAAGTGGCATTCCACACTCAGCGACATCTGTTGGGCAAACGCACGGTCGGCGAATTGACGAATATGATGAAGTCGTTCGTCAGCGTGCTCCGCACGTACCACATTGAAGTTACCAATGAAGAGGGCGGACAATGTTTGCTGGATGCTGTAGAGAGTTTTCTGGCTGGAAGGAAAAACAAGAATGTCTTGATGGAAATCCTGGCCGCCTTTCTCTTGCCCGAAAATTTCATCGCTGTTTATGGAACCTTGCCGTCAGAGATTAAGGAACTGATTTGTGCCATAGCTGTAAACCATTACGTGAGGGCGAAAACGGCGGAAGAAATCATGGGCAGAAAGTGTTTGGATAAATGGTCGTGGTTCGGGTATGGGCTGATTGACGAACTGGCCTGCTTCTGCAGGGCTAATTCCATCTACAATGCAAACACGTTAACATTAAATGATTCTGGCATTGAAAACTATATCGGCTTGTCTGTTCCAGATTTCTACGGAGTTATTCTGAAACATCTGTACGACCGCAGCAATGCCCCTCAGCAGGTGGAGTGTTTGCCTGACGGCCTCAAAACGTTCAACGGCGAGCAAAGTGCTTTGGAGGAAGTACCGTTGCTGGTGATGCTGTCGGAATGCGGCAAACTAAAAGCCAGTCGTGTGGGAACAGAATCGAAAACATGGCGGAAGCTCATCGCTGAGACCTCAATGCGGGAATTTTTTGGCGAGGACGGCATAGATTGGTATATGTCAAATTTGCGTGCGTTTGATTTGTTGGGAGTGTATGCCGCTATTGGAAGTCAAACGCAGCTCTCCATAACGCCTGGTATGCCGTCCGACATGGTTCGTCAGATATACCAAAAAATCAACACCTGTCCGAGTGCGCTGTTGATCAAACTCCTGTTGCCTCAAGTGAGCGGTTTCAAGTCCAAGCAGTTCGACGGCTGTCAGGCCAACGATTTGATCAGAAATATTTGCGGCGTGCTGTCGCAACTCGATTCAGAGAAATGGATGCCTGTTGAGTATTTCTTGATGAACGTCAGGACGCAAGCTTCAGACAAACTTAAGCAGCCAGAAGGCACCTACGAGCTATTCTATGAGGATTATTTCTATAAGTCAGTACTTGTCAACGGATACACAAACAGTATCATCTCCTTGGACAACGTCATTAGCGACTTGTCAAATCCTTTTGTGAAATCATTTTTGTTCCTGTTGGCGAGCCTCGGCATCGTGGAAATTGCATACAGCGCTGTTCCGCCGTCCAATGCCACCAGCATATACGACACGTTGCAATTTGTACGGATAACAGAGCTCGGTCAGTTTGTAACTGGTCTTATTGGCCATTATAACGAAACAGGAAAAGGGGGAACTCAGACGGACTTCGCCATCGACGACGAGCGTCTCTTATTGAAGTTAAACAATCCGAAAAGCCCCTATGCTTTCGTGCTTGAAAAGTTTGGGAAGAGCGTCACATCGTCGCTCTATCGTGTTGACTATGGCACCTTCCTGGAGGGTTGCACAACGGCAGATGATGTCAACGAACGCATTGCGCTTTTCAAACGCTATTTCGGTGAAGAATTGCCGGAGGTGTGGACCAGTTTCTTCAAGGACGTTCTGTTGCGTTGCTCCCCGCTGGCAACCGTCGGTAAGAAATACATGCTCCGCCGTATAGATGCCAAAGACAAGCGCCTTCAGAACGTCATCCTGACGGACGAATGTCTCAAGAAACACATTTTGAGGGCTGAGAACTATATTCTGCTCATCGAGCAGGATTATTGGAATGTGGTGGTTGAAAGGCTGAGGACTTATGGCTATGTGCTGTAGTTCACACTTTGCTTTCCACCGATTCCCGTTCTCCGTCATTAGCTTGTAAAAAAGGCATATTGAATCTCGGCTTGACCTTCCCGTTTTTTGTAGTAATGGTAAAAGAATAAGTTGAGCAATTTTGACTTGTATTTTTGTTGGTTTTAGAATTTGGAAAAGGCGGGCTATGTGACCGATGACAAATATCAAAAGCGGCAAAAAGACAGGGCATAAGAAATAACTTCTTACTCCACAAAATTGGTCAAGTTGTTTTTTTACCATTACTTAGCAAAAAAACGCCCAATCATTTTGCCCTCTCCCTGCTTTGCAGTAACTTCGTGCCGTTTTATCAAGAACAGGGCGGCGGACGTGGAGGCTTCCTCCCGTACCTGTCGTTCCCATATATAACTCAGGATAGTCTTATGAAGTATTATTTGATGATTGTCGCTTCGGCAATACTCATGTTGTGTGCCTGCCGGGGAGAAAAAACAGAAACAGCGGAAACAGTTTCAGCGGATTCCGTTCCCGACAGCCTTGCCACCGACAGCCTCGGCGCCGACACCACGGAGCCTCCAGTGGCGGCCGATGGTCTCTTCGACGACTTTATGTATAATTTCATGCGTAATAGGAAGTTCCAGAAGAAACGCATTAAGTTTCCTTTGGAAAACCTCGTGGACGGGAAAAACAAACCCATAGCAGAGGGCGCGTGGAAATTCGACCCCGTATATGTCCGTGAGGAGGTCTACACCATGCTTTTCGATGACGAAAAAAGCGTGACCAGCGAAAAGGACACGAGCGTCCACCACGTCATCGTGGAATGGGTTTATCTTGACAAGGGGCGCGTCAAGCAATATCATTTTTTTAAAGAAAAAGGCCAGTGGAGGCTCTTCCGTTTGGACACGCACAACATCGGCCGGAATGCTAACCGCGACTTCTTTGAGTTTTACAAGCGCTTTTCAACCGACCCCGACTTCCAGATGGCGCATATCGCCAACCCATTTGAGTTCAAGACGTATGACTCCGACAATTTCCAAGCCATCGATGGGGTGCTCGACGTGGCGCAGTGGCCCGACTTTAAGCCCGATATGCCCTCCGGACGCATCACGAATATCAACTACGGACAGCGGTATTCAAACAACGGGCAGCGCGTGTTGGTCATCACAAGCCCCTCGGCGGGAATGAGCTGCACGTTGAGCTTCAGAAAGCACAGAGGTGTTTGGGCGCTGGTCCGAATGGAGAGCATATAGCGCCCCCGGCAGGTCGTCCAGTAAACGCGTGCGCCGTTTTGATGCCTGAGAGAAGAGGGTGTCGAAATGTCCGTTTGATATAAAAGTTGCATATTTTTAAGGAATATAATTCGTATGAAGACAGAGAACAACTATTCGTTGTCGGCCCACAATACTTTTGGCATAGATGCCCGTTGCCGGCAGTTTGTTGAGTATGAAACGGTGGACGAACTCCGGGATTTTATCTCCCGCAGGCTCGCTGATGCTGCTTCAGAAACTTCCCTTCCCCTGCTGCACATCGGCGGCGGAAGCAATCTCCTCTTCACTACTGATTTCCCGGGTATTGTTCTGCACTCCGCCATCAAAGGCGTGGAAGTTGAAATGAGCGATGCGGCCAAACAGGAAGTGGTGGTCAAGGCCGGAGCCGGGGAGAATTGGGACGACTTTGTGGCCCGCTGCGTTGAGCAGGGCTATTATGGTCTGGAGAATCTGTCGTACATCCCTGGCGAAGTGGGTGCCAGCGCCGTGCAAAACATCGGTGCCTATGGCAGCGAAGTGTGCCAGTATATAGAAAAGGTGGAGACCGTTGATTTACACGATGGTTCCCTCCGCATTTTCCTCCCCTCAGAGTTGCATTATGCCTATCGCAGCAGTGCGTTCAAACATGAATTGAAGGGGCGCTATGCCGTGACGTCCGTCTGCTATCGCCTTTCAACCGTCTTTCGCCCCAATCTCTCCTACGCCGCACTGACGCGTGCCCTTCAGGAGCAAGGCATCGACGTGGAGACTTTGACGGCAGCGTCTCTGCGTCAGGCCGTCATCAATGTGCGTCGTGGCAAATTGCCAGAGCCTTCTGAAATTGGCAGTGCCGGTTCCTTCTTTATCAATCCCGTTGTATCAAGCGAAAAATTCTGTCAGCTGCAGCAGCAATATCCTGGCATGCCGCATTATGCCGTTGAAAATGGCGTAAAAATCCCCGCAGGCTGGATGATTGAGCAATGCGGCTGGAAGGGAAGGAACCTCGGCCGCGCTGGGGTCTACGAAAAACAGGCCCTTGTCTTGGTCAATCGCGGCGGTGCTACGGGTGCCGACATCGTGCGCCTCAGTGACGCTGTGCGTGCTGACGTTGCAGAAAAATTCGGCGTAGACATCCATCCGGAGGTCAATTTTATATAATCGGGCGGGTATTCAAAAATATTTTATACTGTCAATGTCGGAAGAGTATGCGACAAGGCAATATAGACTAATTTTGAACACCTGCTTAGTAAAACCCAAACCGCTCAAGATGAAGTTACGTTTTTTAGGAACAGGTACCAGCACGGGCATACCGCAAGTGGGGTGTAGCTGTCAGGTGTGCGCCTCGGCAGACCCGCGCGACAAACGGCTCCGCACTTCCGCATGGATTGAGACCGACTGCGGCGAAAGTATCTTGATCGACTGCGGCCCTGATTTCCGCCAGCAAGTACTCTCACTTAACCATTTTAGCCGCATCAGCGCTGTGCTCCTCACGCACGAACACTACGACCATGTTGGGGGTATCGACGACTTGCGCCCCTTTTGCGTCTTTGGCGAAATCCCCGTCTATGGCGATGCCATTTGTCTGGAACACCAGCGTGAGCGCATGCCCTATTGTTTTGCGGAGCACAGGTATCCTGGTGTTCCTAAGATTTCGCTACATCCCGTGCGTCCCGGTGAAGTTTTCCGCGTTGGAAAGCAGGAAATCCTCCCTTTTGTGGTGATGCATGCCCAGCTGCCCATCATGGGCTATCGTTTCGGACGCACGGCCTACATCACCGATATGAAAACCATTCCCGACGAGAGCCTCCCTCTTTTGGAAGGTGTGGAAACGCTCATCGTCAACGGGCTGCGTTTTGAACCGCACGCCAGCCATCAGACCATTGAAGAAGCTGTTGCTTTTTCGCGCTGTGTGCAAGCATCGCACACCTATCTCGTCCACATGAGCCATCATGCCGGACTCCACGTTTCGCTCGAAGAACGTTTGCCCGACAACGTGCATGCTGCTTATGATGGTTTGGAAATTGAATGTCGCTGAAGTGTACTGGGGGCGGATGCTGTATAATCTTCTTTAAAGCCCCTTCCCAAAATAGTTAAACCCTTTCTTCTCACGGCTCCTCGTTCTTCTTTATTAATACTTAACACGTCTGCCGTGAAAAAATGTGGCGTCAGAACTTGCCTGCGTGAAATGAAAAAAGTAATTTTGCATGCAATAAAAAAACACCTTAGCATTATGTACTCAGATTTTATTGCCGACAAAATTGTTATGGAGGGCTTGACGTTTGATGATGTCCTCTTGGTCCCTGCCTATTCAGAAGTACTGCCGCGTACCGTCAGTCTGTCAACGAAATTTTCTCGCAACATCGATTTGCAGATTCCTTTCGTGACAGCAGCTATGGACACTGTGACAGAAGCACCAATGGCCATTGCCATTGCGCGAGAAGGTGGTATCGGTGTGATTCACAAAAACATGAGCATCGAAGACCAGGCGCGTCAGGTGGCCATTGTGAAGCGTGCAGAAAATGGTATGATTTATGACCCCGTAACAATTCAGCGTGGCCGTACAGTTAAGGATGCGCTGGCTTTGATGCGCGAATATCACATCGGAGGTATTCCTGTCGTTGACGACCAGATGCACCTGGTTGGTATCGTGACCAACAGAGACCTGCGCTTTGAACGCAACCTCGACAAGAAGATTGACGAGGTGATGACTTCTGAGAATCTTGTGACCACCAATACGCAGACCGATCTTCTGAGCGCCAGCCAGATTCTTCAGGAAAACAAGATAGAAAAACTTCCTGTCATTGACAAGGACGGTAAGTTGGTCGGTTTGATAACTTATAAGGATATCACCAAGGCCAAGGATAAACCGATGGCATGTAAGGATGCCAAGGGACGTTTGCGTGTGGCCGCAGGTGTCGGCGTGACGGCAGACACTTTGCAGCGTATGGAAGCCTTGATTCAGGCAGGTGCCGACGCCATTGTCATCGACACGGCGCATGGTCATTCAAAGTACGTGATTGAAAAGCTCCGCGAGGCCAAGGCTTCTTTCCAAGGTGTTGACATTGTGGTGGGAAATGTTGCCACAGGCGATGCTGCACGCATGCTCTATGAGGCTGGTGCTGACGCTGTCAAGGTCGGCATCGGTCCGGGTTCTATTTGCACCACCCGTGTGGTTGCAGGTGTCGGTGTGCCTCAGTTGTCGGCCGTTTACGATGTAGCCCAGGCGTTGAAGGGAACAGGTGTGCCCTTGATTGCTGATGGTGGTTTGCGTTATTCTGGCGACATTGTCAAAGCGCTTGCAGCTGGTGGCTTTTGTGTTATGATTGGTTCGTTGGTGGCTGGAACGGAAGAAAGTCCAGGCGAAACCATCATCTTTAACGGCCGTAAGTTTAAGACCTATCGTGGTATGGGCAGCTTGGAGGCTATGGAGAACGGTTCTAAGGATAGATATTTCCAGTCGGGCGTTGTTGAAGTCAAGAAACTCGTTCCAGAGGGTATAGCTGGACGTGTTCCTTACAAAGGCTCGGTTCAGGAGGTTATTTACCAGATGGTCGGCGGTTTGCGCTCAGGTATGGGCTACTGCGGTGCCGGCACCATTGAGCAGTTGCACAACGCCAAGTTTACAAGAATCACGGGTGCTGGTGTGATGGAAAGCCATCCGCATGACATCACCATCACAAGCGAGGCTCCCAACTATAGCCGCTCTGAATAAAAAAGATATGCGATTCGTTTTGACGGATTATATATAAAATAATGTCACCCTTCTACTGTGAATCCATGGTGGCTTGGCCATGTACACATCGCGTGTGTTATGGTTTAGGCGAATCTTTAGGCATAGTGGAAGAGTGGCATTTTTTAGTTAATCTGGTTGCGGATTCAGCCCCTGGGTTTTCATGACACCTTAATATATTCCTTTTCTTTTTACTCAATGAAAAAGTTTTTCTTACCTATATTTGCCTTGGCGTTTTCTTTGGGCGCGTTTGCCCAGAGCAATGACCCTGTTTTGATGCACATTAACGGCAAGCCCGTCACTCGGAGTGAGTTTGAGTATTCCTATAACAAGAACAGCAACATCGAAGGTGCTGTGGAGCACAAAACGGTGGACGAATACGTCGAAATGTTTGTGAATTACAAACTCAAGGTGGAAGCTGCGGAAGCGATGCGCATGGACACGCTTTCAAGTTTCAAAGGCGAATTTGCCCAATATCGCGACATTCAGTTGAAGCCGTTTCTGGTTGATTCCGCCTTCATCGACTCCGTTGCCTACAGCGTGTACACCCAGACCCAGGCGCAGTTGAAAGGGAAAGATATGTTGCGCGTGGCCCATATCCTGCTTATGGTGCCGCAAAATGCCACACAGGGCGCGGTTGACTTCACGTCACACCGCATAGATTCCATCTACGATGCCCTTAAGCATGGTGCCGATTTTGCTGAAATGGCTAAGCAGTTTTCTGACGATAGGGGCACGCGTGCCAAGGGTGGCGAACTGCCTTGGATTGGGCCGGACATGACCTTGAAGGAATTTGAGGATGCTGCCTATGCTCTTCAGAACGGCGAAATGTCGCGCCCTGTCAAGACCTCCGTGGGATTCCACATCATCAAGATGCTCGAACGTAAGCAACTCGAACCGTATGCCCAGTTGAAATCCATGATTGTTGAAGGACTGAAGCGTCAAGGCATCGAGGAAAATTCGGCCGACTATCGTATTGGCAAGATTGTGGAGGCAAGCCACGGACGACTGACCCGTGAAGCGGTGCTGGACAGCGTGATGAATGCTGAGGTTGCCACCAATGCCGATTTGAAGTACCTCATTGAGGAATACCACGACGGACTGCTGCTTTACGAAATCAGCAAACAGGAAATTTGGGACCCAGCTTCAAACGACAAGCAGGCGCTCGCTAAGATTTTCAAGAAGAACAAGAAAACCTATGCGTGGGACGAGCCGCGCTTCAAGGGCTTTGTCATCTCAGCCAAGAGCGAGCAGGCGCTGAAGAAGGCCAAGAAGTTGCTCAAGAAGTATGGCGAAGGAGAATGGCAGGCCGAAATCAAGAAGCAGTTGAACAAAGACTCTGTGCAGGTCCGCGTTGTTGGTCCCGTCTTGGTCAAGAAAGGCGAAAACAAATTGGCCGACCAGTTTATTTTTGGCGGTGACGAAGTGAAGACGAGAGCCCCGTTTGTGTTTGCTGGCGTGCAGGGTAAAAAACTTAAGCAGCCTGCCACTTATGTCGACGTCAAGTCGCAGGTGGAAACCACTTTGCAGGAACGTCTCGAAAAGGCTTGGATTGAAAAGCTCCGTCAGCAGCTCCCAGTTGAAATAGATAAGGCTGTGCTCGCCACGGTGAACAAACACTAAGCGTGGAGCGCGCAGGAATAATCAATCCACGATCAAAAGTCATTCTCCTGTTTCTAAGTAATGGCAAAAAAATGATTTGACCAATTTTGTAAGTAAAGATTTATTTCTTATGCCCTGTCAAAATAGCTCAACTTATACTTTCACCATTACTAAGTATAACTCATAAGCATCAATGAATAAAAGAAATTTATTGCTTTCGGCCTTTATGTCGCTCGGCTTTGCCGGCGCCTTCGCGCAGGTTCAGAAATCCAACGTCGTTGACGAAGTGATTTGGGTGGTTGGCGACGAGCCGATTTTGCGTAGCGATGTCGAAGAAGCACGAATTAGCGCCGAATTGTATGGCGAACATATTGACAATCCATATTGCGTGATTCCTGAGCAGTTGGCCATTCAGAAACTCTTTCTGCATCAGGCGGCGCTCGACAGTGTGGAAGTTGATGAGGCACGCGTCATCCGTGCAGCCGACGAGCAGATTAACCGCGCCATCCAGAATTTCGGTTCGCGCGAGAATGTCGAAACCGTTGCACGTAAGTCGATTGCCCAATATCGCGAACAGCAGAAAACCATGTACCGCAACAACCTGATGATTGGTCAGGTGAGGGAGAATATCACCAAAAACGTCAAGGTGACGCCGGCAGAAGTACGCAAGTATTTCTCAAGCCTGCCCGAGGACAGTTTGCCGCTCATCCCCACACAGGTAGAGGTGCAGATCATCACGTCTGTCCCTAAAGTGAGCCGTGCGGAAGTGGAACGCATTGAGTCGCGCCTGCGCGATTTTGCTAAGAGAATCAACAGCGGCGAGTCTGAATTTTCAACCCTCGCCAAGATCTATTCCCAGGACGGTTCTGCCCGTAACGGTGGAGAGTTGGGCTATTCTGGTCGCAACCAGTGGGTACCCGAGTTTGCCAATGTAGCTTTCAGTTTGAACGACCCGAAGAAGGTGTCGAAAATCGTGAGAACAGAATTTGGCTTCCACATCATCCAGCTTATTGACAAACGTGGCGATAGAATCAACGTGCGCCACATCCTGCTCAAACCAGAAATCGAGGAAAGCGAATATGAGCGTGCCTTAGGCCGCTTGGATTCCATCGCCGATGACATCCGAAACGACAAGTTCACTTTCGACGAGGCCGCTCCGCTGCTTTCCGATGACAAAGACACGAGAAACAACAATGGCATCATGGCCTATACCGACATGGAGACGGGACTCGTCACTTCCAGATTCCAGATGTCGCAGCTGCCAGCCGACGTGGCCAAGGTGGTGGAGCATCTCAAGGTGGGAGAGGTGTCGAAGGCATTCAGAATGACAAATAGCAGTGGTGCCGAGGTCTGCGCCATCGTGCGTCTCAAAAATAGGACCGATGCACACCGCGCCAGCATGACCGAGGATTTCCAGACTTTGAAAGACATCGTCTACGGCAAGCGTTGCGAGGCCGTGGTTGACGATTGGATCCGCGAAAAGCAGAAGAATACGTACATCCGCATCAATGACAACTGGAAACATTGTGACTTCAAATATCCAGGTTGGGTGAAATAAAAGCGGTGTGCTGAAAATTATCACCTGGAATCCTGCCTCGTTGTGCCAGACGGCGGCATATATAGGCAAGCGTAAAAACCAGTTCGTAATCCGCAATTTGAATGAGGTTGAAAAATAAACAACACAGATATAGTTTTATCAGCAGCAAGACGTGGGCCATTTGGGCCTTCGTCTTGTCTGTCGTTATAGGCGGTCATGCCAAAGTGTTTTCCTTCTCGTCTTCCAACGACAAAAAAGAAGACCGTCTGCATTTGGTGCACGCCGACAATTGGGTGTATGACCAATATGAAATTCCCGGTGCGCAGCGTTTGAGCGGCAACGTGAAATTTCAGCATGGCGGAATCATATTGCGCTGCGACAGTGCCGTATATTTTCAGGCCAGCAATTCCTTTGAGGCATTTGGGCATGTGCGCATGACACAGGGCGACACCCTCTCCCTAACGGGTGAGCGCCTCTATTATCGCGGCGACGACCAGATGGCCGAGGTGCGCCAGAATGTCATTATGAAACATCGTGGGCAGACCCTTTATACCGATTCGCTCAACTACGACCGCCTCTACGCCTTCGCCTATTTCTTCGACGGCGGCAAACTCGTTGACGGCAAAAGTGTGCTTACGTCCGATTGGGGAGAATATCATACAGACACCCGCAAGTCGGTGTTTAACTACAACGTCGAACTTAACAACCCAAAATTCAGAATCATCACCGATACGCTCAATTATGACATCATCACCAAGTGGGTGGATGTCTGCGGCCCGTCCAACATCTATAGCGGCGACGACAGAATCTATACTGAGCAGGGTAGCTATAATACGGAGAGCGAACAGGCCAAACTCTATAAACACCCCATCATCTACAACAAAACGGGGATGATGGAAGGCGATAGCGTTTTTTATGACAGAAAAACGGGGGAGGCCCTTGGATATAACAACGTTGTCTATCGCGACACGGTCGGGAAATACAATATGTATGGCGATTTCTGCCATTATAATGAGCACTCAGGAAAGGGACTGGCAACGGGAAAAGCTTGGGCGGAATATTTTTCCGACGGCAATGACACGCTCTATGTGCATGCCGACACGATGAAGGTGTTCACCTACAATATGGAAACCGATAGCATCTATCGCGTTGTTCACGGATATTTTCATGCCCGTGCTTACCGTGCGGACATACAAGCTGTGGCCGACTCGCTTGTTTTCTCAACCAAAAGCAGAGCATTGTCTCTTTATAGAGACCCCATCGTTTGGAGCGATAACCGCCAGATTGTTGGTGAGGAAATTCACGCTTTTGCCAACGACTCCACTATCGACAGTGTGCGTGTCATGCGGCAGGCCATGCTTGTGGAACGCTTGGATTCCCTGCATTTCAACCAGGTTAGCGGCAACCTGATGCGTTCTTATTTTGAAAATGGGAAAATCAAAATGAATTGCGTTGACGGCAATGCGAGCGTGGTCAACTATCCGTTGGAAAGAGACAGCACCATCATCTATCAGAATGCCACCGAAACCGCAAAGATTCGCATGACGATGAAGGACGGCAAGATGCAACGCTTGTGGGCACCAGGGTCCAAGGGCACGTTTTATGTGGCCGGACTGGCGCCGCAGGAGAAGACCCTGCTGCCAGGCTTTGCCTGGTTTGACTATATTCGTCCCGTTGACAAAAACGATATCTTCGAGTGGCGGCCGAAAAAGAAAGGGACAGAACTCAAGCCTTCTGTGCGTCATGAAGCCCCGTTGCAGAAGTTGAACGTGAAGTGACCTCCTACTTATTACCCCCCCTCTTTAGGTAATGGTCAAACCTACTTACAAACGAGAATAGAAAAATAGTATGAGCGACATAATAAAACTGCTTCCGGATTCTGTTGCCAATCAGATTGCAGCGGGAGAGGTCATCCAGCGTCCGTCGTCTGTCATCAAGGAACTTGTTGAGAACGCCATCGATGCCGGAGCAACGTCCATTCAGGTCATCGTTGTCGATGCGGGAAAGACCTGCATACAGGTGGTTGACAACGGAAAGGGAATGAGCGAGACCGATGCCCGTTTGGCTTTTGAGCGGCATGCCACGTCGAAAATCACCCAAGCCTCGGATCTGTTCAATCTGCAGACTATGGGGTTTCGCGGCGAGGCGCTTGCTTCGATTGCAGCGGTGGCGCAGGTGGAACTGAAGACGAGGACGGCCGACGAGGAAATTGGTACGTGCCTGCAAATCGAAGGAAGTAAGGTTATCGACCAGCAGCCCGACGCTTGCAGCGTGGGGGCGAATTTCTCGGTCAAGAACCTATTTTACAACATCCCAGCAAGAAGAAAATTCCTGAAATCCAACCAGACAGAGATGTCAAACATCTTGACGGAGTTTGAAAGAGTGGCGCTGGCCAATCCGCAGTTGTCGTTCAAACTCTATTCCGGAGACAGTGTGCTGCAAAACCTCCCCGCGGGCAATTTTCGTTCAAGAATCAGGGGCATCTTCGGGAAAAATGTCGACAGCAAACTTCTTCCTGTCAGTGTAGAGACTTCTTTGGCGAAGATAAACGGGTATGTCGGAACGCCTGAGAGTTCTAAGAAGAAGGGTTTCCATCAATATTTCTTCGTCAATGGCCGCTACATGAAGCATCCTTATTTCTCCAAGGCCATCATGACAGCCTACGAGCGTTTGATTCCCGACAATGAACAAGTGTCGTATTTTATAGATTTCCAAGTAGACCCTTCTAAGATAGATGTAAACATACATCCTGCGAAAACTGAAATCAAGTTTGAAGACGATAGTGCGATTTGGCAGATACTTCTTGCCTCCGTGCGCGAGGCATTGGGTAAGTTCAATGCCATTCCGACCTTGGATTTCGACACGGAAAATTGCCCCTCCATCCCTGCTTTCAATCCAGATTACACCGAGGTTAAGCAACCCCAGGTGCATTTAGACAGCTCTTTCAATCCTTTTGACCAGCCGCAGGAAACGCCGCTTTCGGAGAATGGAAGTGGCGCGGCAAGGCGTGATGCTTTTTCCCGCAGCGCCTCAGGATGGGAAAATGCCTTTGCAAAACCTTCGAATTTGGATTTTTCTCTTCCGCTCGGAGGCTCCGGTTCGCAGACAGAGGGAAGCGGAGAGTCTTCTTCGGATTTTGCGATTTTTGTGCATGGCTCAGATGCCCAAACACACACGCCCTTGTTCGATGCAGCGTCAATGTCCCCTAAAGACACTCAGATGCCGGGCGAAGAAATGCTTTGGGACAATGGCGGAGAGGAAGACGATTGGAAGGAACTCTCAGCCTCTGCCTTCCAGTATAACGGCCGTTTCATTGTTTTGCCTTCCTCGTCAGGAGTGGTTCTCATCGATCAGCATCGCGCCCATATGCGTGTGTTGTATGACATGTTTCTCAATCAGCTTCTGATGCACAAAGGCGTCAGTCAGGGACTGCTCTTCCCGGAACTTCTTCAGTTGCCCTTGTCGTCTGCCACACATTTCGAAGCTCTCATGGAGCAACTGGCCTTCGTTGGGTTCGACATTTCGCCGCTTGGTGCAGGCAGCTTTTCCATATTGGGCATTCCCTCTGGCACAGAAGGGCTTGACGTCATCTCGCTCTTGCAGTCGATTCTTGATGAGACGATGCAGGGCAAACCAAAGGCAGAAGAAACCATTGCCAAAATCATTGCCAACCGCCTGGCACAACAGGCGGCCATGCCCGTGGGGCAGATTCTTGGAAGAGACGAAATCACCAATTTGGTCGTGTCGTTGTTTGCCTCTGAAAATCCGCATTACACGCCAAATGGGAAGAACATACAGTATCTTCTTGATACAGAAAGGATAAAACAATTGTTTGACGCATAATCAAAAAGTATGACAACTGATGTTATAAAGGCCAACAAGGAGGAATATCTCAACCGCTGCCGGAAATACATCCACCGCGAAGGAATCGACAAACTGCTCGATTATCTTGAAAACAAAACAGATTTTTTCACGGCACCATCCTCAACCTCCTTCCATCTGAATGAAGACGGGGGACTGTGTCGCCACTCTTTGAATGTACACGATGTGGCGTTGAAACTCGTGGAGCATGTTTATGCGCCTTCAATGCAGCTTGAGACAGCGCCCTTTTCGGAAGAAATCTCCCAGGAGAGTTTGGCAATCGCAACGCTTTTCCATGATTTGTGTAAGACGAAAATCTATCGTAAGACAGAGCGTTGGCGCAAGAATGCAGAGGGGCGCTGGGAGAGCTATTCTGGTTATGAGATTCAGGACGAGTTTCCTTTCGGCCACGGCGAGAAGTCGTGTATCATCTTGGGATGGTTCTTGCGCTTGAAGCAAGACGAACTGCTGGCCATCAGATGGCACATGGGCATGTTTGAAATGGGAGAGCAGGGGAGCAGCACCCGCTTCGCTTTCCGTTCGGCCTTAGAGCGCTCTCCTTTGGTTGTCGTCTTGCACACAGCCGACATGCTGAGCGCCAATCTTCTTGAAAAGACATCGAAATAAGAGGGGGGCAGAAGTTTCTTCTCCTATCCCGTTCCGTAGATAATTACGCTTTCATTCCCGAGGGGAACTTTAGTAATCTCTCCTCCAACAGCAAACGGCAAAAGACACGCGCTTCATGCGTATCTTTTGCCGTTTGTTTTGTTTGTAGATTCTCGTGGTGGCCGCGTTTTGTCAGCATCGCCCAAATGGGCATAATCCGCTCGCAGCAATGCGATTTATAAGGGCATTTCGGAAAATTAGAAAAGTCAGGCAGTTGCATAATAGAGAAAAATCCCCCAATTCAGTGTTAAAAATTGTACTATCAGGGGGAGTAAAATTATTTTTTGTAATTTTGGAACACTCAGAACTCAAACATTTAAAGGTTGCGCCCGACACGTATCAGGGAAGAATTTATGATAAGATGACTACTTTCAGTAAAGGCATTCGTATGCTATGCCTTGTGCGCCATTGCACATACAAAAATGGACTTTAAAACAGTACATCCTTTAAATATCCTGTCTACTGACTTTATAACAATTTATCCAAAATCATTAAAGATGAAAAATAAACATTTTTTCCGTCGCGCAATCACGGCCGCCTTGTTGTGTATTTGCTTCCACTCGCAATATTTGTACGCACAAAAGTTGAATGTCCGTCTTGAAGCCCCCCAAGGCGTTGATGTCGAAACCCTGCGTTCTGACATTGGTACCCTTGAAATTACGTTTTCCAACAATCCAGCATTTCAGGATCTCAGCAACTATGCCAATGAATGTATCTCTTTGGATGGTAATTACACTCAGGGAGATGCTAACCTGTATAGATACCATAGTTACCAATTCAGGCTTAACTCCGGTGACGATAATAGCCCTGCATGGTGGGAGATTCCAATGATAAGTATAAGTTCTTTAAGTAGAGCTATTAATTGTAAATTAGGAGATTATGCCTACTATCGCATTTACAGCATGCATTTAAACCGTATCATTACGGGAAAGATTCTTCTGTCGAAAGATGAAAACGTGACCATCTCCCGCAACGAATTGGCTTCAGCCCGCCGGGTCATTTTCCAACCAGTGATTGATCGCAATGGTGCTCCTGTGTCTGCCATGCTCGCCCCCGACCTCCGTGTGGGGTCCTGCTACGGATACAGCAATGATGTAATAAACATGGAACCTTACTTCAATAGTCCTTGGGCGCTCTACGCTTTGCCTGGTGACATCTTGCGCTACCTCGTGATTCCAAGAAGCAACGAGCTCGCGCTGCATGTCGACTCTATTACTGTGGCTGACACTCCCGACCAGACCATCACCACCGACTATCGTCAGGCTGTGGAATGTCGTTTTTATATCACTGACAGCAAGGGGGCGCAATGTCCTGTGGACGGCACATTACAATCTGTGTACTACAAAGAGCAGAATTGGAATAAACCAACGAATTCGCGATTCTTTGGTTACGGGTTTTATAATGTCGGTCGCTTTTTAACCCTTACCGCTCCCGATGGCACTTGTGCCGCTTATGTACTGCCAGGCACGCAGTCGTTTCAGATAAGTAAGCCAAGTGTAAAAACTTCTGACCCTGACTTTCTCATGCCATACAACGCTGATGGCTTCTACGTTATGAAAGAACTCACCGTGCCAGAGAGCACTGAACCTGTCAATTTGTCACTTGGCCGCAGCAAACCTCTTAAGGTGACAATTGCTTTGGCCGATGCCGCCCCGTTCGCCGACTATATTTTCTTCTCAGCTTACAATAAAGTGAGCCGCCCTTACGCATGGAGAGACAATACGAGCATGAATGTGCCAGTCAATGTAATCAGCCGTGAAATCAAGGGAAATGATCTCATCATGACCATGATGGTTGAAGGAAGCACCTTCCCGTATATTGAAATTGGGGCTTCTAATTACGAGAAAGAAACGTTTGGCCCTACAGTAGGAAGTCGTGCTTTCATTTACGAAAGCCTATCCGACCAGCGGACGGAGTTCCACTTGACACAAAACGACTTTTCTAACGGTTCTAAAGGCATTTGCTTTGCTGAGTTGCATCCTGTGAAATTCATCATCCCCTGCCATTTGCTGCAAGGCGGCAAATATCGCTTGCGACTGCTTGGTAAATATGGCAAGGACCAGACAGACGACTACTACGATGTCTCCACCTCCGTCACGCACCGCAATGATTGCGCCAAAAGTTTTGGAACGGGAGAAAATACTGTGCCCTACGACACCTTGACCCTCATACTTCCAGAAGGTCAGTACATCTGGTGCATGCATAGTCTCAATGAAAACGAAGAATCAGAGGCATCTTTTTCCTTTCATCGCTTCACCCTTACAGCCACAGACGACCTCGTGCAACCTCTCTCAGAAAAGGCCTACACACTGCTTCGTGTAAAAGACCTCGGTCTTGAACATGTCTATACGTATTGCAATAATCTCCCCACGGCATTCCGGTATTACAAGTGTGACATATCCAAGAATAGTATTGTATTTGCCGATGAAACCATCCCCTTGCACAACGGTTATAATGAATATTCCGTTGACTATCGGCAGGTGAAAATCGAAAAAGAGGCAGACACGTCTATCGGTTATACGCTGAAATCTCCATTATTCATTGGTGCCGATGATGAGAATCCTTTCCACACCAGTGCTCAATATTATGGTAGTAGCAATAATTATGTCAGCCTCGGAAAGCAAGAGACTATAACTGGCGACAGCGCAATCCTCGTGTCGAAAAACTCCCAGGCTGATTTGATATTGCGTTATAGTGGCAAGCCCAACCATATTGTGCGCATCAACCCTTCAAATGCCGACACTGTGGTCATTGCTCACTGCCAAAAGCCAGTTCGTGTCACTTTCTCTTACGAACAGGCCGGAAAATGGACTGAAAGCCTGCGCCAATTTGATTTATTCCTTGGCAAGGAACGTACACGGATAATGCCCTATAATTACAGTGTATTTGAGCGTCGTACATGTACAGACCTTGTTCCCGGTGCCTATTCTGTGTCGTGCGTATTCCTCGTTGATGGTGTAGAACATCACGTTGCTGCCGACTTTATCGTTGAGGCAGAGAAACCCATGACCGTGGAACTCAAGGAATTTGACCCTACGTCCATCACCTCTCCACTCGACACCAACGTGAGCGGAAAAGTCAAAGCCCGCTACACGATTGACGGTCGGCAAATTGCAGCACCACAGCGTGGCCTCAGTATCCTGCGTATGGAGGATGGCAGCATACGCAAGGTGATGGTTAAATAATCAGGTATGTCCAACGCCTGAGAAATTAATCTCAATAACAAATCCGGTAAATCCGTTGCTGAATAAAAAGCTGCGGATTTACCGGATTTTTATTTTCCAGAAAACAAAGTTATCCCGTAATTCAGACGAAGATGACAGAGAAAAAAGTGTAGAACCAAGGTGAGAACAAAGGCGGGATAGGAGTTTATAATTCAGTGCCTATACTTTTTGGCGAACGTGGGACGAGACGCAACCGAATGCGGGATGAGACGCAATCGAACGTGGGACGAGACGCAATCGAACGCCGTCCCGCGTTCGCTGAAAAGTCTACTTAGGCATTTGCCGAAGAAAAAGCGGGATTCGTCGATTTCATTTTCCAAAGAGATGTTTAACGGGTATCAGCGTTAGGGACACGGTTGTAATTTTGCACTTGTAAGCCGACGGGGTTTGGTGTGGCGTTCATCGGTGGCGCTATCGTGTGTGTGGAATGCCCGCCAGAGAGTACGTCTGCATAATCAGAATTGTTGAATAAGAAATAAAGGAGATACGCATGAGAAAAAAATGGATCATTCCGCTTCTGTTGTCCTTTGCGGCGCTGGGCTCTGCTTTTGCGCAGCAATCGGAAGTGTGGAATTTGAAGGATTGCATTGACTATGCACTGACTCACAGTTTGAAAATCCAGCAGAACAAGGCTTCGGAACAAACAGCGGCCATCGGTGTGCTGCAGGCCAAAGCGGGATTGTTGCCGAGTTTGAACGCCTCGATGAATCAAGGCGTGACGTACCGCCCCTTTCAAGAGAGCGGCGGCAACTTCGTGAACGGCGGTATCGCCTCAAATGCGGCCGACAAGGCCACGCAGAGCGGGAGTTATGGCATCAATGCTTCATGGACACTATGGAACGGCGGCAAGAACCGCTTGAATGTCCAAAACAGCGAACTCGAACAGCAGATGGCATCGTACGCGACGACCGCCACCGTCAACAGCATACAGGAGCAGATTGCACAATTGTATGTGCAGATTCTCTATATGCAGGAGGCCTTGAAGGTGAATACGCAACTGCTGAAGCAGGATTCAATCGTGTATGCCCGTGGCGAACAGATGGTCAAGGAAAAACAGATGTCCAAGGCCGACTTGGCGCAGCTGGGAGCGCAAGTGAGCAGTGGGAGGTATAACGTGGTGAATGTCAAAACGCAGATAGAGAACTACAAGACGCAGCTCAAGCAATTGCTGGAAATCGACAACAACGCTGACATTGACATCGCGGATGTTGAGGTGGGGGATGAGAGCGTTCTCTCTGCGATTCCTGCAAAAAACAGTGTTTATGCCGCGGCGCTCGACAAGCGGCCGGAAATCAAGAAGAGCCTGGCATCGATTGAGCAAAGCAAGCTCGCCACCAAGATTGCGCGGGCGGGATATATGCCAACGGTCAGTTTGACGGGCGGCGTTGGCGACAGCCATCTGACGGGAACGCAGACGAGCTATGCGAAACAGATGAAAACCAATTTCAACGCAACGCTTGGCGTGTCGGTCTCTGTTCCGATATTCGACAATCGGCAAAACAAGAGTGCCGTTGAAAAAGCTCGCGTTCAGGAGGTCACGAGCCAGCTCGACCTCCTGGAAAATCAAAAGCAGCTTTATTCTACGGTTGAAAACTACTGGCTGAATGCCACCAATAATCAAGAAAAATATAAGGCGGCAAAAGACAACGTGGAGGCCCTTCAAACCAGTTACGACCTCATTCAGGAGCAGTTTCGCCTGGGATTAAAAAATATTTCCGACTTGCTGACGAGTCGCGCTAATCTGCTCTCTGCCAAGCAGAGCATGCTGCAAGACAAATATACGACAGTGTTGAACAAGGCGTTGCTCGACTTTTATGCAAACAATGTAATGTCAATTTGAAATTTAAAGATAGAAAGATATGAACAAGAAAAAGTGGATGATCATCATCGCATGTGTTGTTGTTCTGGCAGCAATCGTATATGCGCTGATGGGGGGCAAAAAAGAGGCACCCGAGATGGATTATGAAACAGCGCGCGTTGAAAAGGCAACAATCGGCAACAGCGTAACGGCCACTGGTACGATTGAGCCAGTAACGAAGGTGGAAGTCGGAACGCAGGTGAGTGGCATTATCGACAAAATCTATGTCGACTATAATTCCGTCGTTCATAAGGGACAAATCATTGCCGAACTCGACAAGACGAATCTCATGAGCGAACTGAACAGTGCGAAGAGCAATCTGGCGGGGGCGAAAAGTGATTTGGACTACCAGCGAGCCAACTATAAGCGTATCAAGGCGCTTTATGACAAGGAACTCGTGAGCGGCAATGAGTACGACACCGCCCTTCTCTCGCTCCGTCAGGCAGAGAGCACCTATGCACAGCGAAAAGAGGCTGTTTCAAAGGCGCAGACCAACTTGGGATATGCCATCATCACTTCGCCGATTGACGGCATCATCATCAGCAAGGCCGTGGAAGAGGGACAGACAGTTGCTGCAAGCTACAGCACGCCGACGCTCTTCACGATAGCCCAAGACTTGACGGACATGCGCGTGATTGCCGACGTTGACGAGGCAGACATAGGCGAAGTTGAAGTCGGACAGCGCGTGTCGTTCACCGTGGATGCCTATCCTGGCGAGACCTTCGAAGGACAGGTCACCCAGGTGCGCTTGGAAGCAACGACGGAGAGCAACGTTGTCACGTATGAGGTGGTGATTTCTGCCTCCAACAAAGATTTGAAACTCAAACCTGGACTGACGGCAAACGTCACTATTTTCACTCTGGAACGCAACAACATCGTGAGCGTGCCGACAAAGGCGTTGCGCTTCACGCCGACCAAGGAAATGCTGAATCCTGGGGAGAAAATCGAAGACTGCCAGGGCGCTCACAAGGTGTGGGTGCGTGAGGGAAAAACGCTGAAGGCTTATGCCGTGAAAACCGGCATCACCAACGGCACGCGCACTCAAATTGTCAGCGGAATCAAGGAAGGTGCTGAGGTAATCGTGGAAATGAAGGCCCCCTCTGCCGACGCAGAACAGGCCAACGCGGGCGACAATTCTGAAAGCAGTCCTTTTGCACCAGGCCCAAGGAAAAACAAAAAATAGCCAGTCTGACCATCTACTTTAAAAATCGTTTTGGTGTATGGATAATCAAAAAGTGATTTCAAATAATGAGGCTGGCATGGCGGCTGCCGATTCCCGCAAGGTTGTGATTGAACTTCAGAATGTGAAGCGCAACTTTCTGGTGGGCGACGAGGTGGTACATGCTTTGCGCGGCATCTCGTTCAAGATTTTCGAGGGTGAGTTTGTCACCATCATGGGAACGTCTGGTTCCGGAAAGTCAACGCTTCTCAATCAGTTGGGCTGTCTGGATACGCCCACCTCAGGAGAATATCTGCTCGACGGTGTGCCGGTTCGCAAGATGAGAAGGCGAGAGCGTGCGGTGCTCAGAAACCGCAAGATCGGTTTCGTCTTTCAGAACTATAACCTGCTGCCGAAGACAACAGCCGTTGAAAATGTGGAACTGCCACTGATGTATAATGCCTCTGTCGGGGCTAAGGAACGGCGCGAGCGCAGTATAAAAGCCCTGGAAATGGTTGGGCTTGGCAGCCGCTTGTATCACAAGAGCAACCAGATGTCGGGCGGACAGATGCAGCGCGTGGCCATTGCGCGTGCTTTGGTCAATGACCCTGCCGTGATTTTGGCCGATGAAGCAACCGGCAACTTGGACACCCGCACGTCTTTTGAGATTTTGGTGCTTTTCCAACAGCTCTACCGTGCCGGACGCACGATTATCTTTGTGACCCACAATCCGGAGATAGCTCAATATAGCAGCCGCAATATCGTCTTGCGAGACGGGAAAATCCGTGAAGACGTTGTCAACCGCAACATCCAGTCGGCAGCGGAGGCTTTGGCTGCTCTGCCAGCGCCGGCAGACGATTAGTGCGTGTGTGTCTCATGTGTATTTTGTAATGTAGGTGTTCAGAACAGGGATGTGTTTGTGGATTTGCGTGTCTGTGATTTTGTGTGTGTCATGGATTTGTGTTGTCATAGTCATTCAATGAAACGTCGCATCGTTATCTGATGTGCCGGTCGGCATCCTTGTTTTTGAACACCTGCTTACTTAACTGAATACTTACTTATATATAAATATGCATATTTCTAATCTGTTTAAAATAGCTGTACGTGCCATTGGTGCAAACAAGCTCCGCTCTTTTCTGACGATGTTGGGCATCATCATCGGAGTCGGTTCCGTGATTGCCATGATTGCCATCGGACAAGGTTCCAAGCAGAGCATCCAAAAGAACATTTCGGAGATGGGTTCCAATATGATCATGATTCATCCGGGCCAGGACAAGGGGCCAGGAGGTGCCCGTCAGGATGCTTCAGAAATGCAGACGCTCAAGCTCAAGGACTATGAACTTCTGAAGGAAAACACCCGTTATCTCTCAGCCATCAGTCCGTCGGTCAATTCCTCCGGGCAGTTTGTCAATGGCAACAGCAACACGCCGTCGACCATGTATGGCATATCGCCCGACTATCTGGAAATCCGTCAACTCAAGGTTGAAGACGGAGAGATGTTCACGGAGGAAGATGTCAAGACGAGCGCGAAGGTTTGCGTGATTGGCAAAACCGTTGCCGACAACCTCTTCACCAACGGCGAGGACCCCGTTGGACGCGTCATCCGTTTCGGCACCACGCCGTTCCGCATCGTCGGTGTGTTGAAGTCGAAGGGCTATAACTCCTTTGGCATGGACCAGGACGACATCGTGCTGGCACCATACACCACCGTCATGAAGCGCATCCTTGCCGTCACCTATCTTCAAGGCATCAATGCTTCTGCCATCACCGAGGGCGTGACCGATCAAGCCATTGAGGAAATCACCTCCTTGTTGCGCGAGTCGCACAAACTGGGAGAGGGAGACGAAGACAACTTCTCCATTCGCTCTCAGGAAGAGATGGCGCAGATGATGACTTCCACCTCCGACACGATGTCGGTGTTGCTCTTGGTGGTGGCCTGCATCTCCCTCATTGTTGGCGGCATCGGCATCATGAACATCATGTATGTTTCCGTCACCGAGCGCACCAAGGAAATCGGCTTGAGAATGTCGGTCGGCGCCCGCGGCATCGACATTTTGGCACAATTCCTCATCGAAGCCATTCTTCTCAGTTTGGCTGGAGGCGTCATTGGCATTCTCATGGGGCTCGGTGCAGCATGGGCCATCAATGTGTTTGCCCATTGGCCTGTATTGGTACAGCCGTGGAGCGTTGTCCTGAGTTTCGCTGTGTGTACGGCAACTGGTATCTTCTTTGGTTGGTATCCGGCAAAGAAGGCAGCCAATCTTGATCCCATTGAAGCCATTCGTTATGAATAAGTAATGGTGCACCATTACTAAGTTGGCGGTTGGCAAAAACAGTTCTGCAAAAGGAGTAGGTGCTTTGTTGTGTGGAATTTGCAGAATGCCAGCCGTCTGAAAGGCCTGATAGAAATCCTGTGTGGTGTCTTTCAGGCCTTTAGTAATGGTAAGTAGGTGTTCAAAATAACTTGAGCAATTCTGGAGAGTAAGGAGTTATTTCTTATGCCCTGTCAAAATAGATCAACTTGTTCTTTTATCATTACTTATTAAAAATCAGCAGTGAAGATGCAGTTATGTGAATACTTTAAACTACCTTTGCGTAACATACAGAAACCAAGGGGGGAGAACACCATGACAGACAACAAGAAAACAGAGCGCAACGTGGCCATTGTTATCCATGTTTGCATCTGGACATACATATTTGCCTTTCCGT
This sequence comes from uncultured Prevotella sp., assembly GCA_900539625.1. Classification (GTDB taxonomy): domain Bacteria; phylum Bacteroidota; class Bacteroidia; order Bacteroidales; family Bacteroidaceae; genus Alloprevotella. The sequence goes on from UQCW01000001.1 coordinate 43,378, forward strand.
TGCTCTATGGGCGGCGTGAAGATTCTGTTGATTGGTTGTCTTATTTTCAGCGTTTGTATTTTCCGATTTCATCTTGCCTGGTTTTCTACGTCAATTATTTTTATTTTGTTCCGCGCTTGTTGCTGGATGAGCAGAGAAAGATGGTGCGTTTTCTGCTGCTGAATGTCGCCCTGATTTGCCTGTTGCTTTTCAGTCGGGAGATTTATGCGCAGTTGCTCCCTCCGCCGGAGGTGGTCAATGAGCGGAAAATGCACATCCATCCGTCTTTCTGGCCGTGGTTGCTGTTTCATTTCCGTGGTTTCCTCTCGTTGGCATTTTTGGCGTTCATGGCCGTGGTTGTTCGTCTCAGTGTTCAGTGGCAGATGGCAGAGCGGGCACGCTCGGAGGCCGAGCTGGGCCAGCGTGAAGCAGAGTTGAAGAACCTGAAGAACCAGATCAATCCCCATTTTCTCCTCAACACGCTCAACAATATCTATGCGCTCACGGCCTTTTCTCCGCAACAAGCCCAGAGTGCCATTGAAGAGTTAAGCCGGCTATTGCGTTATGTGCTTTATGAAAACGAGTCTGAGACCGTTACGTTGGAAAAGGAAATCGAGTTTCTGGAGAGCTATGTGGAACTGATGCGTCTGCGTTTACCCTCATCGGTCAGTGTTGAAACGAATTTCGATGCAGTCAAGACAGATGGTCAGGCATTTGTGGCCCCTTTGATTTTTATCTCTTTGGTGGAAAATGCTTTTAAGCACGGCATCAGTCCCACTTCGCGGAGTTTCATTCGCATACGAGTGGACTATGATTCCTCCAAGCGCCAGTTGGTCTTTGTCTGCCAAAACAGCAATCATCCCAAGACATCGAAAGATAAAAGTCCTGGCGGCATCGGCTTGAAGCAGGTGCTGCAACGTCTGGAACACTCCTATCCAGGGCGTTATGAATGGCTTTATGGAACAGAAAATGACGGCGCCACATATAGTTCTCAAATAAAAATATATTTCTGATTTCAATACCTGCTTATGGCAAAACAACTGACCTGTGCAATTATAGACGACGAACCATTGGCCGTGAAGTTGCTTGAGAGTTATGCGCAGAAAACCTCTTTTCTCAACCTCGTTGCCACCTATGGCAGTGCGGTTGAAGCAATGTATGCGTTGCAGACATCGCCTGTCGACATCCTGTTTCTCGACATACAGATGCCCGATTTGACTGGCTTGGATTTTGCCCGCATGATTCCCTCTTCCATTCACGTGGTCTTCACGACGGCCTTCCGTGAATTTGCCATCGACGGATATAAGGTGGGCGCTATCGACTATCTCTTGAAACCCATTGCATACACCGATTTCCTCTCAGCCGCCCAGCGCGTCTTGACTGTTGTTGGCCGTCAGGCGGCAGAGGAGGTCGTCTGCAAGCCAAAAACAGTCACCGAAAATCTCCCTGCGGAGGACGGAAATATAGATGCGGCCTTGCCCGTGGAAGATGGTATGTTTTTCGTGAAGAGCGATTACAAGTATGTCCGTGTGTCGTGTCAAGACATTCTCTATATCGAGGGATTGAAAGATTATGTGAAAATGCATTTGGCTTCTTCCCAGCGTGCCGTTGTGTCCCTCGTGTCAATGCGCACACTGGAAAACACGCTGCCTTCCACGTCCTTCTTGAGAATACATCGTTCGTACATCGTCAACATGAAGCGCGTTAGCATGGTGGACCGAAATAGTGTCGCCATCGATGACTTCGTGCTTCCCATCTCAGACTCCTATAAAGACGCTGTGCAGAAATACGTGTCAGAGCATGCAATACAAGGACGCTGACAGATAATAAAGGGAGAGGAGAGGGTGCATAGAATTATGCAGGCGGGAGAATTATATCCCTCTCTCTTCAGAATAATAGGTAAAAACGTAAACCGCAAAAATCGAATAAATGGAAAAGAACGATTCCTGCGAAACTATGCAGGCTATGCATCCCTTCAAATACACTGACGAGCAGTTTGCCGACATCCAGATGTTGCGCTATAAGGTGGAAGGATTTGAAAAACTTTCTCTGAAGGAAAAGACCTATATATACTATCTGCAAGAAGCCGCCCTTCACGGGCGCGACATTCTTTTTGACCAAAACGGGCGCTATAATCTGCGGATTCGTCGTGTGCTCGAAGCGTTGTATCAGAATTTTGTTGGCGACAGGCAGAGCGCGTTTTTTCAGGCCGTGACGGTCTATTTGAAGCGCGTCTGGTTTTCTTCCGGCATCCATCATCATTACGGTTGCGAGAAGTTTGTACCAGATTTTACGGAGGCTGATTTTCGGGCCGCCGTCAAGGCCATCCCTGCGCAGCAATTCAATCTGACTGACGCACAGGCCGTCGACAAACTTTTGGACGAATTGTGTCCCGTTATTTTCAATCCCGACATTATGCCTATGCGCGTCAACCAGAAGGACGGCGAAGACTTGGTGGCCACTTCTGCCTGTAATTACTACGGTGTGGGCATTTCTCAGGAAGATGCTGAGGCGTTTTATGCCAAGCAGAAAGACCCCGAAAATCCGCGTCCCGTGATGACTGGCATGAACAGCCGACTGGTGCGCACCCCGCAGGGAACACTCGAAGAGCGCGTGTGGAAAGTCGGCGGGCTCTACGGACAGGCCATAGAGAAAATCGTTTCCAATCTGCTAAAAGCCCGTGATTATGCTGATTCTTCAGCGCAGCAGAAGGTCATCGACCTCTTGGTGGATTTTTACCGCACTGGCGATCTCCACACCTTCGATGAATATTCAATCGCCTGGTTGCAGGACACCGCTTCGCTCGTTGACTTCACCAATTGCTTCACGGAGACCTATGGCGATCCGCTTGGCATGAAAGCCTCATGGGAGGCTTATGTAAACTTCAAAGACATTGCGGCGACGCAGCGCACGGAAAAACTCTCGGCAAACGCTCAGTGGTTTGAAGACCATTCCCCCGTTGATGCCCGCTTCAAGAAAGAGAAGGTGCGCGGCGTGTCGGCAAAGGTGATAACGGCAGCCATCTTGGCAGGCGATCTTTACCCCTCAACGGCCATTGGCATCAATTTGCCCAATTCTGATTGGGTTCGGCGTGAACATGGTTCGAAGAGCGTCACCATCGGCAATATAACGGATGCTTACAACAAAGCCTCCCACGGCAGTGGAATGGACCGCGAATTTGTCGTTGACGACGAAACACGGGCGTTGATCAGCCAGTATGGCGATGTCTGTGACGACTTGCATACCGATTTGCACGAGTGTCTGGGACACGGGAGCGGGAAACTTTTGCCGACAACGGATTCAGATGCCTTGCGTGCTTACGGCTCGACCATCGAGGAGGCGCGTGCCGACCTTTTCGGACTTTATTATATCGCCGACGAAAAACTGGTGGAACTGGGGCTTACCCCTAATACAGAGGCCTACAAAAGCCAGTATTATTCGTATATGATGAACGGGCTCCTGACGCAAATGGTCCGCATCAAACCAGGGCATGTCATCGAGGAAGCCCACATGCGCAACCGTGCCCTGATTGCCCGTTGGGCTTATGAGAAAGGCCGCAGCCAAAATGTTGTGGAACTCATTCAGAAGCAGGGAAAGACCTATGTGAAAATAAACGATTATCCCGCCTTGCGCCGTCTTTTTGCTGAGTTGTTGGCTGAGATTCAGAGAATCAAGAGCGAGGGCGACTTTGACGCGGCGCGTGACTTGGTTGAGAACTACGGTGTCAAGATTGACCCCGTTTTGCATCAGGAAATCTTGCAGCGATATGAAACGCTGCATCTCTCTCCCTACAAGGGCTTCATCAATCCCGTCTATCATGCCGCCTTCGATGAAAACGGACGGGTTGTGGATGTGACGGTGACCTATGACGAAGCCTATGACGAGCAGATGCTGCGCTACAGTCGCGATTACAATAATTTGCCTGATGTGAATGTGTGATGATTTTTGTGGTGGGTAAATGTATGTGCCACATCTCGTGTATGTAAACAAGAAAGGAGCGTATCAAACAGTCAGTCTGTTGATACGCTCCTTTGCGATATAGAGTGTCTAAAAAATCTTTGGATTTCGTTGCTTAGTTCCTGAACGACAAGCTGTCGCCGTTTGCAGAAACCTCGATGGTCTTGCTCTTGTCAACCGTTCCGGCCAGCAAGGCTTTGCTCAAATCGTTGAGCAGCAGGCGCTGGAGGGCGCGTTTGACAGGGCGTGCGCCAAATTCGGGGTCGAATCCTGCGCGGGCAATCAGTTCGATGGCGTCATCGTTGACGTGCAGGGTGACTTCTTGCGCGGCCAACCGTTTGACAACGGCGTTGATTTGCAAGCGGACAATCTGCTCGATTTCCTCCTTGTTGAGAGGCTGGAACATGATGATGTCGTCGATGCGGTTGAGGAACTCAGGACGGATGGTTTTCTTCAGCATGTCGAGAACCCCGTTCTTCGTGTCTTCCAAGATCTTTTCCTTCTCGCTGTCGTTCTTGCGCTTCATCTCGTCGAACTTGCTTTGGATGAATGCAGAACCCAAGTTTGAAGTCATGATGATGATGGTGTTTTTGAAGTTGACGACACGGCCCTTGTTGTCGGTCAGACGTCCGTCATCGAGCACTTGCAGCAGGATATTGAAAACATCGGGGTGAGCTTTCTCGATTTCATCGAAAAGCACCACGCTGTATGGCTTACGCCGCACAGCTTCTGTCAACTGGCCGCCTTCATCGTAGCCGACATATCCAGGAGGCGCTCCGACCAGGCGCGATACGCTGAATTTCTCCTGGTATTCGCTCATGTCGATACGCGTCATCATGTTTTCATCGTTGAAGAGGTATTCAGCCAACGCTTTGGCCAATTCCGTCTTTCCGACACCCGTTGTGCCCAAGAAGATGAACGAGCCAATCGGGCGCTTCGGGTCTTGCAGTCCGGCACGGGAGCGGCGAACAGCATCGGCAACAGCTTCGATGGCCTCGTCTTGACCAACGACGCGCTTGTGGAGCTCTGCTTCCAGATGAATCAGTTTTTCGCGTTCGCTTTGCAGCATTCTGCTGACGGGAATGCCCGTCCAACGGCTGACGACATCTGCAATGTCATCCGGAGTGACTTCCTCCTTCACCATGGCCTCTGTGCCTTGTCTGCGCTTCAGCTCCTCCTGTATCTGGTTGATGTCATTTTGAAGCGATTGCAGTTTTCCGTAGCGGATTTCAGCCACCTTTCCATAGTCGCCTTCCCGCTCGGCGCGTTCGGCTTCAAATTTCAGTTGCTCCATCTGCTGCTTGTCCTGTTGGATTTTGCCGAGCAGTTCTTTTTCGCCTTCCCATTTTGCGCGATAATTCTTTTCCTTCTCTTCGAGTTCGGAAATATCCTTGTTCAAGCTGGAGAGTTTCTGCTCGTCGCCTTCGCGCTTGATGGCCTCACGTTCGATTTCCAACTGGCGCAGGCGTCGCGTGATTTCGTCCAACTCTTCCGGCTGCGAATCGCGCTCCATACGCAATTTTGCTGCCGCCTCGTCCATCAGGTCGATGGCTTTGTCTGGCAGGAAGCGGTCGGAAATGTACCGATGTGAGAGGTTCACGGCGGCAATCAGAGCATCATCTTGGATACGCACCTTGTGGTGGTTCTCGTAGCGCTCTTTCAGTCCTCGCAAGATGGAGATGGCATCTTCTGGTGTCGGCTCGTCCACCATGACAGTTTGGAATCGACGCTCCAAGGCCTTGTCCTTTTCAAAATACTTCTGATATTCCTCCAAAGTGGTCGCACCGATGCTTCTCAGTTCGCCACGTGCCAAAGCCGGTTTGAGAATGTTGGCAGCATCCATGGCGCCTTCGCCCTTTCCAGCGCCCACCAACGTGTGGATTTCATCGATAAACAAAATGATGTCGCCTTCGGCGTTGGTCACTTCGTTAATGACGCTCTTCAGTCGTTCCTCAAATTCGCCCTTATACTTGGCACCAGCCACCAAAGCACCCATATCCAAAGAGTAAAGCTGCTTGTTTTTCAGATTTTCAGGCACGTCGCCTCTGACGATTCTCTGTGCCAATCCTTCAACGATGGCGGTTTTACCAGTACCTGGCTCACCAATCAGAATTGGGTTGTTTTTCGTTCGCCGCGAAAGAATTTGGAGCACGCGTCTGATTTCTTCGTCACGTCCGATCACAGGGTCGAGCTTTCCTTCACGTGCTTCTGCAACCAGATTGCGGGCATATTTAGCCAGTGCCTGGTATGTGTCTTCGCTCGACTGCGATGTGGCCTTTTGGCCGCCTCTCAATTCCTTGATGGCAACACGCAACGCATCGGCTGTCAGTCCGGCATCTTTGAGCATCTGCGAAGCTGTGCTTTTTACTTCAAGCAGTGCCATCAACAAGGGTTCCAAACCCACGTAAGCATCGCCTTCCTTTTGGGCGATGGTTTGTGATTTCTGCAACACCTCGTTGGCATCATTGTCCAAATATGGTTGTCCGCCGCCAGAAACGCGCGGATAGCTCTTGAGCTCGTTGTCAACGGCGCTCTGCAACGTCCGTTCGTTGACACCCGTTTTCCCGAAGAGAAATTGGGTTACGTTTTCGCCGACGGAGAGGACACCTGCAAGCAAATGTACGGCACCAACAGCTTGCGAACCGTTTCCTGTGGCCTTGTCAATGGCATGCTGAACGGCTTGTTGCGCTTTAATAGTAAAGTTGTCAAATGTCATAGTTGTAGTCTCCTTATTTTTATGTTGTCTTATTCAGTTGTGAAGCCCCACACATGCTCGGCTGATGGTAGCCGATTACCTGTTTGGAGCCTGTCTTGCGTCTTTTTGCAAGACACCCATATTCGGGCAAAGCCTTTGCCAATCGTTTGGGCGTAACATCCTTTAAACCTTACCGACTTTTTGACAGACGGTCAAGCCTTTTCTACGTAGAAACCAAGACATTAAGTCAGAAATAAACGGGCTTTTTGTCAGTTAGCCGAGCATCACCTCGTCTCTGAAAACAAAAGAAAGCACCGGTAGCGTTTATTGCTATCGGTGCTTTCTTGGGGGGATTATATACCTATATAATATATAAGTATAATAGCTTGTATAATCATGGTGTGTGTAACTGTTGCATACCATTCCGCCTGGTGGGGCGAAGCATCTTACAGTTCCACGTTTTCATAGAGGAAGCGTTTGATGCTTCTCTTCGGGGTTTTCTCAAATTCGTTTTCGAAAATCTTGATACGTGTCAGCTGCTCGTAGTTGGCCACCATTTGGTTGAGGTCCTTCCGGTTTTGCTCCATGACGTTTCGCAGTTCGTTTTCTCCCAATCCGTCGCGTTCCGCTTCGTCGTAGTCGGGGTGTACAAGTCCGTAGAGTTTCTCGCCGCGCTGGATGACGATGCTTTCAGAGACGTAAGGCAGCGTGTTGAGTTTGTCTTCAATTTCTTCAGGATAGATGTTCTGGCCCGACGAGCCTAGGAGCATGTTTTTGCTTCTTCCTCGGATGTAGATATATCCGTCTTCGTCCATCACGCCGAGGTCGCCCGTGTGATACCATCCGTCCTTGTCAATGGTAGCCTCGGTTGCCTCTGGGTTTTTGTAGTAGCCCAGCATGACGTTGGCACCGCGTGCCAGAATTTCTCCGACTTCATTTTGCGGGTCATTTGAATTGATGCGCACTTCCATGCGTGGCGCCACCTTGCCGCACGAACCAGGGCGGAAATCATGCCAGTCGACATAGCTGATAATCGGTGCGCACTCCGTCGTGCCGTAGCCGACGGTGAAGTTGAACCCCGTCTTGTGTAGAAACTCTTCGATTTCGCTGTTGAAGGCTGCGCCGCCGATGATGATTTCGTAAAATCTGCCGCCGAAGGCCGCCACCAACTGTTCGCGGATTTTTTCGCGGATGCGGGCATTGATGAGCGGCAGTTTGAGCAGGAGCTTCATGCTCGGCGTCTGTAATTTTGGGAGAACAGATTTCTTGATGATCTTCTCAATGATGAGCGGAACGGAAACCACGACAACTGGCTTGATGTCGGCAAAGGCCATGAAGATAATCTTTGGCGATGGCACTCTCGTGAGGTAATAGACATGGCATCCATGCATGAATTCAAAGAGAAATTCAAAGGCCATGCCATACATGTGGGCCAGCGGCAGCATCGAAATGACAGGGTCACCGCATTTCACCTTGTCGCCCAGCACTTCGCGAGCGAAGAGCAGGTTTGACCACAATGCGCGGTAGGGGATGAGCACCCCCTTGGAGTTGCTGGTTGTGCCAGAAGTATAGTTGATGAGCGCCAAATCGTCGCCGCTTGTCGTATGTCTGTATCCCACGTGCTCCGCTCTGAAATTCTTGGGATATTTACGGCCAAAGAATTCGTTGAGGTGTTCGCGGGCCTCCGTGAGTTTCTCTGTGCGGCTCACGAGTAGGGCATAGTCGAGATTGCTGATGATGCCTTCCAAATGTGGCATTTCGTCTGCATTGAGAGACGGCCATACCTGGTCGCCAACGAAAAGCAGTCTGGCTTCAGAGTGGTTGACAATGCCATGAACCTGCTCTGGTTTAAATTCGTGGAGGATGGGCACTGCCACGGCACCATAACTCAGTGTGGCCAAAAACGCCACCGCCCAGTTGGCGCAGTTGCGTCCGCAGAGGGCAATGCGGTCGCCCTTCTGGATGCCTGCGTTCTCAAACATGATGTGTAGCTTCTCAATCTTTCGTGCAACATCTTTGTATTGGAGCGTGCTGCCCTTGTAGTCAGTCAGTGCGTCAAGATCCCAATGAGCCTTGACAGTCTCTTCTATATATCCGATGAAATCTTTGTATGTTTCCATGTTTGGTTAAAAAAACAAATGAACAGAAAAGCACATTGCATGTGTTTGTGTGCAAAAGTAAGAAAAATTACTCATACGTAGGGGTATTGTGCATGATAAATTTGTAATTTTGCCCCAAGATTATTAGAGAAACAGAGAAATGAAAGAGTTTTGTAATAAAAGAACCATCTTTTATGGAGGTTTGGTGGCCCTGATTTTGGGCATTGCTGGCTATTGGCTTTTCCTGAGCAGCTTTTCTTCTGCGAAGGAAGAAATCATGGTGCGCGTTGACCGCGATGACAATAGCGATTCCATACAAGCCAAGCTCGAGCGCGTGGCTTCGCCGCGCCAGATGCTCGGGTTTCGCATCCTTTCTGGCGTTGTGGGGATGAAGAAGGTGCGGCCGGGCTGCTACATCGCTGGTGGCGGCATCAGCACGCTGGCTCTTTTCCGGAATATCCGGGGCGGACGCCAAACGCCGGTCAAACTGACCATTCCCAATGTCCGCACGCTGGGAGACCTTGCTGCACGCTTGTCCCTGCAGTTGGAACTTGATTCTGCGCAGCTCGCTTCGGCATTTTCCGACGAAGCGTTGTGCCAGGAGTTGGGATACGACACGACGACAATCGGATGTATGTTTATTCCCAATACCTATGAGGTTTTTTGGAATATTTCTGCCAAGGATTTGATGGCGCGTTTACACAAGGAGTCGAATGCGTTTTGGACTTCGAAGCGCAAGGCAGAGGCTAAGGCTGCTGGACTGACGCCCAACGAGGTCATAATCATGGCATCGATTGTTGACCAGGAAACGGCCAATTCGGAAGAAAAACCGATGGTGGCTGGCATGTATCTGAATCGTCTTCACCAAGGCATGAAACTACAGGCCGACCCGACGGTGAAGTTTGCCCTAAAGCAGTTTGCCTTGAAGCGTATTCTTCACGAACACCTTTCAGTCGACAGTCCGTACAACACCTATCGCCATGAGGGACTTCCTCCCGGCCCGATTGCCATCCCTGCGCTTTCGAGCATCGAGGCCGTGTTGCACTTCGCGCACCATGACTATATATATATGTGTGCAAAAGAAGACTTCTCGGGAACGCACAATTTTGCCAAGACTTATGAGGAACATCTTGCGAATGCGCGGAAATATGCTGAGGCCCTCAACGAGAGAGGTATAAAGTGATTCATGAATTGGTATTTTTAAAAACCGATAATTCTAAATAAGTGTTCACCTTGTGAGTGGTCAGCCGTGTGCTTCGTTAATAATATTCAAAAGGAATCAGAAAACTATTTAATGGTCTGACGTTTTTATGGGTTTGCACTATCTTTGCATCATAAGATAGGCGGCGGCTCGATAAAACAACCGAGCGAACTTGATGCTCTGCATTCGTCCGCCCCCTGTTTATCATTAAGAAAATAAAGGAGGTTTATTATGAAACGTTTATTTGCAATCTTGATTCTTGCCACATGCTTCGCTTCGTGGAGCTTTGCGCAAGATGACGATGTGTACTTCGTTCCGACGAAAGCCAGAAAGGCCGCTGAGGCCAAAAAGTTGCAGGAACGCCAGCAACGCCGGTTGCAGTCCGACTACGAATATATCCAAAATCAGGGCTATGGCGCAGACGCCTTCCGCGACAACGACAACTGGGCTTCTGGGCGCGTTGGGCAGCGGAATGTGGATGAGTACAACCGCCGACAAGCAACGCCAGACACGTCCTATGTGCCAGATGCTGGATATGACGAAGAAGGCGTGTACACTTCGCGCCTAATTCGCTTCCATTCTCCGCGTGTCGGAGTAGTCGTTAGCAGTCCTTATTACGGACTTTGGGTTGATTGTTACGACCCTTGGCTGACGCCTTGGGATGCTGATCTTTATTACAGTTCATGGTACGGCTGGGGCTTAAGTCCGTATTATTACTGTAGCTCTTTCTATTGGCGCTATGGATGGTACGACCCCTGGTGGTCTTATTCCTGGGGCTGGCATCCTGGCTGGCACGACCATTGGCATTGGGGAGGCTGGACACCCAAACCAGGAGGAGGCCGTTATCTCGACACCTCTCGCCGCGTGACAGCCCATCGTCCCTCGCGCAATTACAATTCATCCGACGGCCGATATTCAGGCAACAGTTACCGCCCCTCGCGCGATAGCTACCGTCCTTCACGGGAAAACTATCGTCCTTCGGCCGGCAGCCAACGGGTGCCCAACTCCAGTGTGACGCGTCCGAGCCGCAGTTATGGCAATTCCGGCAGCACCAATACACGCACGGAAACGCGCCCCTCACGTAGCTACGGAAATAGCGTCCCTTCGCGCTCTTCAGTGTCTTCGCCCTCAATGCCGTCGCGTTCTTATGGCAATTTGGGAGGTGGCGGGCGCTCCTTCGGCAATTCCGGTGGCGGTCGCTCATTTGGCGGACGCAGATAAGTAATGGTCCATAACAGTAATGGTAAAAAAAAATAACTTGAACAATTTTGAGGAGCAAGGGGTAATTTCTTATGCCCTGTCAAAATTGATCAACTTATTCTTTCACCATTACACTAAGTAGGAATATAAATTGAACGTTCTGTATCCCGACAGAGACAGACGGAGAAACATGCTGCCAAATCGCCTCTGAGACATAACGAATGGCGGCTGACGCTTTCGACAGAGGCAGACGTTCGCAAAAACATGATGATATGAACAAATTACTGACTTTGGGATTACTTGGGCTGACATCGTTGCCGATGTGTGCCCAGGATATCTATAAAATTGAGAATTTTGCAGGCGAGGATTTGAATGGAACAGCTCGTTACGTCGGCATGGGAGGATCCATGAGCGCTCTTGGTGCTGAAATCTCAACCATGGGGACCAATCCTGCGGGCACGGCCCTCTACCGTCGCAGCGACTTCGCCATGTCGGCTGGCTTGAACTCGCAACCAAATGCCCTCGATTTTGCCAACCGTGGCAAGACACGTGCTTCGTTTGACCAGGCAGGTTTCGTCTATGCTGCGCGTATGTCGTCCGACGACAATCTGCGGTTCATCAATCTCGGTTTCAATTACCACAAGCGTCGCAATATGAAGAGCTTTGTGGGCGTTGACGATTTCTATACGGGCGGACTTTCCCAAACGCATCAGATGCTCGACCTCACCTATGTCAACAACGGATTCCTTGATCTGACGAAAGACAACGACCGTTTATACACCACGCGACTCACCTTGCTGGGCTACGACACGCAGTTGCTCTATATGAACAAAAATGCCGATGGAACAGTGGCCGGATACGATCCCGTTGATTCGCAATCATACAACTACCGCCGTGCGCAGTGGGGAGGCATCCAGCAATACGATTTCAACCTCTCGTTCAACTTCTGCGACCAGATATATGCTGGTATGACCTTCGGCCTGTATAATGTGGACGTTCACAACCGCACAGACTATGCCGAAATGATAATCGACCCCGCCAACCCCAGTCAGCTGCATGAATACAACACCAGCAATGCTGAGGCATTGACCGGAACAGGTTTTGACGTTAAATTTGGTGTGATATTGCGCCCCATTGAAGAATCTCCCTTCCGCATCGGTGTGGCCGTACACACTCCTGTCTTCTATGACTTGACCTCAAGTCAGTATCTCTATGTCAATTCTCCGTTTAAGAACTACGACAGCAACGGCAACCTCGTTGCCAACTATACAGACAAGTCGCTCAACGTGGGCGACAACGACTACAAGATTCGCACGCCGTGGAAGTTCAATTTGAGCATGGCCACCACTGTTGGCAGCTTCTTGGCGTTGAATGCCGAATATGAATACCGTGACTACGGTGCCAGTCAGGTGCGTTATCCTGGCTATGACGACAACTGGTCGAGCGGGGAAAAAGACGAAGCGCTGTGTAATGAAGCCCAGCAATACCTCAAGCCCGTCAGCACCATCAAGGTCGGAGCTGAGTTGCGTGCGGCCGATGATTTCTATCTGCGTGCGGGTTACAACTGGGAGTCTGCGCCCATGTCGAAAGATGCTTTCTTGAATCTTTTCACGAGCAGTCCTTCCTATTACTATAGCGCAAACACCGACTATCTGAACCTCTCTTCCATCAACCGCTTCACTTGCGGATTTGGCTATCGCGGCAAACACGCCTATTTCGATATGGCCTATCAGTTCCAGAAGCAGACGGGCGACTTTTACGCCTTTCATGTGCCCACAGAAACTTCTAATGTGACAAACCGTTTGGCACCGTCAAAAGTCGACCTCAACCGCCATCAGGTTCTGTTCACGTTGGGCTATAAGTTCTGACAGACTTTTTATGAAACAGTTAAAGGGGTGTTCTATAAATTAGCTGAGCCGATTTTACATTTATCGCGAAGCAGATTGTTGTATTTCAAAGACGAGCATAGCGAGCTATGTGAGTCTTTGAAATACAGCAAGATGCGAGTGAGAACTGTAAAAGCGGCCAAGTCAATCCTAAATAAAGAATCTCCATTAAAACTAATTTATAGAACAACCCTAAAGTCAGACGCTACATGAGAGAGTGGGGCGTTTGGCTTTTTTTTAAACACCTACTTATATAAATCACCATCGGGAGGGGAGACCCTCTCAGACAAACGAATGCTTATGAAACTGAAAAATATACTTTTGGCAGGCGCCACAGCCTGCGGGATGACGGCATGTCAGTCGACAGGAAATCTGACGACGGAAATGCTGGGAGGAAATGATGGCCAGGAATGGCAAGTGATGAAAATAGGGCAGAAGTCGGTTACGCCCTCAGACGAAACACCCTTCTTGGGTTTCAAGTCCGACGGCCTTCTTTGGGGCTTTAATGGGTGTAACCGTCTGACGGGAAGTTACAAACTCAAGGCAAACGGGAAAATCGACCTGTCGAAGGTGGGATGCACCATGATGCTCTGTCCAGAAGATACGTATGAAACCATTTTTATGTCGGAACTCCGCAAAGTGAAGCAGGCCAAGATGCAGGACAACACGACGTTGCTTTTGGCCGACGGTAACGGCAATTCTCTTATTGAGTTGACGCTGAAAAATGCGCTCACTCCTGAGACCCTCAACGGCAAATGGGTGCTGGTGGCTGGAAAAAACCTTCAGTTACCGGAGGCAGAAGATGAAATCCCCACGCTGACCTTCGACGTCAAAGGGCAGACCCTCTCCGGATTCACCGGCTGCAACCGCTTGACTGGCTCCTTCAACCTTAAAGCTCTTCTTCAGGGAAAAACCTCTTTCGGCACATTGGGCATGACGCGCATGATGTGTCAGGACAACGGACTCGAACGGGCATTCATGGAAAATTTCAATGCCGCCGCGCGTGTGTCTGTCCAGGAAGGCGAATTGGTGCTGCAAGACAGCAAAGGAGCCGAATTGCTCCGTTTCAAGAAAGTAGCAGATAAGTAAAAGCCCCAGAAAAGGCTTCTGCCAACGCTCTGTAAAGACGCGCTTGGGGCATACAACCCGTTAGCGCCCTGTGGCAAGTACGCAATTTTTGATAGAAAAGATTGCGTACTTGTTTTTTAAATCTTATCTTTGCCCAAGATAGGCTTCACCTCGGCAAAGCGTTCAAACAAGTTTGACGCTCTGCGATCGTTTTCCTCTACTATCAAAACACCAGGCTGCAATGTCCGCCTTGAACGTCAAAACCAACCAGAGAAAGCGAGCGGGCTTGTCCCAAATATGCCGCATTGCGCGAAACATCAGAAAACAGATAATCTTATAAAACCGATTTTATTTTATGTGTAAAACATTTTTTGGCGTGAAACGCCTGTGCACTCTGGCACTGTGTTGCATGGCTTTTGTTGCCTCTTATGCAGATGTCAATCCAAAGCCCTTTGTGATTCCCGAAATCCAGTCATGGAAAGGCGCAGAAGGGCAGTTCGTACCTTCTGGCCGCATCGTAGTAAAAGGAGGCCCGAAAGCCAAAGCTGTGGCCCAGCTGTTTGCCAGCGATTATAAAGCCATGTTTGGCAAGACCCTGACAATTGTTAGCGGAAAAGCCAGCAAGGGCGACTTCGTTATCCAGTTGAAGAATAACAAGAAAATGTGCAGCGAAGAATATGCCCTCGACATCGCCGAAACCGCAACCGTCACCGCCTCCACCGAGCAGGCATTGATTTGGGGAACGCGTACAATTCTGCAAATCTCCGACAAAAATAGTGTGGCAGCCAGAGCCTTTGCAACGGAACCCGCCAAAAGCGCCGATTTGGCCCTGCCGAAAGGCCAGATACTCGACAAACCCGAATACGCCTTGCGTGGCTTCATGATGGACTGCGGCCGTAAGTTCATCCCTATGAGCTATTTGCGCAACCTCGTGAAAATGATGTCATACTATAAGATGAACGCACTCCATGTTCATCTGAACGACAACGGCTTCCGCCAGTTCTTCGCCGACGACTGGAACAAGACGCAGGCTGCCTTCCGCCTCGAAAGCACCACCTATCCCGGTCTGACCGCCAAAGACGGATCCTATTCAAAGGCCGAATTTATCGACTTCCAGAAGCTGGCGGAAGAATATGGTGTTGAAATCATCCCCGAAATCGACGTACCAGCCCATTCTCTGGCCTTCACGCACTACAAGCCAGAAATCGGCTCGAAGGAATACGGAATGGACCATCTGGACCTCTTCAATCCCGAGACCTATAAGTTTGTCGACGGCCTCTTCAAAGAATACCTCGAAGGCAAAGAACCCGTCTTCCGCGGCAAGAAAGTGCACATCGGAACCGACGAATATTCAAACGCCAAGAAAGACGTCGTTGAGAAATTCCGTTACTTCACCGACCGCTACATCAAATACGTAGAGAAATTCGGCAAGCAGGCCGTTGTTTGGGGCGCACTGACACACGCCAAGGGCGACACCCCCGTGAAATCGGAGAACGTCATCATGGACTGCTGGTACAACGGCTATGCCAACCCCAAAGACATGAAGGAACAGGGCTACAAGCTCGTGAGCATCTCCGACGGGTTGATGTACATCGTTCCTGCCGCCGGCTACTACTACGACTATCTGAACTGCCAGTACCTTTACGAACACTGGACGCCCGCCAACATCGGCGGACAGGTGTTTGAGGAAAACGATCCCGCCATCCTCGGTGGCATGTTTGCCGTGTGGAACGACCATGCAGGCAACGGCATCTCCGTCAAGGACATCCACGATCGTCTCTTCCCAGCCCTGCAGACCCTCTCCGTCAAATGCTGGACAGGTAAAAACACCACGCTCCCCTACGCAGAGTTCAACAGCCGCCGTGCCCATTTGAGTGAAGCCCCTGCCGTCAACGAATACGGCCGTTTCCCCGAAGGCGCTGAATACAAATTGGCAGAGGTGAAACCCAATCAGAAAAATGCCGTTGAGGAAGTCGGTTATGGCTACACCGTAGAGTTCACCGTTGAAGGCGCCGCTGAAAAGAAAGGCACCACATTGTTCACCTCCGAAAACGCCAAGTTCTATTTGGCAGACCCCGTAGAGGGTAAGCTCGGCTTTGAACGTGACGGCTATCTCAATACCTTCAACTACAGAATCCCCGCCGGACAGAAAGTCACCATCAAGATTCAGGGCGACAACACGATGACCCGCCTCTTCGTCAACGGCGAGAAGAAGGAAGAACTCGGCCCTCTCACCATCTATGCCATGAAGGCATCAGATAAGACCCACTTCCAGGACACGGATGCCAACGCGTGGAAGCCCGAGATGTACAATCCCGGCACCAAAATGTTCTATCAGCGCACACTGGTCTTCCCGCTCAGAAATTCGGGCGACTTCAAGAGTAAGGTGACTGACTTGAAGGTCAAGAATACACTGTAACGATAAAAACTGAATACACCTGCGGGCGCACATTTATTGTGCGCCCGATTTTTGTCTGCAGAACCATGCCACGGTGCTTTATAGAGGAACCGAAAGCACTGGCGGGTTAGATAACGGCATACGCGGCTAATAAATCAAAGCTTCGGCATTTCGCATCATTCTGATAGCCTATTAGAAAGGGGCGAGACAATAGGTCTTGCCCCTTTTTTAGTGCCACAGGAAAAGTCAGTCAGTATAAATGGGTTTAATCTGTCAGTTTGATGAGAGAAGAAAAACATCCTGTTTTTCAGAAGTTCCTTACAAATTATCTACTCGCGGCCGCGATTCGCGCTACCCGCGGCCGCAGTTCGCGCTACCTTCGGCCGCAAGCAGTGCTACCTTCGGCCGCAAGCAGCAAATTTTCAGCAGCAATGAAATGACTTCTTTATTTTTCAATGGCAGTTTCTATAATGCATTTTGCTTGTAGCAATAAGTCTTGTGCATCTTCTCGCATTTTGAAACTTTGCTTAATCTTATTAGCTATCATTTGCTGTTCATTCATTGGGAGAATAGGAATAATAACATGCTCTATTTCCGATGGCTTCCAATGCTGTATTATTGAGCCTCCTGCATCACGTTCTGCTTGCAACTTCACTACTATAGAATTGAGCACCAAAGTCAGATAATCTGGCAAAACATTCGGTGTTGTTAACTGCAAGTGGAGAATAGCACTTGAAGTTATGACATCTTGTGTTTCTTCCATTTTGTATGCGATACCCACACTTCCATCCTTGGATAACAATATAGTATCCTTTTGTGGGCGGATTGTGTCTGCAAATTGTGTCGTGTCTAATTTGACATCAGAATTAGACAAACCGAATTTGGACAGGTTCGCTACTCTTATAAAAGGAATGCCTTCCTCTTGATACGCATCACTACCTGGTTCTATGGATTTTTGTATGGTCGCAATCTCTTTGATTGTGGCAGTCGGGAAACCTTTTAACTTCTCAAAAAGTAAGTCGTATTTCGGCTGATAGTATTCTGCATCAAGTCTGCCACTTGCAAGAAAGCTATCTGACAGTTTCTTGCAAGAGCAAACTACGTTACTAACCTTGACTTTTGCATCATTTGAAATAATGCCTACCTCATGCAACAAAACATATATAGCAATATGTAGTTCCATTGCAGATTTTTCTTGCAGGACATAATATTCCGATACTATTTTACCCCCCCCCATTTTGGATTGCGCCCTCTACAGTGAGCTTGGCATGTTCAAGTAGTTGTTGGGATTCTTTGCGAAGAGATATACTACTTTGGACATGTTGGGCAATTTCTTCTTGAATTTCTTGTCGGATTAATGGAATTGGGATACGTTCCAATTCTTGTCGTCCAATGGCTGTAAGGATTGTACCCGAACATCCCTTCCTCATCAGTTCCTTTACCAATGGAGATTTGAACAAAACAAGCAATGTCTCGGAATTAAGCACGCTGAATTTCAATACATAGAAGCCAGTGGAGCATAATGCTCCATCGTAATCATCTTCCACCAAAGCACAGCTATCCAAAGAACCTTCCAAGGATGAAATGACAACATCATTCTTACTTACGATTCTTCTTGCCCTCGATGGCAAGTCTTCACCCTTTTGTTGGCTACAGCCTATTATGTTTCCATACTTTCCAATGTTTGCTAACTCTACATACTTGTAGGTCGTATCATCTTTTGGAGTAAAGTTTTCTTCTTTTATATCACATATTTCTGCCAAATTCTTACTTCCATATTTGTATGCTTGGATATGGTGGAGTATGTCATCATACTTTGGTTGATAGTACTCTGCGTCCAAACGTCCTGTTTCTATAAAAGACTCTTTCAAAGTCTTAACATTACAAGAATTTGAACTTGCCGTAAAATCATTCAAATCTAAGCACTCCAACATATTATTTGCAGCTTCTGAGTATAAACTTTCAGACATTTCTAGTTTTTGAAAGGCTCTATATGTTATGTTCTCTATCTTGTCATTCAAATCCTTTGAAAATACAGGTATGGATATTTCCCTGAATTTTGCAGGACTAAAATTGGCCTGATTACCAACCATAGAGTACTTCTCTATTTCCAATCTTCCATATTTTGAATTCAAAAATGCTACTAATGTGGCAGAATTGATATACTTTCGATTAGGTCGGATGCGAAACAGATAGGACGCAAAGGCATAATCATAATCCTTTGGGACTATAGCACTTCTTCCAACAAATTTAGGATTACCATTTGTTCGACAAATGAGTACATCATCCTTTTTAAGTTGTAACCCATGATAAGCATCAATATCCAACAGGCTACAATATTTGTCGGGATGAGAAATGAATGAATAATTAAATTCATTTAATCTCAAGACAGGGTATCCTTCACCCATTTCATTCAACTCTTTCGATGTGCCATATTGAGAGAAATCGATAATTTGTGAGGCTTTTACTGTATTTTTGTAACTAACAGTGTTTGAATTATAAAATTCAGATTCCATCCTCACTATATCGTTTCCAATTACTCGACTAAAAGGCACTTCGCAAATCTCCAGCCCCTCTAACAAAGTCTTGTATCTTACTTCGTCAAAGGGGCACTTGCGAAAAAAGAGAGTTTTTCTTTCTTTGCAAACTCTGCGAATGCTTCAGCGATGCCATCTTGTGTAAGACCTTCATGATTGAATAGGTCATGCTTTACAACAAGATGCCCATGTGTGTCAAGAAGTGGAATAGTATTTCCATTCTCGTCTGTTGTGCTTCGGTAAATCTTATCACCACTATTATCCTTACTTGGCTCTTGCATTGTGGCAAAGAAAATATTGTAGTCCTTTACTCTTGGGCATAACACATCATCCCATTTTTGGACGAACAAGACACTTGTCTTTGTTCCTGTATGGGGTTTAAACACATTACCATGTAATCCGACAACAGCCAATATCCGACAACGGTCAGCTATGTATTCACGCAATGCCTTATCGCTGCTATTATTGAAACGACCTTGTGGCAGAACAATTGCCATTCTTCCACCTGGTTTCAGAAAGTCAATGTTTCGCTCCACAAATAGAATATCACGGCTTATCTTAACCTGTGTCTTCAATTTTGTTTTGCGGAATGTGCCATCACTCATTTGATATACAGTTTCCCCATCGTTAGTAAGTGCATCTATGAAAGTTGGCTCTTTTTGTACTACAGAAATACCTTTAGGACAAGCCTTTAATTTTTCCACAGCCATGTTTCTTCCAAGATCATACTTTGATATAACACGACTTTCCTTGATGTCGCCTGCAAAAGGAGGATTTGCCATTACTATGTCAAATGTAAAATCACGATAACTCTTCTTGTCCGCTCTCAACTTTTGCAATTTAAACCAACCTGTACTATACGTTTCAAGCCACCCCGGTCTTTGCACATAGTCGCTTTCCCAACGCTCATAATCCAATGTGTTGAGATGCAACACATTAGTTTGCCCATCGCCAGCTATGAGATTCAAGGTACGAGCCACACGTACGGTCTTTTCATCAAAATCAATGGCAAAAACATTGTTTTGAACATAGTCTGTACATTCGGCAGGTTTCTGTTCAAGAGTAAAAAGATGGCTACGTTTCAATCCTTTTCTATCCAAGATATTTTGCCAAACATGGAAAATTGTATGAACTGGAAAACCACAACTTCCCGCTGCGGTATCTATCATCTTTTCATCCTCCTTTGGGTTCAGCATCTTCACGCACATATCTATCACATAGCGAGGCGTGAAATATTGTCCTTTCTCACCTTTTGAATTCTTCGAGATAAGATATTCAAAGGCTTCATCAACGACTTCGAGGTTAGAATTGAACAGTTTTACATCTTGTAATGAGGCAACACATACAGACAGATGGGAAGGTGCCAATTGCAGTTTGGCATCTTCAGAGAATACACCTGCCCATTTTTCTTTGGCTTGGTCGAACAAATCCTGTAGTTTGTCTCTTAGTTCCTCCTCTGTGTCACCATAGTTACGGAATACAAGATTACGGTCTTTCTTGCGTCCACTCTCCATTTCATCGTAAAGTTTGGTGAAAATCAATTTGAACACCTCCTCAAAGACATCAACGCCAGCATTGGCAAGCACCTCGTCTTCCATTTCGAGAATCAAGTCTTTCAGTGACTTGCGCTCATTGACAAGCTTGTCTTTCTTGATAAGGTCATCAATAGTCCAACGTTCAGAAATGATGTCTGATAGTTTTTGGTCGGCACGAGGTATGCTGCTTAAATCCTCAAAATAGTTAGGGTCTTTTCGATGATAGTATGAAATGCTCTTTCCATTGCTCCATACACCAATAGGTGCACCTGTAGCATTGCAATAGCTCTTGAGCTGTTCCTTGCCGTCTTTGAGTTTTGGCTTCTTGACTTCTACTATAATAAAAGGTGCTGTTGTGTCTTGTTTATCAAAAATAACAATATCAGCACGCTTCTTTTCTCGTCCAAAAGTCACTTCGTATTCCAATTCCATTTTTGATGTGGAATACCTATAATCCTCTATAAGCACCAATAAATATAGTTGGCGCACCACTTCCTCAGGAGTCAGTTTTATTTCTTTCTTGCGAACTAAACAAGTGAGATAATATTTACCCCCCCCCATTTGTTTTTCGCTCAACTATACGGTTCTCTAACTCTGCAATATGCTTGTCGGAGAACAAACTTAGGTCATATTCTGTTCCTTTAATTATGTCTGTTAATTTCATTGCGTATCTATTTTATTTGAAACAAGAAGCTCTCTAATGTCCACGTCCAAAATTTCAGCAATTTTGTACGGTATAGGTATCGGTGGCTGAACTTTATTTGTAGCGTATAGATTTACCATATTAAATGTTTTGCCAAGCCGATGTGCCAAATCTGTTTGACTGACACCTTTGCGTTCAAGAATCTCCTTAATTCTGTTCATTTTATCTTGATTTTGAATTTGCCACTGCAAAGGTACACAATTTTATTTGGTATTTTAGCTTATATCTTGAAAATTTATATTAAATTTGCATATGAAAAGAGTTGTTTGACAGCAAACATACGCATATTGCAGAAATTAGGACTATTGCCAAATCATTACCTCTATCGAGGTAATACACTCATAAATAGCTCATTTTAAGCTGTTCAGCAGATTTTAGTGTAATTTTTAAAAAAACGAGTGCCGCCGCTCCCCTCTGCAGTCTCGCTGAATCCGTCGCGTTCAGGTGCTTGCTATTTGGGGAGAATTGTAAGTCCGAAATGAGCGCGTGGAAGACAAAAAGCCTCCACACCCATTGAAAAATAGGTGTGGAGGCTTGCTATTTTTATGCGCGTGGCGCTGGCGAGGCGGGGCGGCAAATAAAGTTGCGTGCGGCCTGCTTGCCGTATGTTTTATTTCTTATAGCGCTTGTTGAGACCCGCTGCAACCTCGTCCGTTATGTCCATGCCCTTCTCGGCATAGAGTGTAACGGCCTTGTTCAGGATCAGCGTGTAGTGCTTCGTCTTGTTGTATTCCGAGAGGAAGTTGTCGAGGCTGTCTTGCAGGGCCTTGCTAAACTGCGCCTCCATCGCGTCTTTCTCTTTTTGCGCCTCTTCGCAGTATTTGGCGTAGGCCTCCTGCTGGCGCTGGATTTTAGACACCTCCGCTTTGTATTGCGCTTCGCTGGTGATGCTTCCGTTTTGCATGCGTTGCTGCAGGCTGACTTGCATTTGCTGCAGGGCCTGTTCCCTTTGTCGAATGACGTCTTGATATCCTTTGACTTTCGCTTCCAGTTGGGATTTCGCGTCGATGTAATACTGGTATTTGTTTTGCAGGGAATCTACGTCAACGTAAGCGATTTTTGTCGCTGCGCTGGAGGCCGTGGCGTTTGCCGCCTCAAGGTTGTTCTTTTTGTCGCCTCCGCAGGCCGCTGTGAGGGCGGCGAGGGGGAGGATGAGTAAGAATGGTTTGATGGTCATGTTTTTGCTGTTTTTTATGGGGTAGGCAAAATGGCTTCGGCCTGCCTGCCTGTTTTGTAATGGTAAAAAAATAACTTGACCAATTTTGTGAAGTAAGGAGTTATTTCTTATGCCCTGTCTTTTTGCCGCTTTTGAAATTTGTCATCGGTCACATAGCCCGCTATGCTCCCTCTTCCAAATTCCAAAACCAACAAAAATACAGGTCAAAATTGGTCAACTTATTCTTTCACCATTACTTTATGAATTTTTTTCGTTAACTTTGAATCTGTTTTCGCGGCGTTCCTCCGCGTCCAGCGATTGGGCGCAGTGGATGCCGCGTGCGTGCATGGCTTTGTTCCCGTCAACGTGTGTGTGAACGAATTTCCGTCCGAAGAAAAGACGGACGCACAGAAAGATGAGACTGATTGCAATTATTAACAATGTAAGGATGAATATGTGCCACATTTCTTTATAATTTTGCTGATGAATGCCGTGTGCGTGTTGCTCTTGTCGCTGGTGATCAATGGCACAAAATTAGTGTAAAGCTGGCAAAGGAGCAAATAAATTGCGATGGTATTTGCATCGGCTACGGTTTTCCGGAGATACGTATGGGCTTTTCGGGAGATTCTGCTGGCGGACTGGCCTTCGTTTGGACGTGTTCTGCTGGCCGTGCCGCACGTGTATAAAGCTATTTAAAAAACAAAACTCATGAATAATTCGATTAAGTTAGAGCCTCAGGCTGTGTTTGAATGTTTTAAGGAAGTCAATGGCGTGCCGCGTCCGTCAAAGCATGAAGAAAAGATGATTGCGTTTCTTCAGGATTTCGGACGTAAGCACGGTTTGGAAACGGAGGTGGACGAGACTGGCAACGTGATTATCAGAAAGCCGGCCACCAAGGGAATGGAACATTTGCCGATGGTGGCTGTTCAGAGCCACATGGACATGGTGTGTGAATCGAATGACCCGAATTTTGATTTTGAGAACTCTCCGATTGAAACTTATATTGACGGCGAATGGTTGAAGGCCAAGGGCACGACGCTGGGCGCAGACGACGGTATCGGCGTTGCTATGGAAATGGCGCTGCTGAAGGCTGATGACATCGAGCACGGACCGCTTGAGTGTGTGTTTACACGCGACGAGGAAACGGGACTGACTGGCGCAGTCGGCATGAAGCCGGGATTCATGAAAGGAAAGTTGCTCATCAATCTTGACTCGGAAGACGAGGGGCAGATTTTCGTGAGCTGCGCGGGTGGTGCCAGAACAACGGCCACTTTCCCTTATGAAAGCGAAAGGCTGCCAGAGAATTACTATTTTTTCAAGGTGACTGTTGACGGCTTGAAGGGCGGACACTCTGGCGACCATATTAATAAGAAACTTGCCAACGCCAACAAAATTCTCGTTAGATTCCTCTGCGACGAGATGGAGAAGACGGATTTGCGCCTAATTGATATCCAGAGCGGTGGCAAGCATAATGCCATTCCTCGTGCGGGCTATGCCGTTTGCGCTGTGCCGTTCGAGAAGAAGGAGGCGGTTCGCATGGATCTCAATCGCTTTGCTGCCGACGTTGAAGAGGAATTTCAGCAGACGGAAAAGAATATCTCCATCGACATGCAGAGCGTGCCTGCCGTTGAAACTGGAATGGAAAAGCAGGCCGCGCGTCGCATGTTGCTCGCCTTGCGTGCTGTTCACAACGGCGTGTTTGCCATGAGTCAGGATTTGGACTGGCTGGTGGAAACATCGTCAAATCTGGCAAGCATCAACCGCAAGGGAGATGTTGTTGAGGTCGTGACCAGTCAGCGCAGCAGTGTGGCCAGTGCGCGTGAAAATATGAGTGCCACGGTGCGTGCAGCCTTTGAACTTGGTGGCGCGGAAGTGGTGACCAACGAGGGCTATCCTGGATGGAAGATGAATCCGAACAGTGTCCTCCTCAAAGTGGCAAAGGAAAGTTATGAAAGGGTGTTCAACAAAGAGCCCCAGATCCTGGCCATCCATGCCGGTTTGGAGTGCGGCCTTTTCAGTGAGAAATATCCCGAGCTCGACATGGTCAGCTTCGGACCAACGCTTCGCGGCGTGCACTCTCCTGAGGAGCGCCTGCTCATCCCGACAGTCAAGATGGTTTGGGACCACTTGCTGGATATTTTGAAGCATCTCCCGGTTGAGTAATGATTACTTATCCCGTTGCGCTTCGACGTGTGAAAAAGAATGACGGTCGGAGTGTATGGGTTAATCTGTTTTGAACGTGTACTTATACAAACATTTGCCACACAATGTGATGGAGCTGAAGCTGTCCTTCTTTCAGAGGGGTGGCTTCTTGCTCGTATTATGTGGAATGCTGCTGGGCGCGTGTATGAGCGACGATGAATACTCCATGTCGCCCGCTGATCGTTTGGCTTTTTCTGCAGACACCGTCAGTTTCGACACGGTGTTTAGCGGCCAGCCAACCACGACGAGCTCTTTTGAGGTGTATAATCCCACGAGAAAGTCGATTCGACTGAAAAATGTGTATCTGGAGGGAGAGGGAAATTCCGTGTTTCGCGTGAATGTTGACGGTGTGTTCCTGGAAAACGGACGTCTGTCGGGCTCGGAGGTGGAGATACCTGCAAGGGATTCCATACGCATTTTTGTCATGGCGAACATCGCTGACCAGGGTACGAGCGATGTCAAGAAATGGGAAGACAAACTGGTGTTGCAAACGGAAGGCGGTGCGGAAGACCGTATCGTGCTGGAGGCATGCAGCCAGGATGCAAGGCGCCTGAATGCCCTCGTGCTGGACAAGGATACGGTGTTTTCCAGTGCGTTGCCCTATATCGTCAAAGATAGTCTGGTTGTCGACGAGAACGCAACGCTGACTTTGCCCGCGGGATGTCAGTTGTTTTTCAGCGCCGGCGCGTCGCTGATAGTTCGCGGCACGTTGCATGCCGAAGGCACTTTGGCCGCGAAGGTTTTGATGCGCGGTGAACGCACTGACTATATGTTTCCCAACCAACCGTACGACCGTGTTCCAGGACAATGGGGTGGGGTGGTGTTTAAGGCGGAAAGTCATGACAACCGCTTGAACTTCTGCGACATCCACAGCGGAGAGAACGGCATCAGATGTGAAGGTGGGGACGATATTTCTCAGGAAAAACTGCGGATGGAAAACACCATTCTGCACAATATGAGCGGCGATGGCTTGTATGCCAAGGCCTCGAAGGTGTTTGTCGGGAACTCCCAGATAACCAACTGTGGCGGGAACTGCGTCACGCTGTTGGGGGGCGATAACACTTTCGTTCATGCCACCATCGGCAATTTCTATGTGTTTGCGGGCGGCCGCGGCAAGGCGCTGCATTACTCAAACTACATGGGCGAGGAGGTGGTGTCTCTAAACAAGGCGACTTTTCTCAATTGCATCGTGACGGGCTATTCTGATGACGAAATCATTGGTGACGCCTCTGCGGAGCATGCCGATGCACCCTTTGAATTTTTCTTCCAGAATTGTTTGCTTGACACGCCGCCAGTTGAAGACGAGAGAATCGTCAACTGCTTCTGGGACAGGAAGGAAGAAGGAAATGAGGTGTGGCGTGAGGACAATTTTTCGCCGGCGTTCGACCTCAAGCGTCTTATCTTCAGTTTTACGCTGAACGCGAAATCCCAGGCTGTCGGCAATGCCGACGTGGCAATCAGTAGGCAGTATTATCCGACGGACATGAACGGGAAAAGCCGACTGGACGGCGATGCTTCTGATATCGGATGTTTGCAGTATCTGGAGGCGGAAGAGGGGAGTGAAGAAAAATGACTGATATGTTCTGACCCTCTGCTTGGGCAGGCTTATCTACTTACGAACAACAACAAGCATAACAATGGCAGGACCAAAAACATATACGGCAAACTATAAATCTGGCAAGGGGCGTAAAAACGCCGTTCCGGAAGAAGACGGTTACGGACATTTGCAACCGCAGGAGCCCGACTTGGAGAAGGTGGTGTTGGGCGCCTTGATGATAGAGAAGGACGCTTATTCTCTCGTGAGCGAGATTTTGCGTCCGGAAAGCTTTTATGAGCCCAGACACCAGCTGATATATGAGGCCATCCGAAAACTCAATATCGAGCAGAAACCCGTTGACATCCTTACGGTTACAGACGAGCTGAAGAGGAGCGGACATCTGGAGGCCGTTGGCGGGCCATTCTATATCACGCAATTGAGCGGTTTGGTGGCGTCGGCTGCCCATATTGAGTATCACGCGAGAATCATCGCACAGAAATATCTGGCGCGTGAACTTATCTCTTACACGAGCAACATCCAGACAAAGGCGTTCGACAACACGCAGGATGTTGACGAACTTATGCAGGAGGCTGAGGGAAAGCTCTTTGAACTTTCTCAGCGCAACCTGAAGAAGGACTATACGCAGATTGACCCCGTCATCAACGATGCTTACAACATGCTGCAGAAAGCGGCGGCGAGAAGCGACGGATTGAGCGGTATTCCGAGCGGATTCCACCAGTTGGACAAAATGACGAGCGGTTGGCAAAACTCCGACCTCGTTATCCTTGCGGCACGTCCTGCAATGGGAAAGACGGCCTTCGCGTTGAGCATGGCCAAGAATATTGCCGTTGACCAGCAGGTGCCAGTGGCTTTCTTCTCCTTGGAAATGTCGAACGTCCAGTTGGTGAACCGTCTGATTGTCAATGTCTGCGAAATCACTGGCGAGAAAATCAAGAGCGGACAGTTGGCACCTTATGAATGGGGACAGCTTGACCACAGGATAAAGAATCTTTACGGCGCCCCACTGTTTGTTGACGACACACCTTCGCTCTCCGTTTTCGAACTCAGAACAAAGGCCAGGCGACTGGTGAGGGAACATGGTGTCAAGCTCATCATGATCGACTATTTGCAGCTCATGAACGCTTCAGGCATGAGTTTCGGAAGCCGTCAGGAAGAAGTGTCAACCGTGAGCCGTTCTTTGAAAGGGCTTGCTAAGGAACTAAATATTCCGATTTTGGCCCTGTCGCAGTTGAATCGTGGTGTTGAAAGCCGTGAAGGCAACGAAGGTAAGCGCCCGCAATTGTCGGATTTGCGCGAATCTGGAGCCATCGAGCAGGATGCGGATATGGTGTTGTTCATACACCGACCGGAATACTACCGTATTTTCACCGATGACAAGGGGTGCGATTTGCGCGGAAAGGCTGAAATCATCATCGCTAAGCATCGTAATGGTGCTGTCGGCGATGTGCTTCTAACATTCAAGGGACAGTATGCCCGATTCCAGAATCCTGATGACGAGATGGTTGTGCCGGTTCCAGGCGAGGAGACTGCCATGATCAGCCAGACGGCTGACGCAATACCTCCCATTGGCAACGAACAGCTGCCGCCGCCTGACGCCATCCCCTTTGCGCCTCCAACGGAGGAAGCTCCATTTTGATAAAGGGGGTGTTCAGATACAATAAGAACCTCTTTTTTTCGTTATAAATAGGTGGTCAGATATTTTGACCACTTACTTATACCCGATAGGACGTTATGTCCGTGAATTGATAGGTCCTTGCGTTTGCCCGTTTAGGACGTTTTAAATTGAAAATTTGCTATGATTGATTATATAAAAGGTGTCGTGGATGACTTGAATCCGACAACGGCAATTGTTGAGGCTGGCGGTGTTGGCTACGAATTGACGATTTCTTTGGGCACCTATACTGCCATACAAGGCAAGGAGCAGGTGAAACTCTTTGTTTATGAGGCCATTCGCGAGGACGCATACCAGTTGTATGGCTTTGCAACGAAGCTGGAGCGTCAGTTGTTTTTGTTGCTGATTAGTGTGTCTGGCGTTGGCGGGAGCACCGCCCGCGTGATGCTGTCGGCCTTTTCCCCGTCGGAATTGGCGGAGATCATCCGCGATGAAAACATCTCCATGCTCAAAAGCATCAAGGGCATCGGCCCGAAGGCGGCAAATAGAATCGTTGTGGAACTGAAGGACAAAATTTCGCTTGACATGAGTGTGGCCGGTGACAAACCGGCAGGGGCGGGCGGTGCGTCCATGAGCAGTGCGCAAAAGGAAATTGCCAACGAAGCCATTGCCGCGTTGACGATGCTCGGCTTCTCTCCGGCTCCCAGCCAGAAGGCGGTTCATCAAATCATTAAAGCCACTCCCGATATTGCTGTTGAGCAGATCATCAAGCAAGCGCTGAAAATGCTTTAGGGGTGTTGAATTACTAAGGCTGTCTGTTTCGGGGAAGAAATGCTGGTTGCCCAATATATGTCGCTTCAAAAGGAAAATTTCCTTGGTGTGAAGGGGAAGGGGTGCCTGTAATTATCTCGTGTATTTTTCAAAAGAATTGAATTTGAAATTTAGATCAAAAATACGTGTTCTTGCATTGCTGCTACTGACATTCTCTTTGTCGGTGGCAGCCAATATGGTTTATGGCGGACGCTTGCAGCGTTTGCCAGTTGGAGAATGCGCGGCTGCCCCAGCTGATGCCATTTCCCAAAGTGCTTTGGGACGCGCTCCAATCATCGCGCAGGACACCATCGTGCCGAAGTTCCCTGTGAAGGAAACGGTGTTGCAAGAGGAGCAAGTGCCAGTTCAGCGTAGCGCCGACCTGAAAGACCCAGAGAATCTTAAAACGGATTTCTATTATGACGAGACCACGGGGAAATATCTTCTGGGCACAAAAATGGGCAATTATTTTCTGGATGTTCCTTATGCTCTTTCTGAGACGGAGTATGACCGGTGGATGATGAAGAAGTCCATGCGGGAGTATTATATGAACAGGAATTCCCAGGAATTTAAGTCGAAAGGGAAAGAGCAGTTTGATTTCACGGATATGCACTTCGACCTCGGACCGGCCAATAAAATATTCGGCCCCGGTGGTGTGCGTATCAAAACCCAAGGAAGCGCAGAACTGAAGATTGGAGCAAACACACGTTTCGTTGACGACCCATCGTTGGCGGAACGCAATCGGCGTGTCTTTGGTTTTGATTTCGACGAGAAAATCAACTTGAGCGTGAATGGTAAGGTCGGTGACAAGGTGAACATGGACTTTAACTACAACTCGGAGGCGACGTTTAATTTCGACACCCAAAATATAAAACTCAGGTATGAAGGCAAGGAAGACGAAATATTCAAACTCATCGAGGCGGGTAATGTCTCCCTCCCTTCCAACTCTTCTTTGATTCGCGGCGCTTCTTCGCTTTTCGGCGTGAGGGCAGATATGCAGTTTGGCAAACTGAAACTGCAAACGGTTGTGTCGCAAAAAAAATCGAGCAGCCAGAGCGTCAGTTCAAAGGGAGGTGTGCAGCTCACAGATTTTGAGATAACTGCCGACAACTATGAAGAAAACCGCCACTTCTTCCTGGCTCGCTTTTTTCGCGACAACTATGATGCAAATATGTCGCAACTGCCCAATGTCTTTTCTGGCGTGACCATCAACCGCATCGAAGTGTGGGTGACCAACAAGAGCGGTGTGACGACAAACACGCGCAATATAGTGGCCTTTACGGACCTGGCCGAGCAGAAGAAAATCTCAGACCTCTGGAGCGCCAACGGTAGCGCAGCGCCCGACAATAACTCCAACACGCTCTATTCCAATTTAAATGGTTCGCTTTCCGGCGCGAGAAATATCACGCAGGCCACGTCTGTGCTTGACGCGGCAGGCTTGGTCGGCGGCAATGATTATGAGAAATTGGAGACGGCGCGTTTGCTCAATTCTTCTGAATATAAGGTGAATACAGCGTTGGGCTACATCTCCCTCAAGTCGACGTTGCAACCCGACCAGGTGCTCGCCGTGGCTTATGAGTACACCTATAAAGGGCAGACTTTCCAGGTCGGTGAATTTTCTTCCGACATCAAAGACAACCAGCAGGTGCTTTATGTGAAAGCGCTGAAGAACACGGCCTGTACGCCTCAGATGGGCAACTGGGATTTGATGATGAAAAACGTCTATTCCCTTGGTGCCACTTCTCTCCAGAGCGACAAGTTTCGTTTGAATATCAAATATCTGAGCGACACGACGGGCGTTTATCTTTCATATCTCCCTGAGCCGTCTTTGAAAAACAAGAAAATTCTGACGCTCGTTGGCCTCGACCGCTTGGACAACAACAACAAGAGAAACCCTAACGGCTATTTTGACTATGTTGATGGCTACACCATCGACGCAGCCAACGGCCGTGTCTATTTCCCTGTGGCAGAACCGTTTGGCGAGAACTTGAGGCGCGTTATCGGGGATGATGCCGTCAGTGGTAAATATGTGTTCCAGGAGTTGTATGATTCGACAAAAACTGTGGCCAAGCAGATTGCCGAGAAAAACAAATATATCATAACGGGCCAGTATAAGGCTTCGAAAAACAACGAAATTCAGTTGGGCTCCATGAATATCCCTCAGGGTTCTGTGGTGGTCACAGCTGGAGGCATGACGCTGGCAGAAGGCACCGATTACCGTGTGGACTATAGTTCCGGAATCGTCACCATCTTGAATCAGAGCATCTTGGATGCAGGCACTCCCATCAATGTCAGTACGGAGAGCGACACCAATTATGGCATGCAGCGTAAAACGCTTGTCGGATTCAATTGGCAATATGATTTCTCAAAGTCGTTCACTTTGGGCGGCACCTTTATGCACTTGGGCGAAAAACCATTGACAACGAAGGTGGCTATGGGAAGCGAACCGCTCAACAACACGATGTGGGGGCTCAATATGTCTTGGAAGAAGGAAAGCCAGTGGCTTACCAATATACTGGACAAACTGCCCGTGTTGCATTGCACGGCACCTTCCAGCATCAATTTCTCCGCCGAGTTTGCTCAACTCATTGCCGGACGCATTCAGGGCGCCCAGGGCAACGCTTCATATATCGATGATTTTGAAAACGCTAAGAACGAAATCGATATTTCGAATCCGACGGAGTGGACGCTGAGTTCCGTGCCGAGCATGTTCCCCGAATCGAAATTGACCAACGACCTCCGCTATGGCTACAACCGCGCTTTGTTGGCATGGTATTACATTGACCCTCTTTTCACGAGACGTTCCTCTTCTTTGACACCAGGCCATATCAAGAGCGACCTCAAACAGCTGTCTGACCCCCGCGTCAGGGAGATCTATAAAAACGAATTGTTTCCCAACCGTCAGATTAATTTCAGTGAGGCTTCAACGCTGAACGTCCTCAACCTGGCGTACTATCCCAACGAGCGTGGCCCGTATAATCTCGACCCCTCGCTGGATGCTAACGGCCGTTTGCTTTCTCCGTCAAAGAGATGGGGCGGCATGATGCGCAAGATTGACGTCTCTGACTTCGAGACGGCGAACATCGGCTACATTGAATTTTGGTTGATGGATCCTTTTATCACCACGCAAGACAATGCGGCGGCCTTCTCTGGCGACCTCTATTTCAACCTCGGAGAGATCAGCGAAGACATCCTCAAAGACGGCAAGAAATTCTATGAAAGCGGACTGCCCATTGATGACGACCCTTCGCAATACACGGAAACGGTATGGGGACGTGTACCAACGCAAAACAGTATCACCTATGCGTTTAACACCTCAAGCGGCGCACGCCAGAAGCAAGACGTCGGTTTCAACGGTCTTTCAAGCAAGGATGAAGTGGAGTTTCCCGCCTATAAGCAGTATCTCAACAGCATCCGCAACATTGTCCGTCCGGAAGTCTACGATTCCATCCTTGCCTCGCCTTCTGCCGACAAGTACCACTATTTTCGTGGCACAGACTTCGACAATGCACAGACGTCGATTCTTGAGCGCTACAAACGCATCAACAATCCCAACGGCAATTCCGTAGACGCTGAGCATTCTCCGGAAAAGTATAGCACGGCCTATAAGACCACGCCAGATGTGGAGGATATCAACCAAGACTACACGCTGAACGAATACGAAAAATATTATCAGTATCGCGTGCGCATTTCGCCCGACATGATGAATGTGGGGCAGAATTTCATCGTTGACAAACGCGAGAATACCACCACCACGCGTGATGGCAACCACTTGACAACCAAGTGGTATCTCTTCCGCATCCCTGTTGAACAATATGAGAAGCGCGAGGGAAACATCAGTGATTTCTCAAGCATCCGCTTCATGCGTATGTTCATGACGGGATTTGAAAAACCAGTTGTGCTCCGTTTTGCCACCCTCAACCTCGTTCACGGAGAATGGCGCTCTTATGAGCAGTCGCTCTATGCCAACCATGTGCCCGACGTGAGCGGTAACTTGAGCGTGTCGGCTGTGAGTTTCGAAGAGAACAACGAGAAAACACCGGTCAACTATGTCATCCCGCCCGGCATCAGTCGCGTTGTCGACCCCGGTCAGCAGCAGATTCTTCAGGACAACGAGCAGTCGTTGGCGCTGACGGTGGAGAACCTCGCCTCAGGCGACGCCCGCGCCGTTTACAAAAATACGTCGCTCGATTTGCGTCGCTATCGCCATTTGCAGATGTTCGCGCATGCCAACAGTCTGCCTGGCGATGCGTCTCTGGAAGATGGGCAGACCAGCATCTTCATCAGATTGGGCTCTGACTACAAAAACAATTTCTATGAATACGAAATCCCGTTGAAGGTGACTCCGGAGGGAAACTATCCCAATTCCGGAACCGGCCCTGCCAAGGTGTGGCCAGTTGAAAATATGCTCGACATCGACTTGACTGTGCTCACGAATGTCAAGAAAAACAGGAACAAGCAGAAATCATTGGGCCTAACGGGGTATGCCCAGCTTTATAGCGAATATGATGTAAACCGTCCGGCAAACAAAATTTCCGTGATGGGAAATCCTTCTTTGGGAGAAGTGCGCACCATCATGATTGGTGTCCGAAACAATTCCCGTTCCGTCAAGAGCGTGGAAGTATGGGCCAATGAATTGCGTTTGCAGAATTTCAGCAACAAGGGCGGATGGGCTGCGCAGAGCACGCTCAACATGCAATTGTCTGATGTGGCAAGCGTCAATCTCTCCGGCCATATCGAAACCGATGGATTTGGCGGTCTCGAAGAAGGTGTCAGTCAGCGTCGCGACAACGACCTCTTCCAATATAGCGTGACAACCAATGTTGAAGCTGGCCGCTTTTTGCCCGACAAAATAAAGCTTAAAGCCCCCATTTATTACACCTATAGCAAGGAGAGAACATCGCCGCGATATAATCCGCTTGACACCGACATGAGCATGGACGAATCGTTGGAAGGCCTCGCCACCAAGCATGAGAAAGATTCTTTGAAGAACATTGCCGAAACGGTGGTGATCAACAAGAATATCAGTATTTCCGGCCTGCGTTTCGACATCTCCACCAAGCGCCATCCGATGCCCTACGACCCCGCCAACTTCTCCTTCAGTTACGGTCATAGCAGCCGTCACACGTCGGGAGAGACAACAGCATGGGAGAAAGACCAGAATTGGAAGTGGAATTTCAATTACAATTATTCGCCCTCTTACAAGGCTTTCGAGCCCTTCAAAAAAATGAAGAGCAAGAGCCAATGGATGAAGATTGTAAAGGAATTGAATTTCAACTATCTGCCTCAGAACATCGGCTTCAATTCCGACATCACGCGCAACTATTTCGAATTGCAGGAGCGCGATATGGAAAACCTCGACAACACGACGTTGCCATTGACGTGGTCGAGCGATTTCTTATGGAACAGAAGTTTCACACTCCGTTGGGACCTGACAAAGAGCCTGCATGCCAATTTCTCTTCTGGCACGAACGCTGAGATTGAGCAGCCCTACACGGCTATCAACAAAGATTTGTATCCCGACCGCTATACGGCGTGGAAAGACTCTGTCTGGAGCAGCATTCGCAATATGGGAACTCCGCTCAACTATCAGCAGAGCTTCGATGCCTCATGGCAGTTGCCAATCAACAAATTGCCAGTTTTCGATTGGGTGACCTCTGACGTGAAATACGCCGCCACCTATAATTGGGAACGCGGAGCTGACCTGGACGACGGCACACAGATGGCCGGAACCATCGCTAATTCGAGAACCACTTCTACCAACGTGCGCATGAAGTTTGAAACGCTCTACAATCATGTGCCGTTCCTGAAGAAGGTGAATCGCAAATTCGCTTCAAGTTTCTCTACGGTGAAGCCAACGATGCCCAAGAAGTTCGTAAAGGAAATACAGCTCAAGCAAGACACCACGCTTGTCGTGCAACACGGGCAGAAGTCGAAGCGTCTGCGGGTCGTGGCCATACGCCAGGACGGCTCACGCTATGCGTTGAAATATAAAGTTTTAGACAATAATAAAATTGAGATTTCTTCGCGCGATACCACACATCTGAAACTCACCGTCACATCTCGCCGCAACACGGAAGACCAGCGTTGGTATAAGGCGCTGCAATTCGGAACGAGAATGCTCATGATGGTGCGCAGTGTCAACGTGTCTTACACCAACCG
Organism: uncultured Prevotella sp.; assembly: GCA_900539625.1. Classification (GTDB taxonomy): domain Bacteria; phylum Bacteroidota; class Bacteroidia; order Bacteroidales; family Bacteroidaceae; genus Alloprevotella. The sequence goes on from UQCW01000001.1 coordinate 78,136, forward strand.
CTACAACATGACCCTGCCGGGCTTCATGCCGCGTGTTGGTGATTATTTCGGTCAGCACAGTGGCGGAGGGCTGCAGCCGGGACTCGATTTCGCTTTTGGATTCACAGGCGACAGCTATATCCAGAAAGCCATGTCTAACGGCTGGCTTAATACGGCCGATAGCATAGTGACGCCAGCCACCACCAATCTCAATGAGGATTTCCAAATCCGCGCCACCCTGGAGCCAATTCCGAATTTGAAGATAGACTTGAATGCGTCGCGCAACACCAACAAGACGCGCAGCATCCAATACATGTTCTCTGGTATGCCGACAACCGAGACAGGCTCTTTCACTATGACAACGATATCCATCCGCTCGGCTTTCGAGAAGGGTGGTTCTGTCAACAATGGTTACCGGAGCAAAACATTTCAGCGTTTCGTCAACTCGCTCGATTCCTATCAGCAGCGGGTTGAAGCGCAGTATGCTGGTGCCGTTTATCCTGCAGGCTCCGCTTTGGCGGGCAAACCCTTCGACCCCGCCAACGGAACAGTTGGCAAATACTCGGCCGATGTCATGATTCCTGCGTTCCTCAACGCCTATGCCTCTGGCGGCACTTCGCTCGACATTTTCCCGAGCCTCTCCAAACTGTTGCCCAACTGGACTGTCAACTACAACGGTCTGGCCAAGCTGAAACGCATGCGTCGTATCTTCCGTGCCTTTACCATCACGCATGCCTATAAGAGCGTATATTCTGTAGGATCGTACAACACCTTCACCTCCTTCCAAGAATATATGGGCGGACTCGGCTTCATCAGCGACGTCTCAACCGGCATGCCAACGCCGAGCAGCAAGTTCGACATCTCAACCGTCAGCATCAACGAGAGCTTCTCGCCACTGATTGGTGTCGACATGACGTTCAACAACAATATCTCCACCAAGGTGGAATACAGGAAGACGCGCGTGCTGAACCTCAGTATGACTTCTCAGCAGCTCACCGAAACGCGCTCCAACGACTTTGTCATCGGTGCTGGCTACAAGATTTCTGGTGCGAAATTGTTCGCGCCGAAGAAAACCGTGAAGTCGCGTCGCCGCGGCAACCGTTCAAGTAATCAGCAAAACGAACAGACGTCCAGCAGTCGCGGTTTCTCCAACGACCTGAATTTGCGCTTCGACATTTCGTTCAGAAATCAGAGTGCCATCTGCCGCGACATCCTCACGGTGCTGTCACAGGCCACGAGCGGAAACAAAGCCGTCCAGGTGTCGTTTTCTGCCGACTACGCCCTGAGCCGCTATCTCACGCTGACGGCCTACTATGACCGGCAGATGAATCGTCCGCTCTTGACATCCTCATCCTATCCGACAACGACACAGGATTTTGGAGTGAGCCTCAAGTTCATCCTCAACCGTTGATTTCCTGCGTGATCACCACCACTAAGATCCCAAACGACAATGAAAGAATATCATCTTTTTTATGCGCCCGATTTTCCCCTTTCAGCGGCTTTGCCGTCTGACGACTCCAATCATGCCGTACGCGTGTTGCGCATGAAAGAAGGCGACGAGTTGCGCGTCACTGATGGCGTCGGGAATTTCTACGACTGCACCATCACGATGGCTTCGCGTTCCAACTGCCTGCTGCAAGTCGACCGCGAACACCGCGACACGAAATCCTGGAAAGGGCAAATCCATCTCGTTGTTGCCCCCACCAAAAATATGGACCGCATGGAGTGGCTGGCGGAAAAAGCCACCGAAATCGGAATGGACCGCATCTCCTTCATTGATTGCAAAAACTCCGAGCGCCGCGTTGTCAAAACGGAGCGCATTGAGCGCATCGTCATCTCTGCCATGAAGCAGAGCCATAAAGCATGGAAGCCCCTTGTTGATGAGATGTGCCCCTTTGTGCAATTCCTCAAACAGCCCTTTAGCGGGCAACGCTTCATCGCCCATTGTTATGATATGGACGACGGCGATTCGATGAACGACGCGGCGTTTATGCAGAGCGAGGCACGCCACACCGTCTTTCTCCCGCAGGCAATAGACCCCGACAAAGACGTGCAGATCCTCATCGGGCCAGAGGGCGACTTTGCGCCGGAGGAAGTGGAAATGGCTTTCAAGGCAGGCTTCAAGCCCATATCCTTGGGCAAGAGCCGTCTGCGCACAGAAACGGCCGCTTTAGTAGCGGTTCATTTGGCCAATGTGGCAAAAATGCAGTAGGCGCTGCAGCCTTGCTTGGGGAAGCGTTTTGCAAGCCAAGACAACATCTACTTACCAGATATGCAGAGATTGTTACAATTATATAAAACGTGGTGTGGGTACGAACCTGCCGACATAGAGCAGATTCCTAAATCAGGGAGCAACCGCCATTACTTGCGGCTGACAAGCCTTGGAGGAGGCAGCGTGATTGGCGTTGTCAACCACGACGTTGAAGAAAACCGCTGCTTCATCTATTTGAGCAGACATTTTTCGGAGCGCCATCTGCCCGTGCCAGAAATATTGGCCGTTAGCGACGACGGCAGTTCCTATCTTCAAACTGACCTCGGACGCCAATCGCTTTACGACGCGCTTAAAACGGGGCGCGATTCTGGAGGCAGCTATTCAGAGCGTGAAACAGCCCTTGTGTCCAGCGTCATTCGCCTCCTGCCACATCTTCAAGTTGAGGGTGCCGAAGGGCTCGACGAGCAATGCCTCCTTTCGCCCAACGTGTTCAACGAGCAGGCAGCCATGTTCGATTTGAACTATTTCAAGTATTGTTTTCTGAAAACCACCGATTTGGCCTTTAATGAAGTCGCCTTGCAGACGGATTTCGACCGCTTCGCCAGCGACCTCGTCTGCGTGGCCGGTATGCCCGCCGACTATGCGGGACAGCCCATCAAGACCTTTCTCTATCGTGATTTCCAAGCCCGCAATGTCATGCTGCGGCAGGCAGACGCTTCACCTTGCTTCATAGATTTCCAAGGCGGACAGATAGGGCCATTGCAGTACGACCTCGCCTCCTTCCTTTGGCAGGCTTCTGCGCGTTATCCGCAAATGCTCAGAGAAACCATGATTGGAGAATACCTCGCAGAACTGCATCAAATCTGTTCGTTTGACGAAGATGCTTTCCGCTCCAAGCTCCATCTCTTTGTGCTCTTCCGCATCTTGCAGGTGTTGGGCACCTACGGACTGCGAGGCTATTTTGAGCGCAAGACCTATTTCCTCAACAGCATCCCCCCAGCCATCCAGAATCTGCGTCGCCAGTTGCTCGACGGTGTCTGCATCAGCTATCCTTATCTCGAAGGCGTCTTGCAGCGCATGGTCGACCTCCCGCAGTTTCAAAGCCCCGATGTCGTAAGGACGGGGAGGAGTAATGTATAAAATGTGTAATGTAAACAGGTGTTCATTATAAAATTATTTTGAACACCTACTTATATCTACCCTTCCTCCATACACTTTATATATATGCCATTAAAGTTCAGATACAAATTCAAGCCGTTGCTGCTTCTGCTCTTTCTCTTCGCCGTCAGCGTTTCCGCGCAAAAACGGTGCAGGATATTCGGCAATGTACGCGACGAAAAAGGCAGCGCCATCGAATTGGCCTCCGTCCGCATACAAGGCACTTCCAATCTGACGGTCACCAACCTCAAAGGTCACTATGCTCTCCATGCCAATGTTGGCGATTCGTTGACGGTTGTGTTCTCCATGATTGGTTATGAAACACGCCGCCGGCAAGTCGTTGCCAGTGGCGATTCTGTACGTCTTGACGTCATGTTGCCGCAATATGGTGCCACCACCTTTGGCGAAGCCGTTGTCACGGGGCAGGGCGTCCAAACCGGAACAACGCAGAAAATCAGGCCCGTAGATGCCCATCGCATGCCATCAACAACAGGCAATGCCGTGGAAGAAATCATTGCCACGCAGGCCGGTGTTTCCACCCACAACGAACTCTCTTCGCAATACAACGTGCGCGGCGGTTCCTTCGATGAAAACTGCGTCTACATCAACGGTGTAGAGGTCTATCGTCCCATGCTTGTGCGTTCTGGCCAGCAAGAAGGCCTCTCCATCATCAATTCCGATATGGTCGAGGGCATCGCCTTCTCTTCTGGTGGTTTTGAGGCCAGATATGGCGACCGCATGTCCTCCGTTCTTGACATTACCTATAAGCGTCCCGAAAAATTCGAAGCCACAACCACGGCCTCCTTCCTCGGAGCCGGCGCCTATGTAGGGTGGGGAAACCAGCGCGTGAGCCTCATGACGTCCGTGCGATACAAAACGACGGGCTATCTCCTGGGCACCCTCGACACCAAGGGAGAATATCGCCCTAAATATCTCGACTATCAGGCCTTTCTCTCTTGGCATCCCAACAAGCATTGGAGCTTTGATGCCTTGGGAAATATTTCCGACAACAACTATCGCTTCGTGCCAGAAGAGCGCGAAACAAAGTTCGGCACCATGAACGATGCCAAGAATTTCCGTGTCTATTTCGACGGACAGGAAAAAGACTTCTTCCGCACCTATTTCGCCGCCTTCTCCCTGACGCGCCATTTCAATGCCAACACCTTCCTGGCCTTGCAATATTCTGCCTTCACCACCCACGAACAGGAAAACTATGACATCCAAGGGGAATATTGGCTGAATGAGTCGCAGTCGAATGCGCAGTTGGGTGTCGGCACCTACATGGAGCACGCCCGCAACCGCTTGCAAGCGCGGGTGTCTGACGTTGGACTGCGTTTCAGAACCCGCTTCACGGCCCACACGTTGCAACTGGGATTCGACTATAAGCGCGAACACATACGCGAGAATGCGAGTCAGTGGGAAATGCGCGATTCTATGGGACATTCCCTCCCGACAGATCCCGACCGCCTGATGCTCATTTACAGCGAACGCTCGAAAAACGAAATCACCACCAATCGCCTTGAAGCCTACCTGCAAGACACGTGGCGCATCAAGTCGGATATAGGTCTCTTCAACCTCAATTACGGTTTGCGCCTTTCCCATTGGGACTGGAACAAAGAGACGCTTCTTTCGCCGCGCCTTTCCTTGGGCTTGTTGCCCGCCTTCAACGACCGGTGGACCTTCCGTCTCGCAACAGGCTATTATTATCAGGCACCCTTCTACAAGGAATTGCGCGACACTGTCATCCGTGCTGGCCTTTCCACCGTCACCCTCCTCAAAGATATTCGCTCGCAGCGCTCCGTCCATTTCGTCATCGGAGGCGACTACACGTTCCGTATGAACAACCGCCCCTTCCGTTTCACGGCAGAGGCTTACTATAAGGCGCTCTCCAACCTCATCCCCTACACGGTCGACAATATGCGTATCGTGTATGCTGGTGGCAACTCCTCCAAGGGCTATGCGGCCGGAGTCGACTTCAAGCTCTTTGGCGAGTTCGTCACGGGAACAGATTCCTGGGTCACCCTCTCCCTGATGCGCACCAAAGAGAAAATCGGGGACCTGTGGGTGCCACGTCCAACCGACCAGCGGTATGCCCTTTCCCTTTTCTTTACTGATTATTTCCCCGGCACCGACCGCTGGCGTGTGACACTGAAGGCAGCTTTGGCCGACGGGCTGCCCTTTGGGGCGCCCCATTCCTCGAAGGAAAACTTCACCTTCCGTGCGCCGGCCTATAAGCGCGTTGACCTCGGAATGAGCTATCGCCTTTGCGGAGGCGACAACCCCAAGCAGCGCAGAAGAGCATGGAGAAACGTCAAAAACGCCTGGCTCGGTCTTGACGCCTTCAACCTCTGGGGCATCAGCAACGTCAATAGCTACTATTGGGTGACAGATATCAGCAACACGCAATATGCCGTGCCCAATTACTTGACAGGATTGCTCCTCAATCTCCGCCTGAGCCTCGAGTTCTAAAAATGATTGTTTGTAAGTAGGTGTTCAAAATTATTTTATAGTAAACTAATTTTGAACACCTACTAAAAAAATGGGCAAGCCCATCTCTCCAACCAAATGTCAGAAAAAACATCCGAATCCGCCATGTCGGGCGTTGACATGCTGCATGGCCCCTTGTTGCTGAAAATCCTTTGGTTCAGCCTTCCGTTGGCCGCCAGCAGTCTTCTCGAACAGCTTTTCAATTCAGTCGACATCGCCGTTGTCGGTCACTTCGTCGGCAGCAATGCGCTCGCGGCAGTCGGCAGCAATGCCCCCGTCATCGGCCTGCTCATCAACCTTTTTATGGGTATTTCCATGGGCGCCAATGCCGTCATTTCCACGCTTATCGGCCAGCGCGACCACACGCGCATTCGCCATGCCGTGTCAACGGTGGCCGTTGTGGCCCTTGTGAGCGGCTTTGCCCTCACGGTGCTTGGCACCTCCCTGGCACGCCCCATCCTGAGCGCCATGTCCACGCCCCCCGAAGTTCTCGATATGGCCATCCTCTATTTGCGCATCTATTTTCTCGGCATGCCGTTCTTCATGATCTACGTCTTCGGCGCCGCCATCCTGCGCAGCAAGGGCGACACCCGCCGTCCCCTCTACATACTTTTCGTGGCCGGCATCGCCAACACCCTGCTCAACCTCCTTTTCGTCCTCGTTTTCCACATGGGCGTAGAAGGCGTGGCCATTTCAACCTCCATCGCCAACGCCCTCAGCGCCTTCCTCATGGTGCGCCTATTGCGCCGCGAAGAAGTCCCCTTCCGTCTTGATTTTCATGATTTACACGTTGACCGTCGCGAACTCCTGCGCATGCTCAAAATAGGCGTGCCCGCTGGGCTCCAGGGCATGGTCTTTTCTGTGTCGAACGTCGTCGTGCAGTCGCAAATCAACACCTTTGGCGCCGATGCCGTTGCTGGCAGTTCCGCCGCCCTTAACTTCGAATATTATTGCTATTTCATCATCCAAGCCTTCAACGGTGCCGCCATCAGCTTCATCGCGCAAAACTACGGTGCCGGACTTATGCAGCGCGTGCGCCGCGTCTTTTGGATATGTATGGTCGCCAGCGTAATATTCTGTGGGATGATGAACGGTATTTTCGCCTGCTTCTCCCCCTTCTTCCTTCGCATCTTCTCTTCCTCAGAGGCCATCATTCCCTATGGCGTGACACGCATGCACCTCGTCTTGGCCTTCCAGTGGTTGGCCTGTAGCTACGAGATTTCCGCTTCCGCCCTGCGTGGGATGGGGCGTTCGCTCCTTCCCGCCCTCCTCACGGTTGTCGGCACCTGCCTGCTCCGCATGGTGTGGGTCTTCGCCGTCTGCCCCGTTTGGCCTGGCTTCCATCGGCTCATGCTGGCCTATCCGCTCTCCTGGGTGCTAACAGGCGCCATGGTCGTCGTTGCCTACGTCCGCTTTATGAAAAAAGCTGGGGGCGCACCGCTTGCAGTGCGATAAATAAGTGGTGACATCATCCCCCTCCCTCCAAGTCGTTAGGGCATTAACCCCGCTCAAGAAAAGAAAGTAATGGTGAAAGAATAAGTTGAACAATTTTGACAGGGCATAAGAAATAATTCCTTATTCTACAAAATTGGTCAAGTTATTTTTTTACCATTACAAAATACCTCAAGAAGGGGGCAACATCAAGAAAAAAATGCTACATTTGCCAAGTAATTCAATCGGCCTCAATTCCGGTTCATCCAAGGAAAAACAGAAAAACGTTTAAAACATATTCATCAAAATGAAACAAATAGTTAATGGTCGCATCCTGACCCCTCAGGGATGGCTGACCGACGGCTCCGTTGTTGTCGAGGGAAACAAAATCCTGTCAGTTCTCAACAGCACCCTCCCCATCGAGGGCGCAGAACGCATTGACGCCAAGGGCGGTTACGTTGTGCCCGGTGGCATTGAGATGCACATTCATGGCGGCGGCGGACGCGACTTCATGGAAGGCACGGAAGAAGCCTTCCGCGTGGCTGTCGACGCACACATGCAAAACGGAACGACCGCCATCTTCCCGACGCTCTCTTCTTCGACGGTGCCCATGATTGAGAAAGCCATGGAAACCTGCGACAAGCTAATGGACGAGCCCGATTCCCCCGTGATGGGCTTACACTTGGAAGGTCCGTACTTCAATCCCGCACAGGCTGGCGCACAAATCCCCGAATGGATAAAAGCCCCCGTGCCAGAAGAATACGTGCCACTGCTTGAAAAAGGCAAGAAATGCCTGAAGCGCTGGGACGAAGCTCCCGAACTGCCCGGCAGCGTCGATTTCGTCAAAGCCTGCCGCCAAGCTGGCGTTTTGCCCGCCATTGCACACACGCGTGCGAAATACGAAGACGTTCATGCCGCCAATGAGGCAGGCATGACACACGCCACCCATTTCTACAACGCCATGCCCGTGGTCTACAAAACCCGCGAATTTAAAACGGCCGGAACCGTGGAGAGCATCTTTGCCGAAGAGAATATGACCGTTGAAATGATCGCCGACGGCATCCATGTGCCGCCCGTCATGCTGCGCATGATCTGGCAGATTAAGGGCGTAGAGAAAACCGCCCTCATCACCGACGCTCTTGGCTGTTCTGCCAGCAAGGACAACACGGCATTCGATCCCCGCGTCATCCTTGAAGACGGTGTCTGCAAACTCGCCGATCGTTCAGCCCTGGCTGGAAGCATCGCCACCATGGACCGCTTGATTCGCACCTGCGTTGAGCAGGCCGGCATACCGATGGAAGACGCTTGCCGCATGGCGAGCGAAACGCCAGCCAAGATTATGGGAATCTTCAACCGTAAAGGCTCATTGGAAAACGGAAAAGATGCCGACATCATCATGTTCGACAACAATCTGCAACTCACCTTTGTGATGCAGATGGGCCGCATTGTCCGCAACGAACTTTGATAACAGACTTTATATAAAGGGGGTGTCTGGATTCTCTGGACACCCCCTTTCGTTTTCTTTCTACATTTGCAGGGAGAAGGCGAAGGTTGGTTTGTCGGGAGTCAATCTTATTGCCGTGAAAAATGCAAATAACCTATTTCTCAATAGCTTGTCTTCCAATGGCTATGTGGGTACCATGCCCAAATACTTGTTGATTCGGAAATCTGGAACCTATACTTGTCAGCGAACGTGGGGCAGTGTGCATTCGCGTCTGCTCCCATGTGCGTTCGCGTCTGCCTCCGCGTTCGCCTGCGTCTGCCCCCGCGTTCGCCAAATCTCCTGCTTCTTGAATCGGCGCTGCTTATGGCAGTTTTGTTGTCCACAAAAGCAATTGCGGGGCCCTTCTGGACGGAAATGCTGGGATGGAGCATAAAAAAACAGGGTTCACGATTATTTATAGGTGTAAAAAAATCGTATTGTGGAAAAATATTAATATCTTTGCCAATTATTTAAGAGGTGTTCTTGAAAAATGATGTGATGAGTTGTCTGTTGCATGCTGCGGGATGTCGCAGGTGTGTAAATGGGATGTTGTCACATGTTTTTTGGCATTTTGGGAAACACAATTTAGCACCAGGTATGCGCCTGGGGATCAGTTAGGATTACAGAATGTCGGGAACTGCTTAATTCTGGCAGGGCGCTCCTCATGATCGGGCTGGGACTATCAAGAGAAGAACAGGGCTTTTGGACGGCTTCTGGATGCCCGTATTTTTGAAATGAACTTTATCTGCAAAAAAAACTAACCCTTTAATGGTTAATGGTATGACAAAAGAAATGGAATTGGAGAAAAAGGAAGAAGAAGGCTTGAACTGGGCCGACTATGGATTTATGTTCCTTTCTCATTGGTATTGGTTCGTCGCATCGGTTGTCGTTGCGATGGTGATTGCTGTCTACTATATAATGAGTACGACACCTATCTATACAACCAGTACCCAGTTGCTCATTAGAGATGACAAGAACAACAAGGGCGCATCGACCTCCATACAGGATTTCAGTGATTTGGGCTTGATTAAGTCAAACACCAATATCAAAAACGAAATCCTGACAATCAGTGCGCCTATCATGATGCAGGAAACTGCAAAGCGCCTGCATCTGGATTTGCAGATGGATGTTGATCAGGGCCTCCACAAGCATCCCTTGTATAACGATGCGCCCATTGTGCTCGATATGTCAATGCTCTTGGGCGATGATAACTCGTTTGCTTTCGAGCTGACGCCGTTGAGCCGTTCGAAGGTGGAAATTTCCTCGTTCGTGATGATGGGCGAGAAGGTTGCCGATGGCAAGAAACTGCTGGTGAACGTGGGGCAGCGCGTGAAAACCCCGGTTGGCGGACTGAGGGTTTCGCTGAGCCCTGCTTGGGACGACAGTTTTATCGGCAAGAAGATATATGTTAACAAATACCCCATTACGGCGGTTGGCAATGCTTATGCGGCACGTCTCAATGTGGCGCTGAGCGACAAGGAGGCCTCAGTTTTGGATTTGAGCATTTCTGACGAGAGTCCCGACCGCGCTAAGGATGTGTTGCTCACGTTGATTGACGTGTATAACGAAAAGTGGGTGAAAGACAAGAACCGCATGGCGGAGAGCACGTCTGAATTTATCGAAGAGCGCCTGACGAATCTGACGAAGGAACTGGAGAATGTTGATGAGAAAATCTCTGACTATAAGAGCGCCAATCTCCTTCCGGATATTCAGGCTTCTTTGGCCAAGGATATGCAGCAGAGCAGCAAGAATTTTGATGAGTTGCTGAAGCTTCACAACCAGCTGAGCATGGCTAAGTTCTTGCGCGAGCGTCTGGACGACAAGAGCAAGGACGACCAGTTGCTGCCGTCGAACGTGGGCATTTCGGCCGGCGGCGTTGAGAGTCTGGTTGCCGAATACAACAAATTGATGCTGGACCGTATCAGCTATGTTGAAAATTCAAGTGTCAACGCTCCTGTGGTCAAGGATATCGACCGCCGTTTGTCTTCCCAGAAAATGGCCATTGTTCGTTCGCTTGACAATTATGTGACGCAGATTCAGAAGCAGATTGACAATGTCCGCGCTTCCGACGAGCAAATCAATGCGCAGATTGCCTCAAATCCGCGCCAGGCGAAGGTGTTGGCCTCTGTTCAGCGCCAGCAGACAGTGAAGGAGGCTTTGTATATCTTTCTGCTTCAGAAGCGTGAAGAAAACGAACTGTCGCGCACATACACGGCGTGGAACACCAGTATCATCCAGCCGCCAACGGGTTCGCGCGTTCCGGCGGCTCCCAGGAAGAACATGATCATGCTGATGGCCTTTGCTCTTGGACTGGTGGTGCCTGGTGGACTCTTGTTCCAGCGCGACACGATGAGTCATACAGTTCGCGGACGCAAGGATTTGGATAGTCTGGACGTTCCTTTGGTGGGCGAAGTGCCCGACATTTCCATCAGAAAGCATTGGTGGAGCCGACGGAGTCCTGTCAAGAGAGAGGTCGTTGTCAAGGCCGACAGTCGCGACTTGATCAACGAGTCGTTGCGTATTGTGCGAACCAATCTCGATTATTTCATCAAGAATCATAATGCGGGTAACGTGGTTATGTTCACCTCGTTTAACCCTGCTTCAGGCAAGAGCTTCATTACGCCCAATTTGGCAAAAGCCATTGCGTTGCGCGGCAAGCGCGTTATCACCATAGATATGGACTTGCGCCACGCCTCGCTCAGTCACATGGTTGCACGTCGTTCGCCTGTTGGATTGTCGTCTTATTTGGGCGGCCAGGAAGCCGATATTGATTCGCTCATCCTCAAGGATGGCATCGCGGAAGGCGTTGACTTGCTCCCCGTTGGCGTGATACCTCCCAACCCTGCGGAACTCTTGCAGGTGGGCGACATGAAGACGCTGATTGAAAAGCTCCGTCAGGAATATGATTTCATTTTCCTGGATTGTCCGCCGATTGAAATTGTGGCAGACGCTTCCATCATCAAGGAATATGCCGACGTGACGATTTTCGTTGTGCGTGCTGGTTTGATGGACAGACGGGCATTGGGCCATGTCTCAGAGTTGTATAAAGAAAAGAAATTCAACAATTTGACATTGCTCCTCAACGGTACGAAATATGTCAGTGGCAAGTATGGCAACTATCGCTACGGCTATGGTTACGGCTATGGCTACGGTTACGGAAACAGCTATTACAGCAAAGGATAAAAATGATGTTTGGTTAACATGTGAAAGGCAGTAGTGTTTGGATGCGGCGTCTTGTTGCATCGCGCTACTGCTTTTCCTTTTTAGTAATGCTGAAAGAATAAGTTGAGCATTTTAGACAGGGTATAAGAAATTACTTCTTACTTCACAAAATTGGTCAAGTCCCTTTTTGTTACCATTACTTATGGTGTCCCCCTGTTTTTTATAGCGTAAAAAAGAAGTTTATGGCTACATCTTGCTGTGTGTTTGGAGTGCTCTTCTTATCAACAGGATGCACGTAAGGGGCTGCCCAACGGTTGTTGTCGTAATTTCTGCTTGTGCGAGGATATGCGGGTTTCCTTTATGTCTTGCAGCCGTGTCTTTCCTTCGAGGTACGATGGCATTGCTTGGCTTCTTCGGCTGCAACATGCGGGAAAGTGTCTTCCTGTTTTTTCGGAAGCAAGTGTAGGACTATGTGGGCAATACATGGGGAAACGTGTAAGAAAAGCAGGTGTTGCCCTACAAAACCGTCTTAAAATTTTTCTCTCTCATAAAAAAAAGCGAATTTTGCAGTCAAATGGAAAATGTCGTAGATATACTTATATATATAATCAAGGGAATTGTTATTGGAATTGTCGCATCGGCACCGATGGGGCCTGTTGGTATTTTATGCATTCGTCGCACGATTAAGAAAGGGCGTGCGTATGGCGTGGTGACAGGCGCTGGCGCTGCGTTGAGTGACGTTTTTTATGCGTTGCTAACCGGCTACGGCCTGTCGTTGGTGTCACCGTTGACCTCTCCTGCCAATGTCTTTTGGGTGAAGCTCGTTGGTTGCGCCATGCTCTTGGCTTTCGGAGCTTATATGTTCCGCACAGGTCCGCGCGTGGATGTCCACCCAGAATCAAAAAATAAGGGTTCGCTTTTCCGGAATTTTCTCACGTCGTTTTTCATCACGTTGTGTAACCCAGCAATCATTTTTTTGTTCCTCGCCTTGTTTAATATGATGGCCCCCTTCGCTGGTGCTGACAAATTCGTCAATGTGGTGGCTGGTTATGCTGCCATCATGGGAGGTGCGCTTTTGTGGTGGTTGGGGCTAACGTACGTCATCAACAAAATGAGCAACCATTTCGGAGAAAAGGGTATCAGGAATCTCAACCGCACAATCGGTGTGATTGTGATTTCTTTCGCCGTGATTTATACGCTGCTGACGATTTTCGGAGTATCAATCATCGGTCCCGACGGTTCGCATTGACGGCGTCAGACGTTTCAGAATCCGTGTCGACGAGCATAAATTCGCTGGAAAGCACTTCACGGCATCCATTTTACATTGTATCTACTTTATACATAGTCGCCAGTATGGTTATTGCAAATCAACTTCGTGAAAAGAATAGGGTTGAATATCTGTTGTATTTATGGCAGGTTGAAGACATTCTGAGGGCTTTCAATTGCGATTTTGAAAGCGTGAGAGACAAGTATCTTCCGCAGTTTAAGTTGTCGGACGACCTCAAGAAACAGACAGAGGAATGGTATCAGAATCTGTGTGAAATGATGCATTCTGAGGGCGTAATGAAGGTGGGGCATCTTCAGATTTCCAAGAATGTTTTGCTTCAGTTGGAAGACCTTCATAAGCAGTTGATGGCTTCGGCAAAGTTTCCCTATTACCACCAGATGTATTTTAAAGTGCTTCCCTATGTCGTTGAATTGCGTGGCCGAGGGGTTGATAATGGTGAAAGTGAGTTGCAGATCTGCCTGGATGCGCTGTATGGCGTGATGCTCTTGAGATTGAAGCGCCAGAGCGTTTCAGACAAGACCAATGCTGCCGTAAAAGATATATCTGTGTTTCTCGGGCAGTTGTCGGATTATTACTTCAAGGACAAGAAAGAACCATTGGTTTTTGAGTAAGGAATGGCGAGGAAGGTTTTGCCGTTCTTTTTTTTGTCAGAGACAGAAAAGAGATTAATACTAAATATGGTAGGTATGCGTGTCCGACAGTGTGCGGAATAAGTAATAGTGCTCAGCATTTATTTTTGCCAGCCTACCTAAAATCATCATTCAATCATGAAAGAAATTCTTATTACAGGATGTCGCGGACAACTGGGTAATGAAATTCAGTTGCTTGCTTCTGAGTATCCCCATTTTCATTTCTTTTTTACAGACAGGGAAGAGCTGGATATTACGAACGAGGAGCAGGTGATGGCTTTTGTGGAGGCCAACAAAATCACAACCATCATAAATTGTGCGGCATTCACTGCGGTGGATAAAGCAGAGAGCGAAGAAGCGTTGTGCGACCTGCTGAATCATAAAGCGCCTGGCTATCTGGCCGCTGCTATGGCCAAGGTGGGCGGCGAAATGGTTCAGGTTTCAACGGATTATGTTTTTGACGGTAATGGGCACCTCCCGTATGTTGAAACGGATGCGACAAATCCGCAGACGGCGTATGGACGCACGAAACTGGCGGGCGAAAAAGCTGTGATGGAGACGTGTGGGAAAGCTATGGTCGTTCGCACGGCATGGCTGTATTCCACATTTGGCAATAATTTCGTGAAGACCATGATCCGCTTGGGCAGGGAACGCGATAACCTCGGTGTTATCTTTGACCAAATTGGCAGTCCGACGTATGCGCGTGATTTGGCGTGCGCCATCATGGCGGCAGTTGACAAGGGAATTGTTCCAGGCGTTTATCATTTCACCAACGAAGGCGTTTGCTCTTGGTTTGATTTCACAAGAGCCATACACCGAATTGCTGGTATAACGCAGTGCCACGTTAAGCCTCTGCATACAGAAGAATATCCCACACCTGCCAAGCGCCCCCACTATTCGGTGTTGGACAAGACCAAGATAAAGTTGACCTTCGGTATTGACATTCCTTGGTGGGAAGATTCCTTGGAGGCGTGCATTTCCTTGCTTGAAAAAGACTGACGGCCATACAGTGTCGGGCGGTTGCTTGATTTCGTTTAAATTGGTTGTTGGTAAGTAGAGGGTCAGAGTTTTGTAATGGGGAAAAACGATTTGAGGAGTTAGGAAATCTGTTCCTATGCTCTGTCAAAATTGATCGGCTTATTCTTTCACCATTGCTTTAAATCAGTATAGCTATGCGCCAAAATGGTATTTCTGAATATAGGGCAGAATTGATGGCCATCAGTATGTTTGGCATCCTGCTGACGCATTTAAAGGCATCGTTTGGCGTTTACGCTTTAGACCGCGTCGCTCTGTTGTGTCAGGGTGGGGTGGACGTGTTCCTTTTCTTGTCGGGTTTCGGACTGTATTATTCAGGGATGAAGTCTGACAATCCTCTGCGGTTTTATTCCAAGCGTTTTAAGCGTATTTTTCCCTCATTTTGGGTGGTCATGCTGCTCACTTTTTGGCTTATCGACAAATTGCATTGGCCAAATGTGTTATGGGGAGGAAGCACCTTGGCGTTTTGGTTTCAGTCGACCAACAAATACTCCTTTGGCTGGTTTGTGTCGTTGATAGTTGTGCTCTATGCCGTGTTCCCGTGGTTTTTCCGTTTGTTTCGCAAGCATCCAAAAATCGCCACGTTGTTTGGTGTCGGGGTTGGCTTGCTGTTAACGGGGATGTACGTGTATCGTTATCAAGTGGTTTATCCCGGAGGGCAGAATCGTTTTATCCTCCCAGCGGCGAGAGTTGCGATATTCTTCTTAGGAGTGTATGGCGCTCATTGGCTGGTGACAGAAAAAGAGACATCGGAAACGATGAAGCGTAAAGAAAAATGGCTCTTGGTGTCGGTGGCCCTTGTCGGCCTTTTGTTCTTGAATTTGGCGCTGAATGCCTGGGGCTTCAGAACAATGAGAAACACAGGCTTGCTCTATTGGTCTTACGTGCTGATAATCCCTGGCTTTCTCATTGCCTGTGTCTGGATGTTCCAGAAGATGAGGGCCACAAGCATCGGAAACCAGATACTGAATGTCTTGAAGCACCTGGGCGGTTGCACGCTCGAAGCCTATCTATTGATAGCTGTTACGTACAGCTATGTGCCGTTGGTGAGCCAGCAATTGGGCATTTCTCCCTTAGCCTCCAATCTGCTGTTGCTTGTCGCAACTGTTGTTGCTGCATGGATGACGCATAGGGCGGTGGATGGAATAATGCGTAAGACCAAACTGCTTTGAATGTATTTTCCTGCATGGATACAATATATATGTGGATGCCACCTATAAAAGGCACATTATCAATACAGACTGCCAGGCATATCGAAGAAATTTAATAGAAACAATAATCTCATTCTCTGATGAATCAAGAAATAGAACGTAGACGAACATTTGCTATCATCTCTCACCCTGACGCGGGTAAGACAACGCTCACCGAAAAACTTTTGCTGTTTGGTGGGCAGATTCAGGTGGCAGGTGCCGTTAAGAACAACAAGATCAAGAAGACGGCCACCAGCGACTGGATGGAAATTGAAAAACAACGTGGCATTTCGGTGACGACTTCAGTCATGGAGTTTGACTACGATGGATATAAAGTCAATATCCTGGACACCCCGGGACACCAAGACTTTGCTGAAGACACTTTCCGCACGCTGACAGCGGTGGACTCCGCCATCATAGTCGTTGATTCGGCAAAAGGCGTTGAAGCCCAGACGCGGAAACTGATGTCGGTTTGCCGTATGCGTAAGACCCCTGTGATTATTTTCATCAACAAAATGGACCGCGAGGGTAAAGACCCGTTCGACTTGCTGGATGAACTGGAAGAAGAACTTCAAATCAAGGTGCGTCCGCTTTCATGGCCCATCAACCAGGGGGCACGCTTCAAAGGCGTGTATAACATCTTCGAAAAGCAACTGAACCTCTTTGCGGCTGACAAGCAGAAGGTGACGGAGAAGGTGGCTGTTGATATCAACAGCGAAGAGTTGGAGGCGCACGTGGGCGAAACAGATGCCGCCCGTTTGCGCGATGACCTGGAATTGGTTGACGGCGTTTATCCGGAATTCAATGTTAATGACTATCTTTCTGCTGAAATTGCTCCCGTGTTCTTTGGTTCAGCCCTCAATAATTTCGGTGTCAAAGAATTGCTGGATTGTTTCGTGAAGATTGCGCCCGCTCCACGTCCCACTAAGGCTGAGGAGCGTTTGGTCAATCCCGATGAAAGCAAGTTCACGGGGTTCATCTTCAAAATCACAGCAAACATCGACCCCAACCACCGCTCATGTATCGCGTTTTGCAAAGTCTGCTCAGGACGTTTCCAGAGAAATGCACCATATCTACATGTACGCAACGGGAAGACTGTTCGCTTTTCTTCACCAACCCAGTTTATGGCGCAAAGAAAGAGCACCATCGACGAAGCGTGGGCTGGCGACATCGTCGGCTTGCCGGACAACGGCGTCTTCAAGATTGGCGACACCTTGACAGAGGGCGAGCAACTCCATTTCAGAGGTTTGCCGTCGTTCTCACCTGAAATGTTCAAGTACATAGAGAATGCCGATCCGATGAAGACCAAGCAGTTGAACAAAGGCATCGAACAGCTGATGGATGAAGGTGTGGCCCAGCTCTTTGTCAACCAGTTTAATGGTCGTAAGTTGATCGGCACCGTTGGTCAGCTGCAGTTTGAAGTCATCCAATACCGCTTGGAGAATGAATACAACGCCAAATGCCGCTGGGAACCGGTCAGCCTCTATAAAGCATGCTGGATCGAGAGCGATGACGAGGCAGAATTGGAGGCGTTCAAGAAACGCAAATACCAGTATATGGCAAAAGACCGCGACGGAAGAGACGTCTTCTTGGCCGATAGCGGCTATGTTCTGCAAATGGCCCAGCAAGACTTCAAGCATATCAAATTCCATTTCACGAGCGAGTTCTGATTTTCCATTCGATTATCCTGCGGGGCGCTCTCTGGAAGGCTTGGGTTTTTCCGTGAGAAATGGCATCTGGTGTTTCAAGGATGTCTCGGATATTTTCAGAAGAAATATTATTTGAAAAGAGAGTGTGTCAAAATGATGCACTCTCTTTGTGCTTCATGCGCGGGCGAGTGAATTTATTTATAATTGCCTAATGCGCCGCGTCAACATCTTCACTGTTTAATTAATGCAAAAATACCTATCTGAAATATGAAGTGAACTTGTAATCATGTAGTTCGCAATATTAATGATCCTTTGTTTCTGTTTTTCCGTCCTCAACTTTTTTTGCTTGACAGGCAGGTATGATACAAAGTTTTTTTGTAAGTTTGTGTTTGGATTCAACAAAACAACGGATGGCCTGCCTGTTGGCGGGTTAAAATTGTTATTTTAAAACCTTTAAAAATAGAGAACAAGAATGCCACATATATCGCAACGTGCCATTGATATGCCAGCATCCCCCATTAGGAAGTTGGCTCCTCTTGCGTCTGCTGCCAAAGAGCGCGGAGTTCACGTTTACCACTTGAATATCGGACAGCCCGACCTCCCGACCCCGCAAAAGGGATTGGACGTTTTGCGTCATATTGACCGTAAGGTGTTGGAATATAGTCCGAGCCAGGGCTTTAAAAGTTATAGAGAAAAACTGACAGGCTATTACAAAAAATACGACATCAATCTGACGGCCGATGACATCATCATCACCTCTGGCGGTTCTGAGGCCGTGTTGTTTGCCTTCCTTTCCTGTTTGAATCCAGGTGACGAAATCATAGTTCCAGAGCCGGCTTACGCCAACTATATGGCGTTTGCCATTTCTGTTGGTGCCAAAATCAAAACAATTGCCACGACAATCGAAGAGGGCTTCTCGTTGCCTAAGGTCGAGAAGTTTGAGGAGCTGATAAATGAGCATACACGTGCCATTTTGATTTGCAACCCCAATAACCCGACGGGCTACTTGTACACGCGGCGCGAAATGAACCAAATCCGCGACTTGGTGAAGAAGTATGACCTATATCTGTTCTCCGACGAGGTGTATCGCGAATTTATCTATACGGGTTCTCCTTATATTTCAGCCTGCCACTTGGAAGGAATTGAAAATAATGTGGTGCTCATTGACTCTGTTTCAAAGCGATACAGCGAATGCGGTATCCGTGTCGGTGCTTTGATTACCAAGAATGAGGAGGTGCGCAGCGCTGTCATGAAATTTTGCCAGGCACGCTTGAGCCCACCGTTGCTGGGTCAGCTTGTGGCAGAAGCGTCGATTGACGAGCCTGAGGAATATAGCCGTGAAGTTTATGACGAGTATGTGGAGCGGAGAAAATGTCTTATTGATGGATTGAACAGAATCCCTGGGGTTTACTCTCCAATCCCGATGGGGGCCTTCTACACGGTGGCCAAACTGCCCGTTGATAATGCTGAAAAATTCTGCGCTTGGTGTCTGACGGATTTTGAATATGAAGGACAGACTGTCATGATGGCTCCAGCTGCGGGCTTCTACACTACGCCCAATGCTGGCATCAATCAGGTGCGAATTGCTTACGTTCTTAACAAGGATGATTTGCATAAGGCGCTCTTCGTGCTTCAAAAGGCGCTGGAAGCATACCCTGGACGTGTTCAGTAAATAATTGGTAGGATGTAATTCCGGAGACAAGGTTCTATTGTTTAAAAAGAGTCTGCTTATAATAAGGCATAAGTGTTTACGCTGCAAATGTTTTTCGCAGCGTTTTCGCTTGTGGCTTATTGTTGTCTAATATTAGCAACTGTTGTTTCCTCAAGGAAAGGTTGTAGTATAACATCATCTGTCGTCGGTTTTGGCGGCAGGCACATTGAAACCCGATAAACATGTCTTTCACTTTATTCGTTGCTAAGAAATTATACAAAAGCACCCAGAAAAAGGACAAGCGCGGCGCTTCAAAACTTGCTTTACGTATTGCGACTGCAGGCGTTGCCATCGGCTTGGCTGTCATGATTATTTCCATTTGCGTGGTGAAAGGGTTTCAGACAGAAGTGCGTTCGAAACTTTCCGGCTTCACCGCACACATGGAAGTCCTTAGTCTGGCTTCGTTTGCTTCTCCTGAAGACCATCCGATTGCCGTGTCGCAGAATTATCTCGACAAAGTTAAGTCAATCGAAGGCATCTCGCATGTGGATCCCGTTTCACTGAAAATGGGAATCATTAAAACGGATGATGCCTTTCAGACAATTGTGCTGAAAGGGGTTAACGAAAAATATGCCTCAGGCTTCATCGAGCGGCATATTGTTGAAGGGCGCAAACCCCGTTTTTCTGAGACAGATGTGTCGAATGAGGTCTTGATTTCCCGCAAACAGGCACAGAATCTTCACATCAAGGTCGGCGACAAGATTTTTGCCTATTTCATCTCAAACGAAATCCGCATGCGTCGCTTCAAGGTTGTTGGAATTTACGAAACCAGTCTGATGCAATTTGATGAGCATTTCGTATGGACTGACCGTGCCGCGGTTAATAAATTGAATAATTGGACCTCTGATAAGGCGACAGACATAGAAGTCCGTCTTGGGAGATTTGAGGACATAGAAAAAGTCCAGCCGTTGGTGAAATTCTTGTCAAAGGATTACAGGGATGCAAATGGCGGTAATTATGAGGTTTTGTCTGTAAAGGAAAATCCCAGGACGGCGGCCGTCACACAATGGCTCTCCTTACTTGACCTGAACGTCTGGGTGATTTTGGCTCTGATGATGGGAGTCGCCGGCTTTACGATGGTCAGCGGTTTGCTCATTCTCATTCTGGAACGAACTTCGACTATCGGTGTGTTGAAAGCCCTTGGTGCCACTAATAGGTGCATCAGACATATATTCATTGAGTATGCCGCTTTCATATTGATTCGGGGTCTTGTATGGGGTAATATCGTTGGACTTGGAATCGTGTTACTCCAAAAATACTTCGCGTTCGTAAAGCTGGACCCTTCCACCTATTATGTAGAGGCAGCGCCCGTTGAAATCTCTGTTTTGTGGATTGTTGCCATCAATCTGGTTACGTTGCTGCTTACGACGCTCACCATGGTCGTTCCGAGCTACATTACTTCAAATATTCGCCCAACTAAGGCGATAAGATTTGAATAGTAGAATGGGGGTGAACTAATTTTCTATGAATGGCCAGTTTGCCTTGCAGATGAAAATCTGGCTATGCCGAATACTAATCGGCAACTCGCAAAACTCTACCCCTACGGCTGCCAAAGTGTACGCTATCCCAGAATCTCTGAAGATACATTCAAAAAGAATAATTCATGAAAAGAAACTATAATCCGCAGAATGACGAGGCTACTTCACGCCCTCGTAAAAACGTAACGCCGCTCCCTCAGAAGTTTAAAGACGACATCAGGGAGGCCGTCAACGTGATGAGGAGAGGAGGAATCATATTATACCCGACCGACACGATTTGGGGCTTGGGCTGCGATGCCACCAATGAAGAGGCCGTCAGACGCATTTTTGAAATAAAGCGCAGAGAAGATTCCAAGGCGCTGATTACGTTGGTTGACTCCGAAGCGAAGATACAGTTTTACGTTAGGGAGATTCCAGACGTGGCTTGGGATTTGATAGAAATGAGCAACAAACCGCTGACCGTCATTTACGACGGTGCCCGCAATTTGGCTAAAAACTTGATTGCACAAGACGGCAGTGTTGCCATTCGCTTGACAAATGAGCCGTTCAGTAGGGAATTGTGTATGCGGATGAAATGTGCTGTGGTGTCCACGTCAGCCAATATCAGTGGGATGCCTGCGCCGCATTGCTTCTCAGATATATCCGACGAAATAAAAAATGCCGTGGATTATGTTTGCACATCACGTCGCGATGAAAAGGAAAATCCGCCTGCATCGTCAATCATCAAGTTGGGGGCCGACTCTGAAATCAAAATCATCCGTCCTTGACAGCCTCAAAGCTGGGAGTGGATACTGAATTTAAGCAACGGTAAAAGTGCAGAGAAGAATTGCCAGCTTTCTTCCTCCATCGTTTCCTTAAAAAGAAAAGCCTGCTTATACTTAAAAAGAAAAATGCCAGAATTTTATTTCGAAAACGAAGCTACAAAAGATAAACTCAAAAACTCCTCCGCTTCATCCATCCGTGAAGAGGATGTAGAGGAAGCGGGTAGTGTCAGAGAAGGTGTGGCATCCAAGTTTTTTTCATACCTTTACAAACGGCTTAGCCCGCGCCAGTTCATCCTCCTGCTGAGTTTTATCGTCGGCATCGGTGCAGCCATCGCCGCACAATTGCTGAAGTGGCTCATCCATCAGATAGAGCACATACTGACTTCGCAGTTTGACGTAACGAGCAGTAACTGGTTGTTTTTGGTGTACCCGATTATCGGTATACTTTTGACTGCTTTGTTTATCAAGTATATTGTTCGAGACAATATCGGTCACGGTGTGACGAAAATCCTCTATGCCATCTCACGCCGACAGGGACATATCAGGAAGCACAACCGTTGGACGAGTGTCATTGCCTCCGCCATCACTATTGGTTTTGGTGGTTCAGTCGGAGCAGAGTCTCCGATTGTTTTGACAGGTTCGGCTATAGGTTCCGACTTGGGGCGCATTTGTCGTTTAGACCATAAGACGTTGATGCTCCTCATCGGCTGTGGAGCCTCGGCTGCCGTTGCCGGTATTTTCAAGGCCCCCATTGCTGGTTTGGTTTTCACCCTTGAGGTGCTCATGATTGACCTGACAATGGCTTCCTTGCTTCCTCTGCTCGTTTCCTGCCTCACCGCCACCTGCCTCACCTATGCCTTGACTGGTACCGAGGCCATGTTCTCCTTCGATCTCATCAATCCGTTCACGGTTGAGCGTGTCCCCACCGCCATCTTGCTCGGCATCTTTTGTGGTTTGATTTCGCTCTACTTCACGAGAACAATGAATAGTTTTGAGCAAGTGTTTGGCAGAATCAAGAACCTCTATGCGAAAGTTGCTTTAGGTGGTTCTGTTTTGGCCCTTCTGATCTACTTCTTCCCGCCGCTCTACGGAGAAGGCTACGGTACCATCTCCACCCTTTTGAATGCAAGGAGCCAGGTGGACGTAGATAATGTCATGAACAACTCTTTGTTTTACGGACATTCAGAATACCTTCTGCTCTTTTTGGCGCTCATCATTCTCTTCAAGGTGTTTGCAACGACTGCCACTAACGGCGGTGGAGGTTGCGGTGGTACGTTCGCTCCCAGTTTGTTCTTGGGCTGCATCGGCGGATTTGTCTTTGCGCAGGTGTGGAACTATTACCAATTTTTCGGGATTTCCGTTCCTGCCACCAACTATGCCCTGTTGGGCATGGCTGGAGTAATGAGCGGTGTGTTTCACGCACCGTTGACGGGCGTTTTCCTCATTGCGGAGCTGACAGGCGGCTACCAATTGTTCATACCTCTGATGATAGTGTCAACAGCATCCTATCTGACGATTAACACCTTTGAGCCCCACAGTATATATTCTATGCGTTTGGCAAGAAAAGGAGAACTTCTGACTCATCATAAGGACAAATCAATTTTGACCCTTATGACGTTGGATGCTATCATCGAAAAAAACCGTCCTCTGCTTTCTCCCGATATGTATTTGGGGCACATTGTGCAAACCATCTCAGCGTGCAAATCTCTTCACTTTGCCGTTGTCGACAAGTCGGGTGTGCTCCTTGGCGTTATCAATATCAACAAAATCAGAAAAATCATTTTTCGTAGTGAACTCTATCGGGTGTACACCGCAGAGATGCTGATGCAGAAGCCACAGGTCACATTAAACACAGAAGACTCCATGTCCACCATCATGGACAAGTTTCAGAAATGTGATGCAGGAACCCTGCCCGTTTTGAAGTCCGACGGCAAATTTGTCGGCTTTGTCTCTCGCACACATCTCTATGCTTCCTATCGTCAGATAATGAAAGATTTTTCAGAGGAATAAAATTCAGGCAGCACTCAGCGGTAGGTTGTGGAAGGCAATGGCAGTCTGCTTCAGTCGGCCCATGTTCGCAGCCTTCTCTTGTAGTGCGGCAATGCAGTATCTCCATAGTCCTCAATTAAATATATAAATAAACGAATGGACAAGTCATTAAGAATCGTATATATGGGCACTCCCGATTTTGCGGTGGAAGCCCTCTCTAAATTGGTTGAAGGAGGTTATAACATTGTCGGAGTCATCACCATGCCCGACAAACCCGTCGGCCGGCACCAAACGGAACTCCAGCAGTCGCCCGTCAAGAAATACGCTTTGGAACACGGATTGAAGGTGCTCCAGCCCGAAAAGCTCAAAGATGAGGCGTTTCTCGAAGAGTTGCGCAGCCTGCAGGCCGATTTGCAGATTGTTGTCGCCTTCAGAATGCTCCCTGAAGTTGTGTGGGCCATGCCCCGTTTCGGCACGTTCAATCTCCATGCCGCCCTGCTCCCCCAATACCGTGGTGCCGCCCCGATCAACTGGGCCATCATCAACGGCGACACGGAGACTGGTATCACCACTTTTTTCCTTGACCACGAAATTGATACAGGCAAAGTCATACAGCGCGTTAAAGTGCCCATTCTTGACACCGACAACGCAGAGGATATTCATGACAAACTGATGCACCTCGGAGCATCCTTGGTGGTCGAGACGGTTGACAACATCATCAACAATCGCGTCAATCCCATTCCGCAATCCGAACTGACCACTGACGAGCCTTTGAGACCAGCGCCAAAAATCTTTAAGGAGACCTGTAACATCAATTGGAATCTCGGCGTCAAGAAGGTCTACGATTTCATTCGCGGTCTTTCGCCATATCCCGCGGCATGGACAACATTGGTGCATGGTGGCAAGCGTCAGGTTGTGAAGATATACGCCTCCCATAAGGAATTTTGTGAGCAGACTGTTGAAACTGGAAAAGTTGTCAGCGATGGCAAAACCTTTTTCAAGATTGCCCTTCAAGACGGTTTCCTGCATCTCGACACAATTCAGATGGCAGGTAAAAAGCGCATGGAAATAGTGGATTTCCTACGCGGTTTCCACCTCTCTGGCGACGAACGCGTAGAAGCCTGACCCCCGTTTGTTGTCTCCTCCAATTCAATAGCCATCACCTAACCCAACAGACAAAAATGCGAAAAATAAGAATATGCCTTTTACTCCTTCTGGCAATGCTGTTCAGCCACAGTTTTGCAGGAACAAAAATAGAGTTCAGCAAATATTTTGAGAACAACACCCTCCGCGTCGACTACATTTTCAGCGGCGATTCCAAACACCAGAGCATCGCGCTTGACGAACTCTGCGAAATGCCAGGATGGGCAGGCCGGCATGTCAATCTGGATTCTCTTCCTCTCCACGGAATGGGACAGATCACGATGACGGACATCAAAAGCGGCCGCGTCATCTATAAGACATCGTTCTCAACGCTCTTCCAGGAGTGGACTGCCACCGATGAAGCGCTGCGCACCACTAAATCCTTTGAAAACGTCTTCCTTTTGCCGATGCCAAAAGATTCAGCACACGTCAGAATCCAGTTGTTCAACCACAAGGATGAGGTGACTGCGTCACTCGAACACATCGTGGCTCCTTCCGACGTTCTGATCCGTAAAATCAACTGCAAGCATCCGGCGCCCCACCGCTATCTCAAGAAGAGCCCCCATCCCGAGGCCATCGACGTGGCGATTGTGGCTGAAGGATACCGTCCTGAAGAGGCCGACCTCTTCTACGAGCATGCCACCGCCGCTGTGAAGAGCCTCTTCTCCTATCAGCCGTTCAAAGACATGGAGCAATATTTCAACGTCGTTGCTGTGGCCTTGCCATCGAAAGACAGTGGCGTGAGCGTTCCCCACGAAAACGATTGGAAGGAAACTGCGCTCTCTTCGCATTTCGACACGTTTTATTCCGAACGCTATCTCACCACGCTCCGCTTGCGTCAGCTCCACAACCTCTTGGCCGGAATTGCCTATGAGCATCTCATCATCCTTGCCAATACCGACACCTACGGCGGTGGCGGCATCTATAATTCCTATACGTTGACAACGGCTCGCCATCCCATGTTCAGCCCCGTTGTTGTGCATGAGTTTGGACACAGTTTCGCGGCCTTGGCTGACGAGTATGGCTACGATGAGTACACGCCAGAATATACGCCGGAAACCGAACCTTGGGAGCAGAACATCACGACGCTGAAAGACCTCTCGGTAAAGTGGGGTAACCAATTGCCCGCCAACGTCAAAATCCCTACGCCCGTTACGTCAAAAAATAAGAAGAAAATCGGACTTTATGAAGGAGGGGGAAATCAGACGAAAAATGTCTATCGTGCATACCAGGATTGCAGAATGCGCACCAATACCGCGCAGGAATTCTGTCCCGTCTGCCAGCGTGCCCTCAAGCGTTTGATACAATTTTACGTTACGGAAGGCCCTGCGGCAGAGTGATGTGAGCAGGCTGATTTTCCTCACAATCGCCCCTTTGCGTTGCACACACCTTTCAAGTAATGTTTCCATTTCTAAATATCCCCGTCCAGGATAAATGCTTCCTGAATTGTTTCATTTTTCCATTATGACCACAAAAAAAACTAAGAGCACCCGAAGAAACGACAATAAGGGATTTAAACAAGCCATCATCAATAGTAGTTTGGCCTCAATGTTCCAAAGAGACAGTCTCCGCTTCGTGGTCGGTCTCTTCATCATCATCATATCGCTGTTCTTGATACTTGCCTTTTCTTCGCATTTCATGACAGGTTGGGAAGAACAATCGGCTGTGCAGAACGGAACTGATTTTGAGGAAGTTCAGAACTATGGAGGGCGACTTGGTGCATACGCTGCCTATTATTTCATGGACAATTGCTTCGGTGCAAGTGCCTACATCATCCCCATCTTCTTCCTGCTGTTGGGAGTGAAGCTGATGAATGCCTATAAAGTGAGACTCTGGAAATGCTTCATTCATTGCGGCATATTGCTCGTTTGGATATCAATCACCCTGAGCCTTCTCTATTCCTCTTTCGGCAAAGACAGCGACACCCAAATCACGTTCAACTGGGGAGGCAAGCACGGCCAGATAGCCTGCGATTTCTTAACCAACTCTATCGGCCTGATACCCACGTATGCTATCGTGGTGGTGGCTGCCATCTACTATATGATCTACTTGCGGCGTGAAACCATCTCCGTCATCCGTTTCGCCATGAAGCCACACGCGTTGGTGAAAAACGGCTATGAGAAACTCTCCGCAGCGAGAAACAGAGGAACGGAATACCGTGTAGATGACAATCAGATACAGGACCTTAATGACACAGACGACACGCAAAACGAAGACGACTACAACGACGATTGTCGCGTGAGCGTCGACTTTTCCAATGCAACAAACGAAGGAAGCGTTGGTGAACTTGAACTGGATGTCAACGACACCCCTCCTGTCTCCACTGACCATCTTTCCGCAGCGCCGAAACCCGCAGCCAGTGTCTCTCTGGAAATAGAGAAGTCACACCGCGAAACGCCCTCCCTGCCCATTTCCAGCATGCCATACAATCCTCGTCTTGACCTCGAAAACTACAAGTTCCCTGGTCTCGACCTTCTGAAGAAATACCCCGACAACAGCCGTTCGGTAGACATGGTTGAGCAGAATGCCAACAAAGACCGTATCATCAAAGTGCTTCATGATTTCGGTGTGGAAATCGTTGGCATCAAGGCCACCATCGGCCCTACCATCACGCTTTACGAAATCACACCGGCACCTGGTGTCAGAATCAGCAAAATCCGTAATCTCGAAGACGACATCGCCTTGAGTCTCAGTGCGCTCGGCATTCGAATCATTGCCCCCATTCCTGGCAAGGGAACCATTGGTGTGGAGGTGCCAAACAAAACACCGCACATCGTTTCCATGGAGAGCATCATCAATTCCAGGAAATTTCAGGAGAGCACCTATGAGCTCCCCATTGCCATTGGCAAAACCATCACCAACGAAGTCTTCATGGTGGACCTTGCCAAGATGCCCCACTTGCTCGTGGCTGGTGCCACGGGACAGGGAAAGTCGGTCGGACTTAATGCCATCATCACTTCACTGCTCTATAAGAAACACCCTTCGGAGTTGAAATTCGTCATGGTCGACCCCAAGAAGGTGGAGTTCAGTGTCTATTCGCCCATAGAAAACCATTTCCTTGCAAGAATCCCCGATGGCGACGATGCCATCATCACCGACGTCACTAAGGTGGTCCAGACGCTCAAGAGCCTCTGCCAATTGATGGATCACAGATACGACCTGCTCAAGCGTGCCAAGGCGAGAAACATCAAGGAATATAATGCCAAATTCACGGCCCGTCAGCTCAACCCTGAAAATGGTCATGAATATATGCCCTATATTGTTATCATCATCGACGAGTTTGGCGACCTTATTATGACCGCGGGAAAGGAAGTGGAACTCCCCATTGCGCGTATCGCACAGCTCGCTCGAGCCGTCGGCATGCACATGGTCATCGCAACACAGCGCCCAACCACCAATATTATCACGGGAACCATCAAGGCCAACTTCCCAGCGAGAATGGCCTTCAAAGTGTCGCAGCGCATCGACAGTCAAACCATTCTCGATCGCCCTGGCGCCAATCAGCTCATCGGAAAGGGCGACCTGCTCTTCCTTTCCGGCAACAGTCCTGTGCGTGTTCAGTGTGCCTTTGTCGACACTCCGGAAGTTGAGGCCATTTGTTCCTACATCGCCGCGCAGCAAGGCTATCCCCAGCCGTTCGCTCTGCCAGAAGTGCTGGCAGAGGGCGCCGAAAAACCGGGCGCAGCAGGCGGCATGGAAGAAGAACTCGACCCCCTCTTCCGTCAGGCTGCAGAATTGATTGTCACGCATCAGCAAGGCTCAACGTCGCTCATTCAGCGCAAGTTCTCCATCGGATACAACCGTGCCGGGCGCCTGATGGACCAGTTGGAGCGCGCGGGAATCGTAGGACCGACACGTGGTGCAAAACCGCGAGAAGTGCTCATCACCGACATTGTGCAGCTGGACGAAATCGTTGCAAAACTCTCGTGACCATACCCAAACGTAAAATTCACCATTTATGAACACACATTCTCTCATCATGAAATCACAATTCAAACACGTTCTCCTTTCGTGCCTTTTTCTTCTGGCTTTCATTGCCCTGCCGCAGACATCGGCTCAGGCGCAAGATGCTCGAAGCCTGCTCAACAACACCGCCTCAAAACTAAGACAGGCAGGTGGCATAAGTGCAACCTTCAATGCCGCAGTCTTCAAGAATCGAAAAATGGAGTCTGCCGCCAGTGGCACCATTGACATCCGCGGCAACATGGTCAGAATGACCTCCTCTTCTGGCACAACGTGGTACGATGGGAAAAAGCGCTGGGTGTATCAAAGCGGAAGTGACGAAGCCTATCTGAGTATCCCCACAGCTGAAGAGCAGCAGATGCTCAATCCATACGCCTTCCTCAATATCTATAAATCGGGCTATAAACTTTCGGCGAAAAAAGTCACTTACGCCTCCAAGGCAGCCTATGAAATCCAGATGAAGGCACAAAACAAGCGGCAGCAGTTCTCAGAAGTCCTCGTCACGCTTTCCGCCGCTAACGCCATGCCGCTCTGCGTCCGCTTCCGTCAGACATCCGGAAAATGGGTGCGCATACAGGTCGGCAGCATCTCTTTTGGACATAAATGGCCTCAATCGCATTTCGCTTTCAACGCCAAAGAACATCCTGGAGTTGAAGTGGTCGATTTGAGATAAGACGCAGCCTGCTGCTCAGTATTATTAATAATAGGTGTTCAGAATTATTTTATAGTATCACTGTGGTCCCCCTTCCCAGAGGTATATATTTGTATTGGACACTTATTCCAAAGGATACCCACTGACTTATCTACTCACATAAAAAACAGCAAATACAATGGAAACCGTTAAATGTCTCATTCTCGGCTCCGGTCCTGCAGGATACACCGCAGCCATCTATGCCGGTCGTGCGGGCTTGTCTCCCGTCCTTTATGAAGGAATCCAACCTGGCGGGCAACTGACCACCACCACCGAAATCGAGAACTTCCCTGGCTATCCGGAAGGCGTTGACGCCAACGACATGATGGACGACATTAGAAATCAGGCGCTGCGTTTCGGTGTGGAAATCCGTTCTGCTATTGCCACAAAGGTCAGCCTCTCTGAAGCCCCCTATGTCGTTGAATTTGACGACGACACCACCGTGCAGTGTCACGCCCTCATCATCGCCACGGGCGCCACAGCCAAATATCTCGGCCTCTCCGATGAAACCAAATATCGCGGAGCCGGTGTGAGCGCCTGCGCCACGTGTGACGGCTTTTTCTATCGCAAGAAGACCGTGGCCGTTGTCGGCGGCGGCGACACAGCCTGCGAAGAAGCCACCTATCTCGCTGGCCTCGCGAAGCAGGTTTACCTCATCGTCAGAAAACCCTTCCTCCGTGCCTCGCAGGCCATGCAGACCCGTGTGGCGGAAACGCCTAACATCAAAATCCTCTTCGAGACCAATGTCACCGGACTTTTCGGAGCAGATGGCGTGGAGGGCGCACATCTCGTTCATAAGAAAGGCACGCAGGACGAACACACCTCCGACATCGCCATCGACGGCCTCTTTCTGGCCATCGGGCACAAGCCAAATAGCGACCTCTTCAAACCCTGGGTGGAAACCGACGAATTGGGCTACATCAAGACCCAAGGACAGACGCCCTGCACCAACGTTCCAGGGGTCTTCGCCGCTGGCGACGTGGCCGACCCGCTTTATCGTCAGGCCATCACGGCAGCAGCCTCGGGATGCAAGGCCGCTATAGAGGCAGAGAGATACCTCGCTGCCAACAACCTGAAATGACCCCTCCCAATCGGGGCCAGTCAGCCACGTTGTTGGAAGTAACGAACAAAAGAATAACCAACCTACACTAAAAGAGGGGGTGGTCTGAACAAGGGCGAGATGTAATGCCGCCCTTCAGACCATCCCCTCATTTGTCTTTACACGCGCACGCCGCTTGCGTATGCCTTGTCAACATGACAAATATGCCGACCGTTGCAATATATTCCCTCGTTTCGGTCTGTCGGTTTTCATAAATTTGTAACTTTGCAGTAGAAAAGCGTGTTACGGTTTTTCGGAACAAAGTCAGATGGCAGGCAAAGGCAGAAATCGGCGCCCCTGTAGAAATTCCTTGTGGCCATCGCCGTATGAGCCGTTTTTGGATAAGCAGGTCTTCAAAATCATGTTATACGATTCAAACAGATTTAGAACACCCATCTTAGAAAAAAAAGAGACGTACTGAAAATCCGTTCAGACTTCCCAAAATAAAGATTCTGACGGAGATGAGTTTAATTCAGTCGGGAAAACAGGTGTAGCCCGTGATTCCGAAAAAATCAGAAAACGCCCTAAAGAAAATAATGTGCTATGAGTTTTAATGTACCAAATCCCAAGTCGGATCGAAAGCGTGTAGTTATTGTTGGAGGAGGTTTCGGCGGACTGAAGTTGGCCAACAAACTTCGCCGTTCGAATTTCCAGGTAGTTTTGATAGACAAAAACAACTACCACCAGTTCCCACCCCTCATTTATCAGATTGCTTCTGCAGGTATAGAGCCGAGCTCCATATCCTTCCCTTATAGAAAACTGTTCCAGCGCAGGAAAAATTTCTTCTACCGCATGGCAGAGGTGCGTTCCATCTTCCCTGAACACAAAATCATCCAGACGTCCATCGGTAAGCTCCATTACGACTATCTGGTTCTTGCAGCAGGAACAACCACCAACTTCTTTGGCAACCAGCATGTGGCAGAAGAAGCCATGCCGATGAAAACGCTGAGCGAGGCTATGGGTTTGCGCAATGCCCTGCTCGACAATTTTGAGCGTGCGCTGACCTGTGCCGGCGAACAGGAACGCCAGGAACTCCTCAACGTCGTCATCGTAGGTGGAGGTGCCACAGGTGTGGAAATTGCGGGAGCTCTCTCAGAAATGAAAAAATACGTCCTTCCGAAGGACTATCCCGACATGCCTTCGAGCCTCATGCACATCTATCTGATTGAAGCCGGAGAGCGCTTGCTCCCCGCCATGAGTCCCGATTCTTCAGCACACGTTGAGAAATATCTGCGCTCCATGGGCGTCAACGTGTTGCTCAACAAGATGGTGACCGACTATCAAGACCACCGCGTCATTCTGAAAGACGGCAGTTCGATTGCCACGCGCACCTTCATTTGGGTCAGCGGTGTTGCCGCGCAGAAAGTGGGCAACCTCGATGCCTCGCATCTCGGTCGTGGCGCCAGAATCAAGGTCAACGCCTGCAACCAAGTTGAAGGACTCGACGGCGTGTTCTCCATTGGCGACCAGTGCATCATGACGGAGGGCGACCCCAACTGGCCAGGCGGACATCCGCAGTTGGCACAGGTGGCCATTCAGCAAGGCGTTTTGCTGGCCAAAAATCTGCAGCGCCTTGAGAAAGGTAAGGAAATGAAGCCCTTCCGCTACCGCAATCTCGGAACGATGGCCACGGTCGGCCGTAACAAAGCCGTTGCCGAATTCAAGAAAGTGCATATGGCAGGCTTCATGGCTTGGTTCATGTGGCTTGTTGTGCATTTGCGTTCCATCCTCGGCGTGCGCAACAAAATTGTCGTTTTGCTCAACTGGATGTGGAACTATTTCTCTTACGGTCAGTCCTTGCGCATGATCGTCTACGCCAAGAAAGCCAAGGAAGTTGTTGAGCGCGAACGCCGCCTCTCCTCCACCCATTGGGGAACAGACCTCCTCAGCGAAGGTTCGGAAGACCCCCACGGGCAGCAACAATGATGTTGTGCGCCCTCGCCTCCATCCCTAACCAAGACAACGGGGGTCCGCTTGGAATCCTCGTTACCGGCTTTCAATCGCCGCTGTTGCGGTCAGTTTCATAAACACCTGTTCTCAAAAAATACGACAACAATGTTTTCAGGAATCATAGAAGAAACCGCAAAAGTGGTTTCGCTTGAGAAGCATCAGTCCAACATCGACATCACGCTCACGTGCAGTTTCGTTTCCGAACTGAAAATCGACCAAAGCGTTGCCCACAACGGCGTGTGCCTGACGGTGGTCAGAACAGACAACGCCACCTACACCGTCACTGCCATGGAAGAAACCCTTCAGCGCAGCAACCTCGGCGCCCTTCAAGTGGGCGATGAAGTCAACGTGGAACGCTCCATGCCCTTAAATGCGCGTTTGGACGGACACATCGTGCAGGGGCATGTCGACCAGACAGCCGTCTGCACCAAGGTGGAGAACATGGACGGAAGCACCGCCTTCACGTTCTCCTACCAAAACGACCCTGTCATGGCAAAGCGCGGATATTTCACGGTTGACAAAGGCAGTGTCACGGTCAACGGCGTGAGCCTCACCGTATGTCGCCCAACGGATAACACCTTCGAGGTGTGCATCATCCCCTACACGTTTGAACACACCAATTTCCACGCCATCCGCGTAGGCAGCGTTGTCAATATCGAGTTTGACATCATCGGGAAATACGTCAGTCGTTTGGCGCAATATGCCGGCTGAACGGACATGCACACACACCCGCGACGCATCGCGTGGTTTCCTTAGATAATTAGATAAACAGCTCCCGCTTTGGACTTCCATGGCGGGAGCTGTTGTGTTATGAAGGGGGAGACGTGACAGGAAGGGGAGGGCGAGATAGTATATGCTTTGGTCTACAGTGGATGTTCAAAGTGAGTTTAGAATTATTGCTGTCCTGGATAGCAATAAAAACAATTTTAATACTGAAATTTCACTTTATCCTTTGGCTTGTCAACCATGTCATTTCGTTTAACCATCCGTTTTTGCGTGCTACTTGATACGCTGAAGCACAGCCTTCCTTAAAAGCACCACGTGTCATGTACTTACGTGATTCTATGAATACTTTCTCCCGAGTCCATTTAAGGTTATAATTTTGGGGACGCTTTAACCATGTCATTTCGTTAATCCAACCATTATCGATGGCTGATCTGTAAGCACTCGGAACTCCCCTTCTAAATTCAACGCGTGAGGTATATCGGCGTGACTCTTCTATTACATTTTGTTTGTTTTGCCAATGTCCCGTAGGTTTGACTTTAGAAACGAACCACGTCATTTCCTCAATCCATTTGTTTTTTGTTGCTTTATAATATGCGGTTGGTGCTCCTTTCTTGAATTCTTTTTTGCCAGTATATTTTGCACCCTCCTCAAACACACGCTCTTTTGTCCAATACCCATTTACTTTTGTTTTAATCTTTATCCAAGGTATTCTTTCCCATAGATCGTGTTTGGACGCATAATCATAAGCAGCATGACATCCTTTGAAAAAATTGGTTCTCGTTGAATATTTTTTAGATTCTTCTATTACGTTATCTTTATTTTGCCAATAACCTTGCGGTGCTTGGTCACGGTCAAGCCATGTCATTTCATCTTCCCATTTATGTTTTCTTGCAGAAAAATGAGCAGCAGGCGATTTAAGGAAAAACTCATTCCATGTTTTGTGTTTTTTTGATTCTTCAAATACATGTTCTTTTACATTCCACCAGCGGGGAGGCATACGTTTACTATAAAACCATGGGAATGTTTCCTTATTCATCATTTTGTATTTTAGGGCAGCATCATACGCGCCAGAAGATTTTGTTAAAAATTCTGTTGGCGTTTCGTATTTTTCGGCTTCACGTAATACAGCTTTCCTTGTCCATTTCTTTATCAAACTTCCCAAAGAACCAATATTTTCGCCAGTGAGATTTATATTATTGATTAACGTATAGTGAAGAATATCTCGGTAATAAAGCGATTGTACTCGTTCTTCACGTTGTCTCTCTACAACGGTAAGTCCCTTTACCAACACTTTGTAGTTTGGTATTTCTTGATTCATTTTTGTAAAATACTTGAAAACTGGGTCATTATTACGAGTCTTATGCTCGTAATCTCTGCGTTCAATGTTATTGGTCGCTCCAATATAAGCATATTTATTTTTATCATCTGCATAAACGTATACCATATGACCATGTCCCTTGAAAGTGTGTTCAAAACCTTTGGGTTTAAACCAAGGCATTTCTTTAAACCAATCATTCTTCAATGCATAACTATAAGCTGAGGGAGCACCACGATGGAAATTACTTTTATATATGTATTTTTTTGCTTCTTGAAAGACATTTTCTTTATTCTTCCAATACCCCTTTTCTTTCTGTCTTGATTTTTTTAGCCATGTCATTTCATTAAGCCACCCCTTATCTTTCGCTGTAATATAGGCAAGATAACATTTTTTACAAAAATCTCTCCTTGAGTCATATTTATGAGACTCTTCAAATACATTACTTTGGATTTCCCAATAGCCAGCAGGTTTCTTATTTGTTTTTGACAACCAATCCATTTCGTTAAGCCAGCCATTAATTTTTGCTGAATCAAAAGCCCGACTCTTCTTTCTTCGAAATTCTGTAACTGACTTGTATTTTTTAGACTCCATTATTACATTCTCTTTGATTTTCCAATATCCAGAAGGCTTATGTTTACTGGGGGCCAACCAAGTCATTTCTTTTAGCCAATCATTTTTTTTTGCAATAGTATATGCAGTTATTGCATTGTTCATAAACTCTGTAACAACTGTATATTTTTGGGATTCTTCAAAGATAGCATCTTTTGTCCATTTGATGGGTTTGGCTATCGGATGCACTAACCAAATCATTTCGTCTAACCATCCGTTTATATATGCTACACGAAATGCCCTTGATTTGTTTCTTTTAAATTCTGACCTTGAAGAATATTTTTTGCTTTCCTCAAAAACAGTTTCTTTTGTCCATTTCTTCTGCATAAATAATACGATGATTGGTTGATAATGGTTGTAATTTAAATGCAAAGGTATAAACAATTCCATTGTTATGTAAATAATATTACTATTATCTTAATGAAAACCTATTATGTCGCCCTTTGTTATATGCATAGGTATATAAAACAAATATTTACATGAACAATAAAACCATGATAATATTAAAGATATTACTGATTGATAAATTTTTTAAAACAAAAATATAACCATGAGCAAGATAGTCATTTTAACGGACAGTCAGTCTGTAGTCAATTGATAAGATTAACCGCCACCTAGAACCAAGTCTTTTCGACTAGGGGGCTTACTTAAGAAAAAAATATATCACGAAGTCCTATTTTACGGGGCTTCGGGAAGGATTATTATGTCCTTTGGAGTATTCTGGTCACCAAAAAAAAACTATAGAAAATACAACACGAGAATTTGGAACCTCTATTTGTCGGCGAACGCCGTCTCGCGTTCAACCGTTTCAAGTCCCAGATGCGGTCGTTTCAAGTCCCAGATGCGGTCGTTTCTGGGCCCAGACACGGGCGCGTCTCTTCCCAGATGCGGATGTGCCTCCTCCCAGATGCGAATGTACCTCGTCCCGCGTTCGTCAAAAAGCATAGGCATATAATCTTGAACGACAAATTCTTAATTATAGATTGCACTTTAATCTTGCATCAATAGAATAATCAGATTTTTTTGACTCAGGTCAAAACTCACTTGTCCCGTGATTCCTTGTCTCCCATGAAGTCGTGTCAGATTTCGGTCAAGAGATCCGTTGTCTACGTTTCTGGTAAAGCGCTTGGCGCGTGTTGCAGAATGGCCGTCTG
The DNA here is from genome assembly GCA_900539625.1 of uncultured Prevotella sp. Classification (GTDB taxonomy): domain Bacteria; phylum Bacteroidota; class Bacteroidia; order Bacteroidales; family Bacteroidaceae; genus Alloprevotella. The sequence goes on from UQCW01000001.1 coordinate 114,434, forward strand.
GCAGTTGGACAGACGGAATCACAAACTTTTTCCGTGGAACAAAGAAGCAGACGTTATGTGGCTAATTATAAGCGATTTTGGTAAGAAGTGTTTTAATTGTAAGGTGGATATATCGGAAAACCATGCTAAATAACATACTTTTAAGATTTGGCGGTTTCGAATTAAATAGGTATGTTTGCGATACGTAAGTGGGAAACCATGTTTCTCCATTAAAAACCAAGGTTCACTAACCATTTATAATCTATAGCATCATGAAAGTTTATAATTCTCACGAAATTAAGAACATTGCGCTCCTCGGCAATGACGGATCAGGCAAGACCACTCTCACGGAAGCTTTGCTTTTTGAGAGTGGTCTGATAAAACGTCGCGGACGTATTACGGCAAAAAATACGGTGTCGGATTATTTCCCTGTTGAGCAAGATTACGGTTATTCCGTCTTCTCAACGGTGTTTCATGTGGAATGGAATAACAAAAAGCTGAATATCATCGACTGCCCAGGATCGGATGATTTTGTTGGGGCAGCTATGACGGCATTGAATGTGACAGATACGGCAGTTCTGTTGATCAATGGGCAGTTTGGCCCAGAAGTGGGCACGCAAAACCACTTCCGCTATACCGAAAAATTGGGAAAGCCTGTCATCTTCTTGGTAAACCAACTGGACGATGAGAAATGTGACTACGATGCAATATTGGAAGAGTTGAGCGGCATTTACGGCCCGAAGGTGGTTCCCGTTCAATATCCCGTTGAAACAGGTCCGGGCTTCAATTCCCTGATTGATGTCATCTTGATGAAGCAGCTCATGTGGGGACCCGATGGCGGCAAGCCGACGCTCTCGGAAATTCCCGATTCTGAAAAGGAAAAAGCAGAAGCCATGCACAAGGCGCTCGTTGAAGCCGCTGCCGAGAACGACGAGGGCCTGATGGAGAAGTTTTTTGAAACCGACCACCTGAGCGAAGACGAGATGCGCGAAGGCATCCGCAAGGGCATGGTGACTCGCTCAATTTTCCCCGTGTTCTGCGTCTGTGCCTCCAAGAATATGGGCGTTGGCCGTCTGATGGAATTCTTGGGCAACGTGGTGCCGTTTGTTGACGAAATGCCAGCTGTTCACAACACGCGCGGCGTTGAGGTCAAACCAGACCCTGCCGGCCCAACATCCATCTATTTCTTCAAAACTGGCGTTGAGCCACACATCGGAGAGGTGCAATATTTCAAGGTGATGAGCGGCGTGGTGAAAGAAGGCGACGATCTGACGAATGCCGACCGCGGTTCCAAGGAGCGTATGGCCCAGTTGTTTGTCTGTGCAGGCTCAAACCGCGAAAAGGTTGAAAAACTCGAGGCGGGCGACATCGGCTGCACTGTGAAACTGAAGGATGTCAGAACGGGCAACACCTTAAACAGCAAGGATTGCGACAATCGTTTTAATTTTATCAAATATCCAAATTCGAAATATACGCGTGCCATCAAGGCCGTCAATGAGGCCGACACGGAAAAGATGATGGTGGCATTAAACCGTATGCGTCAGGAAGACCCGACATGGGTGGTTGAACAATCGAAGGAACTGCGCCAGATTCTGGTTCACGGACAGGGCGAATTCCACCTCCGCACGCTGAAATGGCGTTTGGAAAATCTTGACAAGATTCCAGTTGAGTTTTACGAGCAGCGCATCCCCTATCGTGAAACCATCACGAAGGCTGCACGCGCCGACTATCGCCATAAGAAGCAGAGCGGCGGAGCTGGTCAGTTTGGTGAGGTACACCTCATAGTGGAACCCTATAGCGACGGTATGCCCGACCCAACGCTCTACAAGTTTGGCAATCAGGAAATCCGCATTTCCATGAAAGGCAAGGAAGAGATTCCGTTGGAGTGGGGCGGCAAGCTCGTCTTCATCAACTCGGTTGTTGGAGGAGCTATTGATGCGCGCTTTATGCCAGCGATTCTGAAGGGTGTGATGAGCCGTATGGAGCAAGGCCCGCTGACGGGTAGCTACGCACGTGACGTTCGCGTCATCGTTTACGACGGCAAGATGCATCCCGTAGACAGCAACGAATTGTCGTTTATGCTCGCAGGTCGCCAGGCGTTTAGCGAAGCCTTCAAGGCTGCTGGCCCGAAGATTCTCGAGCCGATTTATGATGTCGAAGTATTTGTGCCTGCCGACAAAATGGGTGACGTGATGAGTGACCTTCAAGGCCGTCGCGGCATGATTGTCGGCATGAGCAGCGAAAATGGTTATGAGAAGCTGCAGGCGAAAGTGCCTCTCAAGGAAATGAGCAATTACTCGACGAGCCTGAGCTCTTTGACTGGAGGACGCGCCAGCTTCATCATGAAGTTTGCAAGCTACGAACTCGTTCCTGGCGACATCCAGAACAAACTGGTTGAAGCTTTTGAAAAGGAGCAGGCGGAATGACGCCGACTGAATGAGAAACAACGTGTCCCTGGAAAACGCTTTTAAGGGGTTCTTCAGGGACACTTATCTTATTTTTAGTTTTGGCAAAAAAAAATTTTGAGCAATTTTGGGGATAAGGAGAGTCGGTTGTTCTTTCTTAGCACTGTCTCTTTTTCCGTTATTGGTATTTGGTCTTGGCCACATAGTCCGCTATGCTCCCTCCTCCAAATTCCAAATCAAGCCAAAACACGGGTCAAGATTGGTCAATTTATTCTTTCACAAATACTAAGAGTGAAAATTCATAGTAAAACAAAAAGGGGCATTTTCGTACGTGTTCTATAGCATATATTTTTGGGTTTAAAGTCATGCCGCTATAGGTTGTTCGCCCCGCGAACGAAAATTTGATGTTTTTGCTTTCTCGTTAGAAAGCAGATGAAGGAATAGAGGGGACCTCAAAGGAGGATCCCCTCTTTTTCGTATGTTGAGATATGTGTTTTTCGGACCCAGATATTTCTTAAAATCTTGCAGTCACTTGCACGTCGACGGTGTTGTAGTGGGAGTCTTTCCCGCGAGCTGCACGGTTGTCGGTGAAGGTGTAGTTGAGCTGGAAGAGCAGGTTTTTGCCGAGCCAGTAATTGCCAGTTAGTCCGTAGTTCGTGTTCATGGATGCCCACGTGTGTTTGTCGTTGCGGTAGCAGTCGTAATGTCCGAAGACTTTGAACTTTTCGGTCACTGGAACTCCCAGCGTGGCATACCAAGCGTCGGAGCGGTCGGGGGCACCGGCATCTGTTGTCACTCCGCCGACGGAGCTCATGTATTCTCCTCTGAGGGTCCACTTGCCTTCATATTTCAGTCCGCTACCCCAGCGCACGCGTTTCACGCTTTTCAGCTGTTCTCCAGGGTTGGTTGCATTGTATTTTTCGTTGGTGTATTTGCCGTTCCACCCGAATCCTCCGATGGCGAGGTTTTTCACGGGCGAGAACCAGAGGCCTCCGATGAGGTCTTTGTGGTGGTCTTTGTCGGCGTGGTTGATGCCTTGCCCGTTGAAGAAGCCCACTTGATAGTGAAGCAACTTGTGGTTGTCGGCAGCGGGGAATATGTCGCCTTGGAGCTGTATGCCAAGGTCGCGACCCGAACTTTTGTTGTAGGTTCCTTCGCCGTTGCGGTCGTTGATGGAAGCGAGTTTCATGGTTGCCTGGGAATAGGCTCCGCCACCGATGGCCAGCGGGCTCATGGGGTTTTCAAATCCGAAGGAACGTTTGAACTGCCCGAGTTTGACGCGCAGGAAATCATATTTCTGCCATTCGATGAAGGCGTCGAGCACGCGCGGCCCTTTGTTTTCTCCTGGCGCTCCGTTCACTTCGAGCTGGAATTTATAATAGAAATCCTTGTAGACGTGGCCATCGGCATAGAGGCGGATGAAGCGGAGATCGAAGCCTCCGTTTGTGGCTTGTCCTTTCCGGTCGTTGACGGAATATTTTCCCATGATATAGCCGCCGAATTTCATGGTGGGCTGCATTTCCTGCATGAGGGCGGTGGTGGCTTTCGGCGTGATGACGTAGCCAGGCGTTTCGTAGTCGGGGTCTTGAAATTCGTTGTCTTTATGAATGTCTTCTGCGTTTCCTACAAGCGGGAGCAGGGTTGCAAACGAACAGAGTAATGCTTTTTTCATAGTGTGGTTTTTTGTCTTTGGGGTGGAGGCGTGATGCTGGTGTATGGGGGAGAGACGGTTGCGGCAACCAAACGGGTGTTTCTCTCTGAATCTTGCACACGGCAAAATGGTAAAGCAACCTGTTGCAATATTGCAGGCAGACAGGTTGCTTTTGTTTTGGTCTTTTTTAATTGAAATGATAGAGGAAGGTGGCGACGCCTGTGAGCGCCGGTTTCTTCTGGTCTTTGATCTCGATGGTAAATTTGATTTCCACTTTGCAGATGCCACGGAGGTTGGCAATGGATTGCAGCGTGGTGACGAGGCGTACGCTTTGTCCGCTCAAAACGGCTTGGCCGAATTTCATCTTGTCCATGCCGTAGTTGACCATCATCTTCAGGTTGTTGACTTCAACAATCTGCTCCCACATGTAGGGGAGAAGGGAGAGTGTCAGGTAGCCGTGAACGATTGTTTGTCCGAAGGGGCCGGCTTTTGCACGCTCTGGGTCAACGTGAATCCATTGGTGGTCGAGGGTGGCATCGGCAAACTGGTTGATGCGTTCTTGGCTGACTTCGAGCCATTCGGATGTGCCGAGAACTTCGCCCACGTGTGTGGCGAAGTCGTCGTAGGAGTTGATGACAAGTTTTTGCATAATGTATGGGGTTGTTTTTTGTTTGGGCCGCCCGCCTTTCCTGCTCTTCGGCAGTTTTTTTGATGAACGACTGCCAGGGGGCGGGGAAGAGGACGTTTTGGCTCAGTTAAAGAAATTCCATGAAATGCCCAGGCGGAGGACCATCTGGTTTAGCGGATAATGGGGCACGAGAAAGGGTTTTCCGCTGCCGCTCTTATAGTTGACGTGTGACGCCATGATGTAGAAGCGCGTGCTCTTCAGATGGAAATTGGCGTAGACGTTGACCCAGGGGTAGCTGCCTGTTTTTGTGGCGTGGTCGGGGTCTTGCACGACGTAACTTCCGATGAGGGGCGAATAGGTCAGCGCTTTATATGCCGTGAAAAAGCGTGCATCGGCGCCAAATTCCGTGAGTAGCACGTGGGCAATGCGGAAGCGCAGATATAGGTTGCTCCAAACGGAAAATGCCGGCAGTGGAAGAATTTCCTTCTCGGAGGTGGTTTGCGCCGTCAGTTCGTTTTCCCAATTGAGGATGCCCCATGTGAGGTCTTGTCTGAGAGAGGCTGAAAGCGCCTGGATGTTTTTCCTTTTTTGCAGGGCTTCAACGCCGCTGCGGAAGAGCGTTGTGCCCTCAGAGGTGGTGACGGGCGTCAGCCGTTCTTGGAAATAGGCGTGGTTTTGCAGCGTTTGCAGGGCAACTGACAGGCGTGTGCGCTTGTATGCGATGGTGCCGCCAGCGCTGGCGCTGAACGTGCGGTCGTATGACTTGTCCCACCATGCGTTGCGGGCGTGGTAGGTGCGTTGGTAGAAGGTTGGTTGCTCGCCGCGTGTGTTGCCAAACAGATTGACTTTCAATGTGTCGCTATGTAGGGGGATGGCGAGGCCGACATTGGCGGAGACGTTGAATTCACCCCAGCTCTTGCCCGTGTTTCGCAGTTCGCCCAGGAGGTCGTAGTGGAACAGACGGCTCTGCTTGCTAAACAACTGCGCACCGATGGTGAAGTAGTTTTCCGTGTAGCGCGTTTCAAGGCGCTGCTGGTCGGGGAGGGTGTATTTATAGAAATCGTGTCTCACGAAGAGGCGCAATCCTGATTTGACCCATTTGTTGAAGCCCTCTCGGAGTTCCAGGGCCAGTGTGTTTTCAACGTGTATGTTTTTTGTGTAGTCATTGGCAGAGTCGCCTGGCAGGTAGAAGTCGTTGAAATAACGGTCGGCCCCAGCGGCGCGTGTCAGGTTTGAAAGGAAGCGCCTGTTGTTGTGTTCGAGGCGCATGGTGTGGATGAAGCCGACAACGGGCACAAATTCGGGGATGAGTTTTGAGAGTGTGTCCTCAGCGGCTTCCATGTCTTTGGCGGCTGTTTGTGTGGCAGAGACAAGTTTGGCGTTAGCGTTGGAGGTTGGCATGCTGTCGCGACGTGTGGTGTCGGCAGGCATGCCAGCGTTTTTCACGACTTTCGAGAGTAGTTTGTTTTTCGGTGCAAACTGGCGGGCATTGACAATGTGGCCGTCTTTGTCGCGGTGGCGCGTGAAGCCGAGGTTGTAGTTGTGTGTCAGATAGAACGTATTGACGTTCATCTTGTTCCATGATTTTGACAGCCGTGTTGGCATGTCGGCGGTTCCGTATTTCGTTGGAAACGTTTCGGGGCGTGTGACGTAGTCGTCGCTTTCAATACCTCCGTTCTCGGAATTTTTGAGGTGATTGGCGCTGTATGCCGTGTGCAGATTATAGGTGTCTGAAATGTAGGAGGCGAACAGCGTGCCGTTGAAATGTGCGGTCGACTGGCTTTGGTAGTAGCCGCGACCATAGAGGTAGTCGAGTTTGAATCCGGCGCCGAAGCGTTTTCCCGCATTGGTGGCAAAGAGGGCACGTATGCGGTCTTCCCCGTTTTGCTTATTGCCGCATTCGTGGTAAGTGATGTTGGTTATCGGCGATTTTGTATTGGTGAACAACAGGTCGCTGATTGGCGTGAGGAAGTAATCGTAGGGCTTGGCAAAGATGAACTGTGGGGAGAAGGTGCGTTCAAGGTTGTCAGAGAGAATGCGGGAATTTCTCGGAGAACCCAGGTTGCCAGTATAGTTATAGTGGCCTGTTGTGCCACCAGTGAAAGCTTCGTTTTGAAACAGGTGGGGGAGTGTGTCGGGTTCGGCTTTTATGATGTCGCCAAAGCGCGGGTTGATTTTCCAGACGTAGAGCCCAATTGGTACGTTCTCTGTTTTGACAGTGTCAGTGTCGTTGTTCCAGTGGGAATCACCGTCATTCATTGCACCGTTGGCGCGCAGAATCGTGTTTTGCGCGACAGACGCTGTGGAGAAAATCATGAGGATGACTCCGAGCAAGAGATGCTGAAGGACGTTGTTTTTATTCATAAATGCAGAAGAGGGCTTTAAATGTGGAATAGATGAATGAGGCATACAGGGTGGTGGCCAGGAGCGTTGCGTCGGCTATGGCGAAACCAGTTTTTGTTTGTATGTCGCTGCCCAACGTGTGGCTACTGCGTTCACAATGGCGGGGGAGGAAGCGACAGGCCAGTTTGTAGACGCTCCAGCCGACGAGAATGCCGCAGATGGTGCCGCAAAGGATGTTGCCAGCATAATGGACGCCAAGGTACATGCGCGACCAGCAGTTGGCCAACGCCCACAGAATCATTGATTGTGTCAAGGCTTTGTGGCGTATCAGCAGGGCTGTGAAGGAGGTGACGGCAAATGTGTTTGCCGCATGGCTGGAGAAGAAACCATAGCGCCCGCCACGATAGTCGGCCACAATGTCAACGTCCAGCATGATGAGCGGCGAGTTGCTCGGACGATAGCGGGCTACAAGTGGCTTGAAGATGCCGGAAGCTATCTGGTCGGCCAGCAGGATGCAGAGCGCCAGGGCTGCGATGATGATCAGAATGTCTTTCATCTCACCGTTGCGTATGACCACATACAGGAGCATGGCGGCTGCGGCAATCCATGTCATCGTGCTTGTGATGCTGAGGGCAAAGGCATCAAGCCATAATGAATGGCTGCCGTTGACTGCCAATGTCAGCCACGTGTCGATATTTTGTAGTTGTTCCAGCATAAATATTCTTTAGATATGTAGGTGTGGGGTTGGCAGACAAGTTGCCAGTGAAGATGGAGCGCTGCTAACTATTGGACGAGGTGCAGCCTGTGTTATGCAAATTTATCAGAAATAATCGGATTAGGCGGCATCAGACAGGCATAAAATGCCCGCTGTTTGCCCAACCTTCGCATGTTTTGTCGCTCGTTTGCACCATGATTTTTCCTTCCGAGCCGTTTTTGAGAAGTCGTACGGTTGTGCCAGCCCGCAGTATGTTTTTCTTCGCTTTCCCGTTTTCGTCCTCTATGGTTGAGTCTTGTAAGGCGACGGCGTATGTGTCGTTGTGAAAGCGATGGTATTGCAGGCTGGCATTGGTGGTAGCCAATGCAAAGGCGGCAATGGCGAACGGCATGATGAAAGAGGCGATTTTTTTCGGCAGGCGTTGGCGCGTCATTCTGCGCAGGACGATAAGAAATGTTGTTAGCGAGAAGAACAACATGGCCATTGTGCCCCATTGGTCAACAGAGAAGTAAGCTGTTAGGTCGTTGAACCAGGTGATGAAGAACATTTCTGAAGGCGGATTCTCCGAAACTCCCAGTTTGCTACGGCAGACTTCCAAGTTATGGCGGGCATCTTTATGGCGGGGCTCATATTTCAAGGCCTTTTCGTAGTTAAGAATGGCGCGCGGCAGATTGTTCTTGCGATAGTAAGCATTTCCGAGGTTGTAAAGGACGTCGACATCAACTCCCGCTTTCAGAAGTTGCTCATATCCGGCAATCGCCTTGTCGTATGCCTTTTCCATATACGCCGAATCGGCAGCTTGCTTGTTGGCGTTTGGGCGTTCGTTTACTTGTTTGTCGGCGGTTGCCGTGGGAATTTGCTCTCCGTTGCTACCGTTTGCCGGTTCGATGGATTCGGCAAAGGCGAAGGTGCCCGCTGCTTGCAGAAGGAACCAAGTGAGCAGCGTGAAGAGACTTTTATTTATCTTGTTGTGTTTCATTCGCTTATAGTGATGTTGCTGACTTATGAAACAATTTTTGTGGCGCTATCTTGTGTGCGTGGGGCGTGGTGTAAGAGCGTCTTTGGTTGTTTCGTGTTTGTCTTTTCTTGAAACATTGGGCAGTGCAGAATGTGCAGACTGCTTGTCAAAGGGTGGCTAATGCTTTGATAATCAGTATGGCATCGTCGATGTCTTTTTGAGCATCAGCCATCACTTCAACCGGAGCGTAGCTCGACATTTCACAGTTGTCCAGCAGGCGTTTCACCTTGATGGTGAGATTCTCGTCTGCATGGCAAGTCTCCTTCAGATAATTGAGGATTCGCTCCGTGTTCAGTTCGTTGACAGGCATTGTCATCCGTTCGGAGAAATAACAGCGTAGGATTTGGTTCAAATCGTTATACGTTTCGCGTGGCTGTTCTGGCTTTCGCGTGCTCTTGAGTTTCAGCATCTGTTTGATGGCCTTTCTGCCCATTTTGTCGTGCTGTGAACCAGGTAGACTGACAGCGCGGATGTCAAAGCGTTTGGCGGCGACGGGAATGCCGATGCCAAGGATGATGACAATTGCAAAGGCCAGGTAGGTTTTCCAAGTACCCCACCAATAGTAGTCGGTTGTCGCCACTAAGTGGGCCTCGCCAAACTTGATACCTCTGATGTCTTCTTTCCTCATCTTCTTTTCGTACTCAACGGCCGCATCGCTTTTCGTGCCCTTTTTGACATTCAATTGGAAAGCCTTGGCTGTGATGGTTTGGTATTTCCCTTTTTGCGGGTCGAAAAATACAAAGTTAACCTTCGGCATCTCGAATTTGCCCACTTCCCGTGGCACCAATGTGTAATCGAAGGAGATACTTCCCGATACGCCGTCTTCTGTGATGGTCGTTTCGTCGACGATTTGCGGAGGGTAGCTGTCGAATCCTTCTGGAAAAACCAAATCTGGTGCAGTAATCAGTTTCAAGTTTCCCGTTCCAGAAATGGTTATGCGGAAGGTGGCCAAATCGTTTGTGCGCAAATTTGCAGTTCTCATCTGCGATTTGATCTTGAAGTGGCCAACGCCGCCAGAAAAACCTGATGGTTTCGGGGTGGGTAATGGCTTGACATTCAAAATCAGTTGTGGGGCACTGCGTTTGACGTTGATACCAATGCCGCCGCCGTTTAGGAAATCGTCGATTCTGTCCAGCAGGAGGTCGCGTTGCATGACCATACAATCGAACGTCAATTTAGGAATCTGTATCTGCCCAGCTTTCTGAGGGTATAACACGTATTCCTTTGCCTTGTATTTTTTATAGGCGACGCCGTTAACGTGAGCAAGTGTAAACTCTGGGTTTGTTGGGATGTCAAGAGAAACAATGTTTTTGAAATCAGGCTTTTCATTTAGGCCAGCATTGCTCAGCCCGACTCCGGGGAGTGCAAGTACATGATATTTCAAGCGTACGGCTTCTTGCTCGTAGACTGTGGCCTTTTGAAGGTCGGCAGTTATGTAGAGATCTTTCTGGGACAGGCCTGTTCTCGCGGTGCGCATTGCGTTTTCTTCTTCTATCTTGTCGTCCTGGCTGGAGGACGCTCTGTTTCCGTTCCCTTGTGCGTTGCCTGCAACGCGGATTTTGACGGCTTTGGATTTGTAGGTCTTTCCCTTTACATGTACGCTTGCAGGGGAGATGGTGAAAGTTCCTTTCGCTTTTGGGCGGAGGGTGCATGTTATCGTCACCGAGCAATTGGTTTTTGCCCGACCGTTGATGTTGATGTATTCTTTTCTGAAACTATAGCCAGGTTCAGAGAGTAGCGTGAAGTCGGCAGTTGAAAAATGAAAGTCGCTTATGTCTTCAGAGCTGATTGCGTAATCTGAATTCAGCGTATATTTGATTTGAAAATAACTAGGGTTGGCCTCAACAACGGAAGGGGCGTTAACCGATAATTTCAACTGTGCGTTGATGGGGGCCATCCATATAAGGCAAATCAATAGTAATACGAATTTATATCGTCTGTACATCATTCAAATAGTTAGTATATAACAGAAATGCAGGGCGTGTTTGTCTCGTCACCAGTTTTTGATTAGCGAACGCTGCCTTTTTGCTTCGTTCAGTTTCTTGCGGGTCTGTCTTTCAGCCTGGCGTGCAAAGTTTGTCAAGGAGTTGTTCTTGGATTGTTCTGCTTTGGGCTGTTGCTGTTGCTTTTGCGGTTCCTCCTGCGGTTGTTGTTGCGGCTGGTTGTCGTTGAGGTCTTTCAGCTGCTTTTGGCACAATGCTAGGTTGTATCTTGACGGTTGTTGCGCAGGAGAATCCCTTAGGGCTTGCTTGTAGCAGGCAATTGCCTGCTGTAGCAGTTGGCGTTTGCGTTCGGCATTCTTCTCACTCAGGGCTTCGCGCTGGTAGATGAAACCTCTGTTGTGGTTGGCCTGTGAGCGTATGGGGGCGTTGTTGTCGTTTGCGGCCACACGGGTGAAAAGAGAGTCGGCCGCTGATATTTTTCCTTGTGCCAACCGCGCATTGCCAAGGTTGTAGAGGGCACGTGTGTTTACGGCATTCTGTTTCAGAATGCTGTTGTAATGTTCAGCTGCCGTCTCATATCGTTTGCCATGAAAAGCCTTGTTGCCTTGGTGAATCGTTTTCCAAACTGCTGTTTGAGCGCAGGAAATGATGGCAAAACATGTTTGGATTAGAAAAATTATAGCGAATCGTTTCATATATAGGTGGTCATAATCTTTTTGGGTACCCTTAATCTCTGCCAGTGTGACTGGTGTTACATTGACAGCATTTCATGTTCTGAATCGTTTCAGCCATTTGGTTTTTCCCGAAGAAATGAAGAATTCCAAAAGAATTAGCAGCAGGGCAATGAGCGCCATGGCTTGAAATTGCTCGGTTTTTTCAGTGAACTGGAAACTGTTGTCAGCTTGTTTGAGTTCATCGAATTGCTTGCGGAGAATTTGTTGTGCTTGGTTGCTGTTGTCAAGGTGGATGTATGTTCCACCGCCAGCTTCAGCGATTTCGCGGCACATGGTTTCGTTTAGTTTCGTTACGACCTCTTGGCCGTCATTGTCCTTCAACACGCCACCGCTTGGTAATGGGATTTTTGAGCCTGTTACTGTGCCGACTCCGATAATAAACACCGTGCAGCCTTCCTTTCTCGCTTCTTCGGATGCCTTGATTGCGCCTTCTTCATGGTCTTCGCCGTCCGTGATGATCACAATGGCTTTCCCGATGTCTTTGCGTGCGGAAAAACTATTTTTTGCCAGGTTGATGGCTGAGGCAATACTCGTTCCCTGAAGCGTTACCATGCCAGGCTCGAAATTTTCGAGAAATAATTTGGCTGAAGTGTAGTCGTTTGTTATCGGCATTTGCGGATAGGCTTCACCAGCAAACACACCGAGAGAGACACGGTCGTTTTTCATCCGGTCAATCAATGTGGACATAAACAATTTGGAGCGTTCCAGCCTGTTCGGAAGAATGTCTTGCGCCATCATCGAGTTGGAAACGTCAACGATGAAAGATACTTCAATTCCTCGCTCGTTCTCTTGGATGTTGCTGGTGCCAAATTGAGGACGCGCCATCATCAATACCAAAAAAGCCAAAGCTGTTTCCAATAAAACAAACTTCAGCAGACGGCGTTTCGGAGAACGTTTCGGCGCAGTCTCTGACAGCAGACGCTTGTCGGCCAGTTGCTTCTCCAGGTGGCGTACCTTGTATGCGTTAAAAACATACAGTAGCGCTAAGATTATGATGAGGGATAGCAGGGGTAAATATTGTGGATCTTGAAATCTAAACATTTATGTCTTAATTTAGAATGTCTGATACATATTCTTTTTTGAGGTGTCTTGAAAATGCTTGCGTAATGACCTGTTTGCTGTTGGCTGCTTCGTTGTGTAATGATATGATTTCCGAGAGGAGGCATTCCTACTGATAGTGTGAGTTGGCGTCCTAAACCGGATTACCTTTACTTATTATGGCATACGGCAGAATATTGTCAAGTGGAGAATGATTTCCAATAGGAACAACACTAGCACGGCATACCCCAAGAACTGATAGGCTTCATATTTTCGGTCGAAGTTTTTAACCTTCAGCTTCGTTTTCTCAAGTTTGTCAATATCGTCATAGATGGTTTTCAGTTTGTCGCTTGTTTCGGCTTGGTAAAACAATCCTCCTGTGGTGTGCGCTATGGCTTTCAGGGTTTCAGGGTCAGAATCGTTTTCGACGTCTGCATAATATTCTTCACCATTTGGAAGGGTCGCAACCGCCTGCTTGCTCTTGCCACTGGATGCACCTATCGCAATGGTATAAACGCGGATGCTGTTCTCTTTGGCCATATCGGCCGCCGTTAACGGAGAAATCTCGCCGACGTTGTTAACGCCGTCTGTCAGGAGGATGATGACTTTACTCTTTGACTTGCTTTTCTCTAAATGAGAAACAGCGTTGGCAAGTCCCATCCCGATAGCGGTTCCTGGGCTGATGATTCCTTTGGCTTGCATTTCGCAACTGACGTCATGAAACATGTTGAGGAGTGTTGCATGGTCTGTTGTTATGGGGCATTGGGTGAATGCTTCTCCTCCAAATAAGGTCAGTCCGATATTGTCGTTCGGCCGGTTGGAGATGAATTTGTATGCCACTTCTTTTGCGGCTTCAATTCGGTTTGGCTTTAGGTCGCGTGCAAGCATACTTGTTGATACGTCCATGGCCATCATGATGTCAATTCCTTCAACTTCCCTTTCCCTAAGGGCGTTGCTTGTCTGCGGACGTGCCAAGATGACAATCAGAATGATTATGGTCAACGTGCGTAACACAAACGGCAGATGTATAAAGGTTGTGCGGAATGTTCGCGGAACATTCCGATATTGTTCTGTCGTTGCCATTCTCAGTGTAGGTTCTCCGAGACCGCGTATAAGGAAATACCACAACAGAATGGGTATTAACAAAAGCAGCAGAAAAAAATATTCCGGATTCGCAAATTGCATGGTTTGATTATGTTTTAGGATTCACTTGCATACGCAGGAATGATGGCATCATAAACTCCTGTCATAAAACTTGTCATTTTAAGTGACAGGCTGGTGTAAATGCCTTCATTCGTTCTATTGCAGCAAGAGAATATGTATTTCAAAATCTGAAATATATACTAGATATTTCCAAAAGAATCCAAGCGAAAAGGGCAAAGACAGACATGATGGATAATATCAACCCTGCCCAATACAATATTCTTAGGCGGTGTTGCTGTACGTTGGAATAGGTGACGTATTTTATGATCGGCTTGGGTTGTTCCATCAATTCGTCACGCAGATTAAGCATTAAATCCTCAGCTTGGCTAAACAGTCTTTTTCGCTGCTGCACACTTGAGATATATTTGGCGAATTTTGCGTTGTCGGCCGTAAATAATATTTCCTGAAGTTTCTCCAATTCGGCTTGGTCAATCGTATTCCTTAAATCAGTCACCAGTTCGTTGCTTGTGCGCTCTGTTGCGTTGATGGAATATCTGTTGGCAATGAAGCGTCTGACGATGTCTGTCAAGCGGATGAAAAATGTTTTATTTTCTTCCAGATCCATTTCTTTCGACAAATCTCCTCGGAGTATATTCATATCTTCGGAAGCCTTTTTATGCGGAGGGGTGGGGGGAGGTATGACAATCTGCTTGCGTTGCGGTTTCCTCTTTGAGAGTTTTACGGCTGTGAAGAAAACGAGTCCCATCAATAACCACAAACCGAGTGCGCTGATCAGCAAATCATTTGTCCAACTATATGGCGCTTCCAAAACGTCAAATGGCATTGCAAAATTGTCCACGTGTACAGTGTCTACCTCTACGGTGTTAACTTTCAGTCCTGCATGAGACTTGCCTTGATAGGTCTTTCCGTCAACTTCTACAGCCATGCAAGGGATAGAGTAGAGAGCAGAGTCAAATGAGGTGATGGTATAGCTGCGTGATAATTGTATGCGTTTGTCTCCAGGTAATTTCAACGTGTCAATCTCTCCTGCGTTCAGCACCTCAACACCAGTTACAATGGTGTCACCTTTAATGTAGTTGGGAAAGATAACGTGTTGTGTTTTGTTGGCGGTGACGGTTGTTGTCAATGTGGTTTGCTCGCCAATTAAAATCTCGCTTTGTCCCAGCTTGCTGTCAACGATAACTTGGGCCCGTAACTTTTCATTGACCCCTTGCACGAAGAGCAATATGGTAATAACGCAAACCATACGACAGATATTCTGTTCGTATGATTTGCGAAAATACTTTATATATGATGCTATGATTCTGTTTATGTACATCTTCTTCAAACACGAATAATTAAATATCGTAGGTTGGGGTGTTGTTTAATGCCGCTTACAAAACAGAGGAGCGGCTTGAGAAAAGATGAATCAGCGGTTTGACATAATCTTCATCGGTTGCAATCTTGGTATTGTCGATGCCGTTTTTATGAAAAACCTCATCCAATTTGTTTTGCCAGTTGTTCCACCATTGTTTGTGACATTCACGCACCTTTCGGCTTGACGTGTCAATGATCTGCTTGTGTCCGTTTTCTGCGTCCAAAACCTCAAGCAGTCCGACATTTGGCAAATCGGCAAGCAGTTTGTCATAAAGTCTGAGGGCAACTAAGTCGTGTCTGCGATTGGCTACCAATAGCGTGCGTTCATAGTCGTTGAAGTCTAAAAAGTCGCTGATCATAAACGCAATACAGCGGCGTTTCTGAACGCGCATCAGATATTCAAGCGGTGCAGATATGCAAGTCTTCGTACCTGATGGCTTGAAATCAAGCAGTTCTCGTATGACACAAAGAATATGTTTGCGACCCTTTTGAGGAGGGATGTATTTTTCTATTTTGTCTGAGAAAAAAATGGCTCCAATCTTGTCATTGTTTTGTGATGCAGAAAAAGCAATAGTCGCAGCAATTTCTGTTGCTGATTCCCGCATGGTTCTTAGTCTGCTGCCAACGCTTTGGCTTGAAGAAACATCAATCATCAGCATCACTGTCAGTTCGCGTTCCTCTTCAAAGATTTTGATGTGCGGACGGCTATATCTTGCCGTCACGTTCCAGTCTATATCGCGAACGTCATCCCCGTCCTGATATTCTCGCACTTCGGCAAACGACATTCCCCTGCCCTTAAAGGCAGAATGATATTCTCCTGCAAAGATGTTATTTGTAAGTGCTCGCGTTTTGATTTCAACGTTTTTTACGCGCTGGAACAAGTCGGCAGAGTTCAGTGTTGATTTCTTCTCCATCATTTGACTTTTACGGTTGCAGGCCTTTCGGCTGTATAGCCCTTCCTTCTTCCTGTTTTGCATTCTTCCTTGTAGGGATGCTCCTTGGATAGGGGGAGCATATAGCGTCTCTCCTTGTCCCAAAGCGGAGAACATCCCTACAAAGCTTCTTCTATTCCTTATGGAACTTCAACCTTATTCAGAATTTCCGTTATAATGTCTTCGCTTGACATGTTGTTTGCTTCGGCTTCATACGTCAGACCTATTCTGTGTCGCAACACGTCATGCACTACTTCTCTGACATCTTCAGGCACAACATATCCGCGTCTTTGGATAAAGGCTTGGGCTCTTGCCGCTAATGCCAGATTGATGGATGCACGCGGCGAACCGCCGAAACCAATCATTGATTTCAGTTCAGGCATTTTGTATTTTTCAGGAAAACGTGTGGCAAAAACAATGTCGGCAATGTATTGTTCAATGCGTTCGTCAATGTAAATCTGTTTAACTGTTTCGCGTCCTCGCTTGATGGTCTCAATATCTGTTACAGGCGAAATCTTTTCATCAATCTGTCCAGATATATGGCTGCGAACAATGCGTTTCTCTTCCTCCAGTGTAGGGTAGCCAAGCACCACCTTCAGCATGAAGCGGTCAACTTGGGCTTCAGGAAGTGCGTATGTTCCTTCTTGTTCAATCGGGTTTTGTGTGGCCATAACCAAGAATGGATCAGGAAGAGGCATCGTCTTATCGCCAATTGTCACCTGCCGTTCTTGCATCGCCTCCAGCAGCGCGCTCTGCACCTTTGCTGGTGCACGGTTGATTTCGTCAGCTAAAACGAAATTTGCGAAGATTGGTCCTTGCTTTATTCGGAATGACTCTGTTTTCTGACTATAAATCTGAGTGCCAATTACGTCAGCTGGCAGGAGGTCAGGAGTAAATTGTAATCGGCTGAAATGTCCATCAACCAATTCTGACAATGTCTTTATGGCCAGTGTCTTGGCCAATCCAGGAACACCTTCCAATAATACGTGTCCGTCACTTAAAAGTCCGATTAATAGAGCGTTAACCAAATGCTTTTGACCAACAATACGTTGGCTCATGCCATTCGTAAGGCTCGTAACGAAGCCCGATTGGCTTTCTATCAAATTTGTTAGTTGGCGAATATCAACAGATTCCGACATAATATATTTACTTCAATTATATTTATTATTTTCAGTGCGTGACGCTTTCAGCATATATCTATACCTGCTGGGCTTCACGGTTTATAAAGCAGGGCAAAATTACGCCTTTTTCCTTTATTTTCAATATAAAATAAGCTAAATTATAAAGGAGTCCTGGTTTTTCTATAGAAACGGTGTATTCCATTTTCCTGTTCCCAAAGTGATGTAGTGATAAGACCCTAAAGAGAATTCGACAATTTCGAAAGATTCAGAACGTAATTTATTCCCATTTCTAATTTTAAAAGAAATTATGGGGCGACTTCCAGAAAGTTAGAAATTCAAAGGTCGTTCATGGCAATTCATCAATGCTTACAGTATTCTTTAGAGTCAATGCTGTAATGCTTTTGTGAGTTTACTGATATCCAATTCCCGTCCCCCTAAAATATAAAATACTTGTTTGTTTAATAATTAAACATTCTTGTTGTGTTAAATAATGCAAGCTGTTTAAGGAAAAAACATTATCATTTGCCTAATTCGCAATCATAATCATATCTTTGCGACATGAAGAAATCAACTATTTGGACAATTGCATGTGTGATGGGAATATCCCTGTTGACATTGCTCTATTTGCAGTTTAGGTATTTTGAAAATGTCTATGATATGCGGAAAGAGCAGTTTGAGGAGGCTGTGAGTAGAAGCCTTAATCAAACGGCACAGGATTTGGAGCTTTATGAAGCTCAAGCTCGTCTTGATTCGGAATTGACGGAAAAGCAGAATTCTCTTCCTGTTGATGAAGATTCTTTAAAGCGTGCTTATCGTTGGCAAATGGCTCAGGCGGGTCTATATGTCGAAGATTCGACAGATTCAAAGAATGATTTGAACGGGGCATATGTGGTTGAGGATACCATTGAACATTTTTTCAGACAGAAGGAACTGATGGAGGAAATGTTGTCGATTCTTTATAAGCCATATAATAAGGAGTTGACTCAACGTCTCGATTTCAAAGAACTTGATAGTACTTTGAAGCGTGAGCTAAGCAAAAATGGCGTAAATCTCGCCTATCATTTCCGAGTTACAACTTCTGACGGACGTGAAGTTTTCCGTTGTCAGGATTATGTGGCAGAGAGTGAAGATGCGGCCTATCGACAAGAGTTGTTCCCCAATGCGCCTCGTGCACAGATGGGAGTGTTATATGTACATTTTCCTGATGTACGTAAATACATATTCTATAGTGTACGTTTTATGATACCAGCGATTATTTTTACATTGATTGTGCTGATTGTGTTCTGCGTGACAATTTACACCATATTCCGTCAAAAACGCCTTTCGGAGATAAAGAATGACTTTATAAATAATATGACTCATGAGTTTAAAACTCCGATTTCAACAATATCCCTGGCTGCTCAAATGCTTGGTGATCCATCTGTGATGAAGAGTGATGCCATGTTTAAGCATATCAGTGGCATCATAAACGATGAGACGAAACGATTGCGTTTCCAGGTTGAAAAGGTTCTGCAGATGAGCATGTTTGATAAAAAAGCTGCAACATTCAAGAAACGGGAGGTTGACGTCAACGAATTGATTAGCGATGTTGTTAATACCTTCCGTTTAAAGGTTGAAAGTTCTGGCGGTACGATTGAAACCCATCTGGAAGCAAAAGATGTCGTTGCGTATGTAGACGAAATGCACTTTACGAATGTACTTTTCAATCTTATGGATAATGCGGTGAAGTACAAAAAGGATGATGTGGAATTGAAGTTGGTTGTTTCGACTGCGATAAAGGACGACAAATTGCAAATCGAAATAAGCGACAATGGCATCGGCATCAAAAAAGAAGATGTGAAGAAAATCTTTGAGAAGTTCTATAGAGTCCATACGGGAAATCGTCATGATGTCAAAGGATTCGGATTGGGACTTGCTTATGTAAAAAATGTAATTTCAAATTTTGGAGGAAGTATTCATGCTGAGAGTGAATACGGACTCGGTACAAAGTTTATTATAATATTACCAACACTAAAAATTTCATCAAAATGAACGATAACAAAATGAGCATCCTTTTGTGTGAGGATGATGAGAATTTGGGTATGTTGCTTCGCGAATATTTGCAGGCAAAAGGTTATGAAACAACGCTCTGTACAGACGGTGATGCTGGTTATAAGGCATTCCTGAAAGACAAGTTTGATTTGTGTGTGCTTGATGTAATGATGCCTAAAAAGGATGGTTTTACGTTGGCAAAAGATATTCGTCAGAATAGCGATGACACGCCGATTATATTCCTGACAGCAAAAACTTTAAAGGAAGATGTATTGGAGGGCTTCAAGATTGGCGCAGATGACTACTTGACTAAGCCATTCTCTATGGAAGAACTAACAATGCGTATTGAGGCTATTTTGCGTCGCGCACGTGGTAAGAAAAACCGTAACCGCACATTCTACAAGATTGGCTCTTTCACTTTTGATACCCAAAAGCAAATATTGGCACGTGGTGATGAGATGACGAAGTTGACAACAAAAGAAAGTGAACTGCTTAATCTTTTGTGCGCACATTCAAATGAAATCTTACAACGTGATTACGCATTGAAGACGATTTGGATTGATGACAACTATTTCAATGCAAGGTCTATGGATGTTTATATCACCAAGTTGCGTAAGCACTTGAAAGCGGATGAAAATGTTGAGATCATTAATATTCATGGCAAGGGCTACAAATTGATAACCCCTGACGCTGAATAAATGCAGGATGTGGAAGTTTGTGAATGATATAAAACCTCTGCTGAAATCACTCATCCTCAGACTATCTATATGAATTGTAAAATCCAGAATACTCGTAAAAGTATTCTGGATTTTCTTTTTTATCGACTTACAAGGACTCTGCGAGAATATGCTACGACCATTCAAGGCTTTTCGCTATGTGTTGAATCAGTGGCTATTTTTTCTTGGCAGAAAATCAATGTATTTCATTTGTCTTTTGATTTGCAGCTGCCTTCTTTTCATGTAAGGGCTTGGTTTGCTGGAATCAAAGCGGATTGGGTTGGGTAGAGTGGCTGCTATGAGGGCACAATCAGATCTACTAAGTTCTTTGGCATGGCAATGAAAGTGTGACTGCGCTACAGCTTCAATGCCATAGATGCCCCTTCCCATTTCAATGCTGTTGAGATAGACTTCCATGATTCGCTCCTTGGGCCACATGAGCTCAATTAAAAATGTGAAGTATGCCTCGAAGCCTTTTCTCACCCATGAAGACTTTGGCCATAAAAACACATTTTTGGCTGTCTGTTGGCTGATGGTACTTGCGCCGCGTCTGCGTCCTCCTTCTTCAAATTCAGCTTGTGCTTGCTTGATGGCTTGAAGGTCAAATCCATGGTGCTTAAGAAACCGTTGGTCTTCAGAGGCCATGACAGCAACGGCCATGTATGGCGAAATGCTATCGAGAGGAACCCATTGATGCTGCCATGCTGAATATTCCTCTTCGTCAGCATGTTCCCAACTCCTAATATACATTAGTGGTGTTACTTTGACTGGAAGCCATCGGTAAACGATAACCATAAATACGGAGCTTATGGCAAATAATCCAAAAGCCCATATTAGAAGTTTGCAAATGATATACTTCATGTAATGTAATCTCAGCTTACTGAAAGGCGAACCTTCGAGTTTGTTTGCTTATCTAAATAAGAATAAACTCGAAGGTTCGCCCATTTTTGTGTTTTAGTTTTTTGCCCATTAGAACGGAAGGTCATCCTCTGCGTTTGCTGGTGCTGGCTCTGCAGTTGCAGTAGGTGTGTTCATTACTGGCTGATTTGGCTGCATTCCTGGCTGAACGCTTGATCCTCCAACGGTGGCAGGTGTGAGAGGTACAGCTCGCCAAGCACGGATATCGTTAAACCAACGGCCGTTGTATTCGTGGGCGTCAATATCGAATGACACAGTCATTTCTTTTCCGACCTCAATGTTCATTTCTTTCAGTCTGTCTTCGCCAAAAACGGTGAACACACACTTGCGGGGATATTGTTCGTGTGTTTCAATGACAAACTCTTGACTCATCCAGGTGTTTCCTGTACGTGCAGATGTGCCTGAACGTGCTGGCAGGGCTGCAATAATTCTTCCAGATATTTCCATTTTGTAATGTGTGGTCTTTAATGACCTGCCTAATAACAATCCGTTACAGGCAGGTTTTGTTCTACAATTTGGATGCGAATTTACGATTTTATTTTCGGGTAATCTTTTTTTGAAGGCGTTTTTTTTGATATTGCCACCATTTAACTTTGTGAACTCGATTACTACTTGTATCTTTGAATGAAGTTTCATGGTCTTTATGGTGCTGTGGAAATAATTCTTACCATCTTTGCAAGTGATTCATCTGTCACTTCCGATACCCTGACATATAAAATATTGATATGACGAACTCTGAGAACACTAATTTATCTGGAATATACATTCATGTTCCGTTTTGCCAGTCGCGTTGCATATATTGCGATTTTTATTCAACAGTTTATGGCGAGGATTTTAAGGACAGATATGTCGAACGTTTGCTGAAAGAGATGGCAGACAGAAAAAACGAGGTGGATTCGCAAGTTGATACAATATATGTTGGGGGAGGAACGCCTTCTTGTTTGCATACTGGCCGCATAGAGAAAATGATGAATCATCTTATTCAAAACTTCTCTTTGGCAGATAATCCGGAAATCACTTTAGAGGCAAATCCGGATGACGTGACGCCATCTTTTGTCAAGCAGTTGGTGGATATAGGCATCAATCGAGTCAGTTTGGGGGGGCAGACATTTGATGACGAACGCTTGCGATTCATTCGTCGAAGACATTCTTCTCGTCAAGCAGTGAAGGCTGTTTATTCACTGGTTGAGAATGGTATTGACAATGTTTCTATCGACTTGATTTTTGGCTTTCCCAATGAGTCTGTTGAGTCTTGGGAAAAAGATTTGAAGCAGGCATTGTCCTTGCCCGTCAAGCATTTGTCGGCATATTCTTTAATGTTTGAAGAAGGAACGCTTTTGACGCACATGCGTGATGGTGGCCAAATTGACGAAATTGATGAAGACTTGAGTTTGAGGATGTATGATGTGCTTTTAGATATGACGGAGAAAAAGGGTATGGAGCATTATGAGATTTCTAATTTTTCTTATCCTGGTTTTCGTTCACATCATAATTCTAAGTATTGGATGGGAGCACCCTATGTGGGCTTCGGTCCTGGAGCACATAGCTTTAATGGTGTGAATGTTCGTAGGAGTAATAATTCAGATTTGAAATCTTATATTCAATCGAGTGACGAGGTTCCTCATGAAATTGAAATTCTTGGTGCTGATGAACTTTGTGATGAGTTTGTTTTTACATCATTGCGCACTAAAGAAGGGCTTGATACGAGGTCGCTTTTGGCAAGATTCGGTATTGAACGCTTTAATAAAATAATCGTGGCTGCAGAGGCTCACGTCAAATCTGGACTTCTGAAGGAAACCAGTGGGCGTTTGTCTTTTACCCATAAGGGATTTTTCTTGTCTGATTTAGTGATGAGTGACATGATGATAGTTGAGTAATTTAGGGCTTATGTCTTTTGTCGCACCTGGGGCGATATGCAAGCGCATCTAGGTCGAGACGCATTCGCATCTGGATTGAG
The DNA here is from genome assembly GCA_900539625.1 of uncultured Prevotella sp. Taxonomy (GTDB): domain Bacteria; phylum Bacteroidota; class Bacteroidia; order Bacteroidales; family Bacteroidaceae; genus Alloprevotella. The sequence continues at coordinate 137,083 of UQCW01000001.1, forward strand.
ACGCGTTCGTATCTGGGCTGAGAGGCGTTCGCATCTGGGGCGAGGCGCAGTTGCGAATGGGGCAAGGTACGATTGAACGCTGGACGGCGTTCGCTGGTAAGTCTGGATCTCGTTTTTTAGATTACTTTGTGATAAAAGGTAAAGGCAGGAACCCGTTTGGGGGATTCCTGCCTTTGTGTTATTGGTGTGTTGTCATAGTTTGTACGATATAGATACCTGTACAGATTGCTTTTCAATCAGTCAAGTTGTGGTTCTTGGCTTTCGCCCATTTCCATCTGTTCAGAAGGGGCACCCTCTTCGTTCCTGTTCACGCATTCCTGTTCAATCAAGCAGCTGTCCTCACTTTCGTCTGTATTGGATAAAAACGTTGGTAGGTTTTCTCCCATGAAGACGAAGCGGAAATTTTGTCCTCTTGCAGACGGGAATTGGCTTCTGAGGTCAATGTCTTGGCGATTTTTTAAGTAGTCAATAATATGGTCGTAGCATTCTTGTCCACATGTGGCATAGACAAGAGCAGAGAATTGTGTGTCTTGATATTGGAATTTTTGCGTCTCTGGTATAAGGATGACCCTTTTAAATATGATAGTCCCTTTATACCAACCTTTTCTTTCCTCCATCAATTGGCCGATACGAATCTCTTTCTTGTTGAAAGGTTCATTGTCACTTGTTGTTTGTTCTTGAGGGTTCTTTCTGTTGGCTTTGAATGCAGACAGGCTTTCTGCCGTGGTTTTAATCAGAATGAAATATACACGCGGTCGTATCTTATATCTCTTTGGATATGGCATGTCGCTTTCTACATAGTTTCTGACATCTTCAACGAGTTCTGGCGTTATTCTGATGTCTGGAATAGACGAAAGAAAATCCATTAGTTCATCAAAACTGTAAACTAAAGTATCTTGGTCAAAGTATCTCGCGTAAATATTCATGGTGCAGACAATGTTATTATTAAAAAATGAAAGTAGATAATCTGCTATGGCTTCAGACGACCTGTTTGAATCACTCTGTGTGGCCGAAAAACAAATAGCCATGTATTTGCTTCTTTCTATATAAGAAATACATCGCGGAATGAAAACCATTGCTTTTGTTCTTGAAGGGCCAAACTCAGATTTCTATATAACAAAAATTTCCATGAAGATTATAATCAATCTCCATGGAAATTAATGAGCGGAAAACGAGACTCGAACTCGCGACCCCAACCTTGGCAAGGTTGTGCTCTACCAACTGAGCTATTTCCGCAAACAAGTGAAGAGGAGGAGACTCGAACTCCCACGTCGCAATTGACACTACCCCCTCAAAGTAGCGCGTCTACCAATTCCGCCACCTCTCCAGTATTGTTTGTCTTGTTTTAAAATCTTTTTCCTGTGCCCAGAACAGGACTCGAACCTGCACGTCATTGCTGACACTAGTACCTGAAACTAGCGCGTCTACCATTCCGCCACCTGGGCTCGATGATTTTAATTCTTTCATTAAGTGAGCGGAAAACGAGACTCGAACTCGCGACCCCAACCTTGGCAAGGTTGTGCTCTACCAACTGAGCTATTTCCGCTTGTTTTACTTTTTGTAGTAGCGCTCTCTCTCAAACGCGATGCAAAGGTACGACTTTTTTCTTAAACTCCAAACTTTTCCAAGAAAAAAATGCGTTTTTCGCTGATTTTTTTCTTGACTCCCTCAGAAACCGCCTATAAATGGGGGATTTTGAGCGTTTTTGAGGGCTAAACTTTTTCTGAAAATTTTGTTTCAGTCAAAGCGTTTTGTTTCTCAAGAGCGTGCCAAAGGCTATACCTGAACTCAGGATTAACCTCTTCTAATTCGTGGAAAACCTTTTTTATTGTGGTCCTGTTTGATGTCTTATCATAGGGACAAATCTTTTTCAAGGGTTGATAATCCTGAATCTCTGCCCAAATTTTTAGGTCTTCTTCCTTGACCCTGCAAAGAGGACGGATTATGGTTATGGGAAATTTCTCCATTTCCAGGCATGCAGGCATCGTACTGAAAGACCCAGAAAAGGTGAGATTCATGAGTGCCGTATGAAGAATGTCATCCTGATGGTGCCCTAGTGCTATTTTGTTGCAGCCGATTTCTTGTGCCAAATTAAACAGTATTTTCCTGCGGTTCCATGCGCAGAGGAAGCATGGTGTTCTTTTGGGATTACGGTCTGTTTCAAATTTCCCAGTACGTATATATAAAGGAATGCCTACTTGCATGGCTTTTTTTTCAAGGTATTTTGTATCGGTTGCGTAATTGATATTCTCCATTCTGATGTGTGCTGCAGAAATTTTGAATTTGCTTCCAGCTCTGTTTTTAGCGTCACCAAGAAAATCTAAAAGTGCAAGAGAGTCTTTTCCGCCAGAAAGCCCAATCAGAATGTGGTCGCCGGTAGTGATGAGGTTGAATTGCCGTATTCCGGCCATCATGTCGCTGCGTATTTTAAGTTTGAGTCTTTTTTCTGTTATTGCCATTTTCAGTGTTCGTCTTGAATGCGGTTAGGGGATGAAAAATGCAGGGTATCGAAGCGACCCTTGTCTTTCGATGTACTTCTTGAAGGTTTCCTGACAGACATTTCCGACGGATGAGAAAAAGTAACCATCTGTCCAAAATTGCAGTCCTTAAGGACAAAGTCATCCGCAGGCTAAGAATAAATCAGCTACCAGCGGCCGCGATTCGTGCTACTCGCGGCCGCTGGTAGCGCTACTTGCGGCCGCCGTTCGTGCTACTCGCGGCCGCGAGTAGATGACATGGTAAAGGAATTCTGGATTCCCCAATGCTGTTTCCCTATCATTAAATTATTCTTTCAACATTACTTAAGGCGTATTATCTAACAGATTTTCCAATGACAAGGCTCGTTTTCTTGCCAGCCTTGACTATGTATAAACCATGTTCAAGTGATGAACTTTTTATTTTCCGTCCATCTATGGTATAAATATAGGTCGGTTCATTGTCCATTCCGTAGATTCCAGAGGAAATGCCAGTGCTGATGGGTTCTATGAAGTCGAATGTGATAACTCCGTCTTTTTCGCTTATATTATATATGGGTTTTCCCAGTTTGCTGTTTGTGGTATAAACATCGCTGGCTGGAACCGTGGTATCTGTAAACTCCGTTTTACCAGTTAGCCCTGGAAATAGGTCACCTTTTAGGTCCGTAGGCCCCAGATTGTCAATCCCTTTTTTGTTGTCTGCGGCAACATAAGCGTAACGTTGGTGAAGCGGGTCGTTGTTGACGGTGTTGTTTCTCCAAGCATTGGCATCATAGTCAATATGCGTGATGAGCAGACCATGTCCCATAGCTTTGGGGTACCATGTTGCTGTTTGCCGATTTTCGAGAATGTAGTATTCTTTATCGTTCATCGGGTTTCTTATGAGATAGGCCTCCGTCTCGCCAGTGTTTTCTTCGTCTGTACAGAAGGAGTGAAGAGTGGCACTTTGAGCCTCATTTAGTTCCTTGATTTTTAACCAGCCTAACATGTTGCGCTCGTATGCCGTAAACCCAACGGGGGCATATCCGTCTTTAAAGAAATAGCCATAATCAAGCGGAGACCAGTATTTCATGGTTTCGCAAGCATTATATGTTTTGGGGTCGTTTCCTGTGTAGTAAAAATCTGGCAATCCGAGAGCGTGGCTCAGTTCGTGGCAGATAACTCCGATGCCCACGGTTTTTACGCTTTGCGGAACTAAATAGTTGTTGGTTGGAGGATCTGCATATTCAACGCTTCCGTCTTCTTTGAAGTAATCCTCATATAATTCATTTCCAACGAAATAGGAATTTACAGTGCAGTTCCCAGATTTAAAACTTTTAGAGCTGAAGTGTGCCCACAAGTAGTCCTCAGCCCCAACGTCGTATGAAGATTGCTCACCAGGACCGGCAAAGATGATACAGATATTGGGAATAGCCCCATTGACATTGAAGTCTTCCAAATCAACGTCGCTTGCTGTGATGCTGTCTAAAACCTCTTGTACAAAAACGTAGCGGTTTTCGTCCGTTTTTCCCTGTGCGCTGTTTTTTCCGTAGAAAGCACGGTTCTTGGATAAACGGATCTTTCCTACGCATTTGAAGGTCAAGTTGAGCAGACCTCTGCTTTGCATATTGAAGTAGCTGCTGACACTACCGATGTTTCCTTCGTCGTTTTTGTAAACAGCATCGTTGAAATAGCTTTCGTATTTGTCTATAGTTGAGTAGTCTTGCAGTGTGATGTCTGCAAATTCAACCAAGACAAAAGGAATGGTTGAGCCACCGACGCTTGGGATAGCTCCTCCAAAGCTCTCTCCGTAACGTCCAAGTCCGTCTGCTGATTTTGTGGCGTTTTTGAGAGAAGAATCCCTTTGCAGGGCTTGCAGTCGTTTTGTCTGAAGTGAGTTTAGTACGTTGGAGAGTTTTGCGGCTGTGCGTTTCACAGAACGTTCATTTTCGCTTTGCCAGCCCTCTTCGTGTGCTGCAATTCCAGTGTTAATCAGTTGGTTGCCAATTTGTTTTGCGTAACACAAATTGCCGACGGAATCGCGCAAGAGAACCCTCCCGTCAGTTGTTGTGTAAAAACTATATTGTGAATTGGCAACATGGTTGACGTGTAAAAGTGTCTCATCAGCCTGCTTGAATGTCATTTTTCGAATGACGGGTTTGATTTCTGCTGTTGAGGTTATGCAGAAAAGGAGGCTGCATAGACAGTAAATGAAAAATGATTTTGTTTTCATGAGCATATAGTGTATGACTGGTGGGTGTTGTTGTGATGACTTTATGATGGAATATAGGTTTGGCTCCTGATATTTGAGAGAGTGTCAGCCAAATGTACCGTTTGGGATTATGAGAACTCAACGACCGTGATGCCAGCTCCGCCAAATTGCACATGTTCGTCATGGAATCTTTTGACATTTGGAACAGTTGCCAGGTATTGTCGCACAAGTTCACGTAGGGCTCCCGTGCCAGTGCCATGAAGGATTCTGACTTGGTTTTGTTCGAGCAGGATAGCGTCGTCAATGAAGTATGAGACCATCTTAAGCGCTTCATCACCGCGCATGCCCCTCAGATCTATTTCTGGCTTGAAATGGAGTTTCTTTTCATACATCGCGTCTCTCGTCTCTTTGGTTACGAAGGTGGAGACTTTGATGGTTTTGTCTTCATGTGGTGCTTCTGCAGCTATCAGTTTATCGAGTTTGACCAAAGTGAAAATTGAGCCAAACAAAACTTTTGCCAGTTTGCCGTTGATGCTGTCAATGCGTCCGACACTGTTTTGTCCTTTTAGGCGCACCCAGGTTCCTTCGTGTAGCGTTTGATTTTGAGAATCTGCGGCAACGGCATTTGGCTTTGTGCTTACAGACGTCAAACTGAGCGTGTTACTGAAAGTGTTTCCTGTTTTCTTTCCGTCTTTTTTACGTTCCTGTCTGCGTTTGATTTGAGCGATTTTTCGTGCAATCTTGTCTTCCTTGTCCTCGTCAGTGGAGATTTCGTCCTTGAAAGCATTTAATTCCTGGCGGGCAGCAAGGGTGCGCTGCTTTTCGGCTTGTGCTTCTTTGATGGCTCGAATAGTGTTCTCGATTTTAGCATTGGCCGATTGCAATAATTGTTCCGCTTCCTCTTTAGCCTGCCTGATAACGGTTTTGCGCTCTGTCTGGAATTGCTCCATTTCTTTTTCATATTTGGAAATGGTTTCTTCCAGTTGCTTCTCCCGCTTATGGATATTCTTTCGTTTGTTTTCCCAGTAGGTTTTGTCTCGAACGATGTCAAGCAGATATTTGTCAGACATGACATAATCATTTCCGACAAGTTCGGCGGCATAGCTGATAACATCTTCTGGAAGTCCGATTTTTCTCGCAATTTCAATCGCGAAAGAACTTCCCGGGTTTCCCACTTGCAACATGAAGAGAGGCTGCATCTGCGCTCTGTCGTAAAGCATGGCCCCGTTAACGACGGAAGAAGAGTCCTGTGCAAAATGCTTAAGATTCTGGTAGTGTGTTGTGATGATGCCGTATGTGCCGCTGTCTACGAATTTTCGTAGGATGGCTTCAGCCATAGCCCCTCCGATTTGCGGCTCAGTTCCACCGCCGAATTCATCAATGAGCAACAGGCTTTTCTGCCCGCAACAGCGCATCATTTGCTTCATGTTAATAAGATGGCTGGAGTAGGTGCTCAAGTCGTTTTCAATGCTCTGTTCATCGCCGATGTCAATGAATATGTCGTCGAAGATTCCGACAACGGAGTTCTCTTTTACAGGGATGGGCATGCCACACTGTATCATGTATTGCAAAAGACCGACAGTCTTTAGGCAGACAGATTTTCCGCCAGCGTTTGGACCTGAAATCAGCAATATTTTTTTGTTCTTTGGTAGCGTGACGTCAAGCGGAACCATTTTCTTTCCGTGTTTCTCCAGTGATTGTTGCAGTAAAGGGTGGTATGCTTGTGAAAGAGAAAGCATGGGGTGGGGTACCAACGTAGGGAATATCGCTTTGAAGGTGTTTGAAAAAGCCGACAGAGCTCTGAGATAATCAATGTGTCCCAAAACAAGCTGTGAGAACATGATATCTTGAATGTGCGGCCGCACTTCTGTTGTCAGCTCTTGCAGAATCCGTATGATTTCCCGTCGTTCAGCAGCTTTAAGTTCGCGGATTCGGTTGTTTGCCTCAACGACGGCCGTTGGTTCTATAAACACGGTCTTTCCCGTGGCCGATTCATCGTGTATGATGCCTTTGATTTTGCGTTTTAGTGCAGGAGCAACAGGAATGACCAGTCGCCCGTCGCGCAATGTGGGGCTCACGTCTCGTTCTATGTATCCTTCGTTTTGTGCTTCGGAAATGATAGACCTCAAGGAATGAGAGATTCCTCTGACTGTTTGTTCCAGAGAGTGTCTGATCGTCAAAAGTTCGTTGGATGCAGTGTCTTTGACCTTTCCGTATTTGTTAAGGACGCTTTCAATGCGCTTGATGAGTAGCGGAAAAGTTTTGACATCGCTCATCATGGCTTTCAGGGCAGGATAGCGTGTCGAGGTCTCCTTGCTGGCATCATCATTATCACCTTCTTCCTCTTCCTCGTCTTCGTCTGAGCCTTTATCGAGCACGTCCGTGAAATCGACGATGGTTTTAAGGGTGCGTTTCAGGTCAAACAATTCCAGTTCTTCCATGTGGGTGCGTTCAGGCTTAATGCGCATCAGAGCCTGGCGTATGTCGAAGAAATTCAGCTCAATGTCGCAGTCGTCTTCCTCCGTCAGAAAGCGGTCCATCTCTTTAGCCTCCATCAAATTAGTCTTGATGAGGTCGAAGTCCTTCATGAATGTGAGTTTATTGTCAACCCATTCAGTTCCCAAGGTCGATATACACCGACCTTTGAGAAGCGTCCTTATTTCGTCAAAGCCAATTTTTTTCTCAAAATTATCTGGATAAATCATGTTGCATTCTATATTTGTTGCAAAATTAGCATTTAGAATTAAAATAATTCGGGTTACCACGGATTTAAAGTCATTGAAATTGAAAATATTTCGTAAGTTTGTGGCTATTATGAATCTATTTTTTCCAGTGCTTATAGGCAAGAAAAACCAGCGGAGCGACTTTTAGCTGAGTCATATATAAAGGATTCCGCTGCAAGGAAAGTGAGCAGCGGAAAATGGAATGCTAAAAATATGTTGGAGTTTTTATATGGAATTGGATATAGATTTAAGGTTGATATTTGCCATTTTGAATGGCAAGGTATCGGAAGCCATTAGCAAGAAATTGCAGAAAAATTTTATGGAGTCGGGCATTGATTTGACCCCGTCTCAATGGACCGTTTTGCTTTATTTGACGGAGCAAGATGGTGTTTCGCAGCAGCAGCTTTGTGAAGCAACCTGCAAAGACAAACCTGCCATGACGAGGTTGCTCAAAAGCATGGAGCGGAATGGCTATATTCAGAGAAATGAGAGAGTAGGCAACCGACGTTGCCATGAGGTGCATCTCACGATGAAAGGAAAGCTCATGAAGCAAAGGGCCCAGCGCGTTGCCGACAGAACGATGAAGCAGGCTCTGCGTGGATTAAGCCATGACATGCTTGTAACGAGCCAAGATGTGCTTAGGAGAATTTTTGCGAACTCATCAGATATGTAATGGGCAGCGACAGATATTAATGTCGGCTTTTAAAAAATGGGTGGTGAAAATTATTTCACAAAAGCTGACCACCTACTTAAACACTATGTGCAACAGCAAGGGGAATGACATGTGAGGCATCCAACGCATATCATTCCCCTTTTCTGTGGTTCGTGCTACGAAAAGACAGGTTGCTTAGAAGTGAACCATCAGTTCGATAACGGCTTTGTCGCGCTCAGAGGGTTTTGCCAGCGCTTTGTTGTCGTAGAAATATTTTTCGTAATTCAAGCGTATGTCAGCATTGATTTTTTTTGAGAAGCTGAAGGTGACACCGCTGGTGACTCTTTTTCGCGCAGCATCGTCAATTTGCAATACGCCGTCGGCGTTCAATTGTCCGTTGCTGTGGTTGCCCATCTGGTCATAGCGTGCCAGAAAACTAACGTGATCGAAAACGCGTTGAAGCGGGAGAAGATAGCAAACAAAAGCGTCTATAGCGTTGACGTCTGAGAACGTGTTGTTGGTGTAGTGTTTACGCAGGTATTCTCCTTCAATCGTCCAATTGCCGCAATGCAGTGTGGCACCGCCGTCATACAGATAGACCGCGCCGCCGTTTGGCGAAATCTTCTGGACAGAGCCTTGTAACGTCAGGCCGAAAGGCAGGACATATTGTGCCTTTGCTGAAAAGTTGAGCGTCTTTGTCCAATAGTCTTTCTGATTGGTCAGTCCGGAACCATTGAAAGTTCCCGCCTCCAATGTGAGAGGAATCTTGTCAAACGTGTAGCCAAAAGTCAGTCCGACATCGCGCACGTTCCCGACCTGTTTGGCAATGAAAGAGCGATTGGCAAAATATTGCTGATGGGGCGAACGGTGGGCATCAATGCTGAACGGCACACGCATCTGGCCCAGTCGCAGCGAAAAAGCTTTAAGCGGCTTTATACCTGCATAGGCATCAAGCATTTTGATTTGCCCTTCGTCAGAAAAATCGATTTCCGCTTTATAGATGACGTTGGGCAGTACGTTTCCGTCGAAGGCGACGCGTGCGTTGCGCACTTCAAATCGCCCCTCCTTTTCTTCAGTTTGATATTCTCCTTTGGCGCGTATGGTGCCGCTGATGTGTGGTGCCCACGAGGGGATGGTCAGTGTGACGGTTTTTTGCACTTCATTTGGCTTGACAGAAGTGGAGTCTGTCGTGTTTTGTGCTTGCAGGCTCAGCGCCAGGCATGCAGATGATGCAAGAAAAAATTTCAGTTTCATGGTGTAGCCTTTTTGTTTGAAGCCATTATAGCGAGTCTTTGAAGCGTTTTGTCAGTTTCAGCAGTTGGCGAATTTCAATGCACAGTTGTTCAGATTCTTGGATGATGTGCAGGAGCAGCGTTTCCGACGTGATATTGATGTCAGGTCTTTGTATTTTCACCAAAACAATGTCGCGGAGTTTGTTGAACTTGCCTCTAATCATTTCGCATTCTTCGCGCAAAGTTTCGTTGTCCTCAATGCGCTGTTCGCGGAGGTTTTCTGCGGCCTGCATGATGATGTTCGTCAGCTGTTTGCTGATTTTTGAGAACTGCTCAGTTTCCAGTCTGTCAATCGGTGTGAAATGATTGTCAACGTGTTCTTTTGCAGGTTCGTTGATACGTATCAGTCCGTAGAGAATCTGTCGCATCGAATTGTGTGCCAAATGGAATGTCGTGCTCAGCTTGATGGCCGTTGGCGGGTCAGCGTGTCTCAGGCAGATGGTTTCACGCCTGCGCAGGTTTTTCAGGGTGCGTTTGTTCGTGCTCAGATTTTTGCTGGCGTGTTTCAGCGCCCGGAGGTTTTCAACAAACAGTCCTTCCGTTGTTTCCTTAAACGCATTGGCAAAGAGAGAGAGCATTTCTCCAGTGCTCACGTCCAGATGTTTGTTGAGCATCATCGGAACATCCTGTGGTTTGGCGCAGGTGATGATTTCGTTGAACAGGACGTCGCCGTTTTTTTCCTCTTCCTTTTTCTTCTTGCTATATTTGCGCTGGCTGTGGATGATGGAGTACAATCCAAGACACACGATGATGGCTGCGGCTGGCACACCGCCATAGTTCATCAGCAGCGCCACGAAGAAACAGGCAGAGAATGCGACACCGGCGGTCAGGAACCATCCGCCGATGACGGTGAGTACGCCAGTGATGCGGAACACAGCACTCTCTCGGCTCCAGGCCCTATCAGCCAAACTTGAACCCATGGCCACCATGAATGTGACGAACGTTGTTGAGAGCGGCAATTTCAGTGAAGTTCCGAGTGCGATGAGCAGTGATGCCATCACGAGGTTGACAGATGCACGCAAGAGGTCGTAGGCAGCATCGCTTTCTTTGGCTTCTTGTGGCATTCTGAATCGGTTGTCAATGAATGTGCGAATAGGGGCAGGGGTATAATTGGTCAGGAAATGTCCGACAGAGTTGCCCCATCGCACCAAACTTCTTGCGGCGCGTGAAGAACCGAACATTTCGTCGCCTTCGTCCTTTTTCGAAAGCCCCACTTCTGTTTCCGTCACGTGGCGAGCTTTTTTCGATGTTGCAAGTGCAAACACCATGATGGCGCCTGCGGCAATCAGGAAGTAGATTGGAGTTGAGGCTGAGCCTTCGAGAGAAGACATCATGAAGTTGTCGGCCGAAACGCCGGCTCCGTTGCTTGAATAGTCAAGGAAAGCGGAGAACCCTGCCAAGGGCACACCGATGAAGTTCACGAGGTCGTTCCCTGCAAAAGCCGTTGAGAGTGCGAAAGTTCCCACCAGAACGATGACGCGCAGGACGTTGACTTTCATGAAATGAAGTGTTTGCATCAGAATGGTGAACACAACGAAGCAAGCGCAGAGCACTGTCAGAATGTGCTCGTTGAGGAATGCCTTGACGTCTGCATTCATGAACGAAAGGTCTTTGAGTCCTTTAAACAGCATGAAATAAACGATGGCTGTCAGAGCAATTCCTCCGTAAATACCTATTTTCCAGCGGATTTTAGTCTTGATGTTGAAGGAGAAGATAATACGGGTGATCCATTGAACCAGTGCGCCGAACACGAATGCGATGGGCACAGACAGGAAAATACCCATGATGACTTCCAGCGCTTTCGACGTGTTCAGATAGTCGGCCATGCCCAATGCGGTGGCATCGCCAGTCATTTTGATAATAACGAAGGCAAACGAGGCTCCGAGGAGTTCAAACACCATAGAGACGGTGGTTGAGGTTGGCATGCCGAACGTATTGAAAATGTCAAGCAACACAATGTCTGTCACCATCACGGCCAGATAAATATACATCACGTCGTGGAAACTGAAATACTGAGGCGAGAAGATGCCGTGCCGTGCAATGTCCATCATTCCGTTGCTCAAGATACATCCGATTAGCACACCGACAGAGGCGATGACAACCAGACGGCTGAATCGTGCCGCTTTTGAACCGATGGCCGAGTTTAGAAAATTGACGGCGTCGTTGCTGACGCCGACATAGAGGTCGAATGCAGCCAGCAGAAAAAGGAATACCACGATTCCAATAAACATCCATTCCATAAAATATAGATTTGTGAATTAATAATTTGTTGCTCTCGTTTTTTTGGATGGTCGTAAAGCCGATTATGGCCATTTCAGACACTTCAGCCTCCTTCCTTAGCAATCCCATTGCGGGTTGCTTTTTCGAGTGCAAAATTAGGAATGTGATGTGTGGCAGATGTGACAGTGTTGTTAAGAATCGGTTAAGGAGCGCTCAGGTGGTTTCGGCATGACAATCAGTATCCTTCAGAAATTCCACATTTCAGCCTCTCTCTTTAATCTTCACAAAAACTTAACACCTTCAAGTGCATGGTCTTTACGGGGAAATGCGTAATATTGCAGTCAGAAAAAGAGTGACTTTTTCTTGAGAGCGCCCCATTGTTTGTGTGGCGTCAGAAAGAGGTATAAAATAAAATGGAGAAAAATGGAATATAAGATATTGGTTGTTGACGACGAAAGCGACTTGCGCGAAATATTGCAGTGTAATATTGAAAATGCAGGATATCAGGTAGAAACGGCAGAGTCGGCCGAAGAGGCCTTGCAGAAACTCACTCCCGATTGTTCGCTCATTTTGCTTGACGTCATGTTGGGCGGCATGTCGGGTTTCAAACTGGCCGAAAAACTCCGGAAGGACTTGAAAAACAACGTGCCCATCATTTTCCTGACGGCCCGCGACACGGAAAACGACATGCTCACCGGTTTCTCTTCTGGTGGTGATGACTACATCTCCAAGCCGTTTTCGCTTCAGGAAGTGCTGGTCCGCATCAAGGCCATTTTGCGTCGCACGTCAACGCCGAAGGCCAAGGCAAAGATTGAAATCGGAGCAATTGAAATTGATTTCGAGAGAAAGATGGTGACGGTGCGCGGTGAAGACATACACCTTTCGCCCAAGGAATTTGGCATTTTCAGTTTGCTGGCAAAGAATCCCAAGCGTGTGTTTACGCGTGAAGAGATACTTTCTGAAGTGTGGCATGGCGAAAGTTATGTTCTGGATCGCACCGTTGATGTTCATGTGGCGCGAATCCGTCGGAAACTGGGTGACGAAGCTTCCTGCCTGACAAACCGTCAGGGATATGGTTACTGCCTTGTTCCTTGACGCACGTAAGTGCCACTGCAAAAATAGAGGAAATACGATATGAGAGGATTGATTAAAAAACTGTCTTACAGGAGTAAATTGCTGCTGAATTTTGCAGCGTTGTTCATAGTTTTTGCCATTTTATTGGTTTGTTTTCAATATCATCGGGAGAAGCTCTATCGGTGGGAACTTCTCGAAACAAGGTTGCGCAGCTATTCCGATCTTGTGGCAAACAGTTTGGAGAGTAGAGGCGTGGACAACGACAGCGTTCAGTTGGCTGCCATTATGCGCATGATGCCTGCCGAACTCCGTTTGACGGTCGTTTCGCGCCAGGGAAAAGTGAAATATGATTCGAGTGCCGGCCTTGGCGAAAAGCTTGACGACCATTCCAACCGGCCGGAAGTCCATCAGGCCATGACCCATGCTGAGGGCTGTGATGTCCGTTTGTCACACTCAACGGGCGTCACCTATTTCTATTATGCCAAGAGCTATGGCGGTTTTGTGGTGCGCGTGGCGTTGCCCTATACCGAGACCGTTCAGAATTTCATGAAGGCCGACAATGTCTACCTTTGGTTTGCCCTGCTCGTCTTCGCGCTGATGATGTTGGTGCTCATCCGTGTTTCAGACCATTTCGGGCGTGCCCTGGTCAGTTTGCGCCATTTCATCCAGTCGGCCGACCGCGGTCTGATCGACTATGCACACATTGAATTTCCCCATACGGAACTTGGCGATATTGGCCGTTCCATTATGTTGAAATATAAACAGCTGGAAGCCACCGGCCGGCAGATTGCTGCCGAGCGTGAACGCCTCATGCGTCATTTCCACTATTTTGAGGGAGGCATCGCCATCTTCTCCCCAGAACGGAAAAAGGTTTATGCCAATCCGCGCTTCATGCAGTTTGTCAACACCATCCTCGAGCGTCCGACGCCCGATGTGAATGTCCTATGGAATGAGCGTTCCTTTGCCCCCGCTGTCGAGTTTCTTGATATTTCCGGCGGCAAGCGTGCCGCAATGGAAGAGGCCCCCGTTTTTCGTTTCACAATTACTGCCGGCGGAAATTACTTCATGGTCCAGTTGCTGGTCTACAACGATGGGAGCTTTGAGATGACGTTGACAGACGTGACGCGAAGCGAGAAAAATAAACTTCTCAAGCAGCAGATGAGCAATAACATCACGCACGAACTTCGCACCCCCGTTAGCAGCATACGCGGATACATTGAGACGATTCTCTCCTGTCGGTCGCTCTCGCCCGAGAAACAGCATTATTTTTTGGAGCGTGCCCACGCGCAGGTGGTCCGTCTGACGGATCTGATTCGTGACGTTGCTTTGATTTCGAAAACCGAAGAAGCTCCGGAAACCATGCCGAGAGAAGAAATAGACATCAACAGCGTGGTTGCCGATATCGTGGAGGAACTGCGGGGGCAGTTCTCTGAATCGAAGATGAAGGTGACGGATGAAATCCCACCGCATACGTCCATCAACGGAAATTACGCCTTGGTTTATTCCATCTTCAGAAACCTGATGGAAAACAGTATCCGCTATTCCGGCGAAGGCACGGAAATCGGGATCGAACGCTATAACGAAGACAAGGAGTATTATTATTTCCGTTTTTATGACACCGGTGTGGGAGTGCCCGATGAACATCTGTCGCGTCTTTTTGAACGCTTTTACCGTGTGACGGAAGGGCGGACGCGTGATTGTGGTGGAACGGGGCTCGGCCTCTCCATCGTTCGCAATGCCGTTTTGTTTCATTCCGGAAACATCTCCGTCAGAAACAGAAAAGGCGGCGGACTTGAATTTCTGTTCTCTCTCCACAGGTAACCAGCATTGGCCCGCGGGGAGGCTACCTACGCGAGTTCGGGATAAGGATTGCGTAAAAAAATAGGGTAAAACGAGCTAAAATAGTTCGTTTTACCCTTTGCTAATACATTGATTATTAGTAACTTCATGGTG
>UQCW01000002.1 GCA_900539625.1 uncultured Prevotella sp.
ATAGGGGCAAGCCCCTATCCTGGAATATGAGCCCCTTTCAGGGGCAGCGGCGCAACTGCCATGTTATTTGGCTCAAACCCGCACAGAGATTTTTCTTGATTTTGAACACCCTACCTTTCAGGGGCGCTGGCGCCTCTTTGTCAACCTTGATTTTCTGAATTTTGAACACCCTACGTGTTTGGCCGCCAGAATATTCGTCCCCCTCACTTTGCGAGCAAAGTGAGCTACAGTGCTTCGCCTCAGACCTTCGCTGAATGTTCGCGCAGCGCCTCTTGTTGCTATGCCGCAATCGCTATGAAGGCAGTCCGTCAGTCTGATACAAGAGGTGTCTGCATCACGCCGAAACCAGCAGAACGTCCCATGAGTTTGCCGTTTGCAAACAATCAACCGGGGCGGCTGTTCCACTGTCTTCCGCGCTGGAAGCAAGTTGAAACGCCGTCCCGGTTGAGAGGTTGTAATCAGAAAAACGCAGCGGGCTTATCCCAGTCTGACCTTTGCCACGAGTTTGCGAATGCGCCCGTTGCCGATGAGCGGGGCGTGAGCGTCTTCAGGATAGACCACGAGGCACTGGCCCGGACGCATGGTGACGAATGTTTGCGGACGCTCTCTGAAAAAGACGATGTCGTCTTCAGCATTGTATGGCGCATCTTCCTCGCGCAAATCGTCGGTGTTGCTCCAGCCAAGGGTTTCCTCACCTTCCAGGAGCACGTGTACGTCGGCATAGACGCGGTGGGCCTCCAGGCGCTGCTTCTCCGCAGGGTTGCCCTGCGTCTCGCAGTTGTTGATGAAGAGGCGGTCGCCGTCGAGTTCAATGCGGCCAAGCGGAGCATTGAGCAGATCGTTGGCGCGGATGTAGTCAAAAAGTTGTTTGAAGAGCGGGTGTTCTTTTTCGAGACGCTCGGTGTGGTTGAGATCTGAAAGTATCATGTTACTTGTTTTGTTAAGTAGGTCGTCCTACTTAGTTAGTACCTACTTAGATTTTCAAAGTTTCTTCAATGCGGCTTTTATCTGCTCGCCGATGCCGATGGTGTAGCCCTGCGTCATGAAGACAACGCGGTTGAAGGTGTCGGTGAGCGCCACAACGGGCAGTTCGCGGCTCTTGGTCAGCGTACCAGAGAAGAAGTCGGCCTGCACCTGTCCTTTTGAGTCGATGCCAAAGGCGGCCGTCTTCGGCAGGTTGGGAAACTCGGAGCGGCGTGCCAAGAAACCGTCGTAGTCGGCCTGCGAAGCGAAGATGAGCATGATGGGGCGTCCCCACGCTTCGAGATCTTCTTTGAGGGCTTCGAGGTCATGGAGCACGTGGGTGCTCGGTTCGTGGTTAGCACGGAGGAGCACGGCGACATAATAGCCGCGGCCCGTGTGCGCCAAAAGCGACTGCTCGCGGCCAGTGGCGGCGTCGGTGTAGAGGTTTTCGGCGTTGAACGAACCGATGACTTGCAGGAGCGTGGTGTCTTCGCGCATGACGATGGGCGCAGTGGCGGTCTCTTCGGCCTTCACACTGATGGTGGCCAGATGGGCCAGCACACTGCCTGAGGCCAGGCGCGTGCCAGAGGTGAGGAGGTAGGTGCCAGCGTCGGTGGCAATGCTGTTGGAGAAATTCCGCTTCCACGTGTCTTCCTCGCCATATTCCTGAAGCGCTGGGCGACCGTCGGTCAGGCGCGAGAGCGTGAAATGGCGGTAGTAGGCCGGATTTTCAAGGCGCGGGCGCGGCTCGTAGGTCAATTTCAAGCGACCTGTTCCGCCGCCCTGTTTCTGTGCGGCTTTTTCAAACGAGACATCGGTCCAAGGGCCGTCTTTAGCAAGACCATCGGCGGGCGCGAGGCGATATTGCACCTTCGCCGTGACGGGGTCGATGCGCGAAGGGATGCCCAAGGCACGGGCAGCGGCCACGAAGAGAAGTCCGCAGGAGCGGGTGTCGGCCTTGCGTGTGGTGTAGGCTTTTTCGGGCGAGAGACAATAGCCCTGGGGGTTCCAGGCGTTGTTGACGCTGATGTTGTCGCGAATCCACTGCGCCAGTTTTTCGGGGTCGGCCCTGAAAATGCGCTGCTGCTTGGAAAAAGCCTTGGCGAAGAAGCTGCGCCAGGGCGTCAGACCTTCGTTGGCAATGCGCACCCCGAGGTCGTCGGCGGGATTGACGCCCTGCAAGAGGCAGGTGCGGAAATGGTCGTCAACAACGTCGTAGTTGAAATCCCGCAAGTCTTTTTCGCTCATCGTGCGGAGCAGACTGAAAGCCAACTGGCGTTCGGCCTCCGTCTCCCGCGTGAGGAAACGTTGCATGGCGGCGTAGTTGCCGCGGCTCATCTCGATGTAGGGACGCGCGGCGGCGAAGTCGAGATGGCGTTCCTTGCAGAAACGGGCCGTGGCGGCGGAGTCGGGGAAGGTGGCCACATAGGCGGCGCGGATGCTGTCTTCATAAGCCTTCCGCACATTGTTGCTGCGGGCCGCCTCGTCGCTCACCTCCGGAAGATTGTTGTGCTCCACAGGGGGCGTCAGGTTGAGATCAACAGAAAATGTGTCACCGTCTTTATGGCTGAGTTCCACGGTCACCACCGAGTCGCGCCCAACATGCAAGGGAGCAAAGCCGTAGCGGCCATCTTTGGCGGCCCAGGCCACGAGGTCGCCAAGGCCCGCCGTAATGCTGGCTTCGCCGTTGGCATCGCTGCGCGTGTGCATCATGGTGAAGAAGTCGGCATAATTATAGAGTTTGAAATCGACGGAAGCGCCGCTCACCGCCTTTCCTTTTTCGTCCACCACACGCACGCGGCCTTTCGCCACGGGGGCATAGTTGGCCGTCACGTTGATTTCCGTATAGCAGGGCGTGCGGCTCATCACGTCCTCTGGTCCGTCATAGCGTCCAAACACCTTCGTGTGCATCAGCATTCCGCGCGATGCCGGGGCGTTAAACCATCCGAGGTTGAGCACAGGTTCGGGCTCGCAGGCGCCGAGAAACATCCATTTGCCGTCGACCCAGGCTTCCACCCAGGCGTGGTTGTCGTCGGTGTGCGCCCAACGCGGCGTGTAGACCTGTCGCGCGGGAATGCCGACGGCCCTCAACGCGGCCACCGTGAAGGTGCTTTCTTCGCCGCAACGCCCCGTGGCTGTGCGCATAGAGGCCAGCGGCGAGGAGGTGCGGGCATCGGAAGGACGATAGGTGACATACTCATGACACCAGTGGTTGACTTCCAGCACAGCCTCACGCATCGTGAGGTGCTGCACCCTTTGTTTGAGTTCTTCATATTTGGCGGTGCGGAACGTGTCGAGGTTCTCATTGTTGATGCGCGGCGGCACAACAAAGTGGAGCCATTCGCGCCGCGGCACTTTTGCGCCCCACGGCATTTCGCGTTTCGCCCGCAGAGCGGCATTGACGCAGTCGCGGTAGTATTCAAAACTATAGTCGGCCATGTCGGGCCATGCCATATAAGCATAAAGGAAGCGCATGGGTTCCACCGCTTCGCCCGCCAACTGTTTTTTAAAAGCCTTCTGCGCGATGCCCGCAGCACTGAGGTCGGCACGGCGTGCTTCAAAGTCGGCATTAATTTGCGCCGGCGTTTGTGCCTGCATCGAGGCCGCGATGAAGCCTGCCATGCAGGTGTATATCCATTTGTTCATACGTAGGTTGATTTCGTAGGTTTGGTTGTGTGCTTTATATTACAAGGAAATACCTTATCACCAACAAAAAAATTCTTTACACTTTTCGACAGACCTATATTTCATCTAACAATTCATCATCATGTCTCCCTGCATTATTGCCATCTTCATAGTCTATATGCACACTATACTCAAATGGAAAAAGAAGCGAGTTCTTCACGATGTACATAGCAATAGAACCATTATCGGTGTTTATGATTAGAGTTTCCTTGTCAGCCTGTTCGCCATAAGATATGTCATCATACTTTTGCATAAACAATTGGCGCATACTACGATACTTGGTATCTGCAATATTTTCATCCAAATTATCAAATACAGATTTCACCCTATAAACAATCTTTGTTTTGGCATCGTAATATACAAAAATGGTTGCTTTATTACCAGCGAATGTACCTTTAAATACACGTACACCATCGCTAATCATGCTACTTGATTTCTGGTCATACCTTACACCCTTTGCAGCCAGTTTGGATTGAAACTGCGAAATTGTCCCTGTAATAGGTATACCCATATATTTCAAGTGTTCATTAGCATTTTGCGCAAATGCAGCAGCAACAAGCAGCATACAGAATAAAGCGGAAAGTAATCTCTTCATAGTCGATTGGTTTTTATTTTCTGCAAATGTAAATATAATATTTCACATAAACACCTCCATCCCATTTATTTCAAATATGCACACATCTACAAGGTGGTGGATTACGTTGCTATCACCTTATATTATAGCTTCATTCTTCGCATAACTTTGCCCACACACATCCTGAGTTTAAGAACTACGGAAGGGGAATTGGGAAGCATACCCGTGGACGGCTTCGCATAGCAATCAGCCTCAACTTCGCAATCGGTATATTCGCGTTCCTCCCCCAATCCCCCACCTCATCACCTTCCTTAAACAAGCATTAACCTTACTGGCATGGCTGTTTTTTTTCTTTTCGCGTATCTTTGCAGGGCAAACAAGAAATCGACATCGGAAATAGCCTATGAAAAAAACATTACTTTTCTTTTTCATGCTGGCGGCCCTGTGTATGCAGGCCCGCAACCGCGAAGTGCATCTGCGCCTCATCGCCACCAGCGATATCCACGGCAACTATCTGCCTTTCGACTATATCAGTCGGCAGCCGGGAAGAGGCGGCCTGAGCCGCGTTGAGACCTACGTGAGAACCCAGCGCAAAGAGCTCGGGAGAGAACAGGTGGTGGTGCTCGACAACGGCGACATCCTGCAAGGACAGCCAACGGCTTACTATTATAACTTCATCGACACGACTTCCACGCATTTCTGTGCGCAGGCCCTCAACTACATAGGATATGACGCGGCCACCATCGGCAACCACGACATCGAGACGGGACATGCCGTTTACGACCGATGGGTGGGCGAATGCAATTTTCCCATGCTCGGAGCCAACGTGGTGAGCACTTCGACGGGACGGCCGTACTGGAAACCGTACACCATCATTGAACGCAACGGCATACGCATCGGGGTGCTCGGCATGATCACTCCCAGCATTCCCAAATGGCTGCCCAACAACTTATGGTCGGGGCTGCGCTTCGATGACCTCGTTGAAACGGCCCGCCGCTGGCTACCGGAAATGCGCTACAAGGAACACGCCGACATCATCGTCGGGCTCTTCCACAGCGGCATAGGAAATCAGAACGCCCGCGGACGGATGTTTGAAAACGCCGCACTGCAAGTGGCACGAATGGTGCCGGGCTTCGACATCATCTTTTGCGGACACGACCACCGCGAGGCCGACCTCCGCATCGCCAACGTACGCGGCGACAGTGTGCTCGTGCTCAATCCCGCGGCCAACGGCATGAGTGTGGCGCAAGCCGACATCCACCTGACGCTAAAGAGGAAGGCCATCGTTGGCAAACGCGTGAACGGACGCCTGGTGAACGTGGCGGACCTCCAGCCCGACAGCGATTTCATCAACACTTTCGCGCCACAAGCCAAGGCCGTTGAGGCTTTCGTCGGGGAGAAGGTGGGGAAAAACGAAACGGAGTTCTCCACGCGAGGGGCCTACTTCGGCAGCACGCCTTTCACCGATTTCATCCACGAACTGCAAATGCGCATCGGCAAGGCCGACATCTCTTTCTGCGCTCCGCTGGCTTTTGATGTCAAGATTCCGAAGGGCGAAATCCACGTGAGCGATATGTTCAACCTCTACAAATATGAAAACCAGCTCTACGTCATGCAGTTGACTGGGGAGGAGATTAAGAATTATCTGGAATACAGCTACGGGGGATGGACCGTGCAAATGACATCGCCCGACGACCATCTCCTACGCTTTCGCAAGGATGCTGAAAAACTCCCCGATGCCTGGCAACGCCTCTTCCGTCCGAGCTATAACTTCGACTCCGCCGCTGGCATCATCTACACCGTTGACGTCACGAAGCCCACGGGAGAGAAGATCTCCATCAAGAGTATGGCCGATGGCACGCCCTTCGACATGAAACGCACTTACCGCGTCGCCGTCAACTCGTATCGCGGCGGAGGCGGCGGCGACCTCTTAACGAAAGGGGCCGGCATCGCCAAAGCCGACCTCGCCAAACGTATCGTGTGGGCCACCGACAAGGATCTCCGCTATTATCTCATCCAGGAAATCCGACAGCAAGGCACCATCCGTCCACGTGCGCTCAATCAGTGGAAATTCATTCCAGAAGACTGGGCCAAGCGTGCCGCCAAGCGCGACTCGGTTATCTTGTTCAGATAAGAAGGTGGTTAGAATCCAGAAAAATCTTTGCGCAGATTTTGAGGCGAATAGCATAGCGAATGTGGCATCGCAGCAAGGGGCACCGCGCGGACATTTGGCGGAGGTCTGAGGCGAAGCACTGTAGCTCACTTTGCTCGCAAAGTGAGGGGGTCGAATATTGTGGCGGCCAAGCACGGGCTGAAAATCCAACAAAGTCATGCCCCAGAGCGCTGGCCATGTTCGCTATGTGTTCGTGGCCCTCACTTTGCGAGCAAAGTGAGCTACAATGCTGGCGCCGCAACAGACGATTGTGCGGGCCAGCGCAAATCCCCGCTGCGAGGGCGCTACCGCTAATCTTTAATATTTCGATTTTGAACACCCTACCTGAAAGGGGCTCATATTTAGGGTAGGAGCTTGCCCTCTTTCTTGTCTCCTCCCATCAACCTTTTCTGTTCACGCTCAAAGTTCTCCAAGAAGTGAATCTCTACAGGCGAGAGGTTGTTCTTGGTACGCTCCTTGAATTTGTCGTATTCCTGGTCGGCTTTCTCTTTGGCAAGTTTGGCGGAGATTTTGCCTGCATGGGTGAGGATGTCTTTTCGTGAGATACGGAGGAAGTCATCAAGGATGTTTATCCAGTCCTTCATATACATAGGGCGATGTTCCTCAGCTTGCATTTCGGCGAAGTCAAGATACAGACTCACGATGCGGTTCAGTGATTTTATCTCTTCATGGGTGAGGTAGTTCTTGGCTATTTCCGCTTCTGGTTTTGACGGCATAGCTCCTGACCACGTTGTAAGTCCCATAAAGTCTTTCTCAGCATCGGCTCTCTCGTATATTATTTCCGCCGCCGTATGACCGTGAACAGAATAGTGCATCTTATTCTGTACTGTCTTGAAGAACTTTTGTGTCATTTCCACTCGTGGGTCATAGTCGATACTTAGGGCGTAAATCTCCAATACCTTACGATAAAATACCTTTTCACTGGAGCGAATGTCGCGGATTCTTGCAAGTAGCTCGTCAAAGTAATTACCACCTCCTGCTCTCTTCAGCAGGTCATCGTTCATGGCGAAGCCTTTCACAATATACTCCTTCAAGACCTTGGTTGCCCATATACGGAACTGAACGCCACGGTAGGAATGAACACGATAACCAACACTGATTATCATGTCGAGGTTGTAATAAGCGACAGAGTAGTTTTTACCATCTGTGGCAGTTGTTGCAAAATTTGCAATAACTGAATCTGCTTCCAATTCTCCATCCTCCAAGACGTTCTTTATATGTCGTGAGATAGTGGACTTATTACGCTGAAACAACTCTGCCATCTGGTCAAGCGAGAGCCAGACAGTATCGTTTTGTAACTTCACTTCTATCTGTGAATCGCCGCCAGGAGTTTGATATAATAAAAACTGTCCTTTATCCATATATACATTGCTTAAAATCAAAAGCTAATCTGCGCGGTTAAATAACAACCAAGAGCTTGTCGTGATTCTTTTGCAACCGCCTGAGAACCTATTGCTTGGCTCTCAATTCTTCTATTAGGTCATTGACAATATATGTGTCGCTCATCAGGTGTAATCCCAAATCTTTGTCGTGCAGCATGCGGCAGACGTCAGAGTCGTAAAAAATCTGCAATGCCCTGTCGGTTGATATGTGTAGCGTATAAGCCAACTGCGCTATGATGCGTGCTATTTTTATCCATAACAAGAAGTCCAACATAACTATATCCTTTTGTGCGATTTTAATTGTAAGCACTTATTTCCATTATTCTTCCCTCTCCCAATTTTTAAGCGCTTCGACCACAAGATTGGCCACGGCTTCACGGCTCTCGGTATGCATCGTTTCGTAGCATCCCTGTATGAGGTTTTTGATGAGCCCCACCTTGTCCAACCGTCTTCTCATTTCAGACGGAGAAATCCCCATCTTTTGTGCCGATGCTTCGATTGCCAGCACCGTGAAAGCGAGCCGATCGAAGTCTGGCGTTGTTTTCAGTAATAGTTCTCTGTCCTCCATGTGGATTATAATTATGAATACCTACTAAGAGAAAAAAATCCCCCATAATTCTCACAAGGATTATGGAGGATTTTTTATTATGTAAAAGCTATTGTTTCAAGCGATTACTTCTTGTTGAGAGCGAGGTCAGCCTTAACAGCGCAAGCAACAGAGCAACCAACCATCGGGTTGTTACCGATGCCGAGGAAGCCCATCATTTCAACGTGGGCAGGAACTGAAGAAGAACCTGCGAACTGAGCGTCAGAGTGCATACGGCCCATAGTGTCTGTCATACCGTAAGAAGCAGGACCTGCGGCCATGTTGTCTGGGTGCAAAGTACGGCCCGTACCACCACCAGAAGCTACGCTGAAGTATGGCTTGCCAGCGAGTACGCGTTCCTTCTTGTAAGTACCGGCAACTGGGTGTTGGAAGCGGGTCGGGTTGGTTGAGTTACCCGTGATGGAAACGTCAACGTCTTCCTTCCACATGATGGCAACACCTTCGCGAACGTCGTCGGCACCATAGCAGTTGACCTTGGCGCGAGGACCATCGCTGTAAGCGGTTTCCTTAACCACCTTGAGTTCGCCAGTGAAGTAGTCGAACTTAGTCTGAACGTAAGTGAAACCATTGATGCGGCTGATGATCATGGCAGCGTCTTTGCCGAGACCATTGAGGATGCAGCGGAGCGGTTTGTCGGCCGGACGGCTCTGGTTGGCCATCTGGGCGATTTTGATGGCGCCTTCAGCGGCAGCGAAGCTCTCGTGGCCTGCGAGGAAAGCGAAGCACTTAGTCTCAGGAGAGAGGAGGCGGGCAGCGAGGCGTCCGTGGCCAATACCAACCTTACGGTCATCGGCTACAGAGCCGGGGATGCAGAATGCCTGTAAGCCTTCGCCGATGTATTCGGCAGCTTCAACAGCGTCTTTTGCCTTTTCCTTCAATGCGATGGCTGTGCCTACAACGTAAGCCCATTTTGCGTTTTCGAAGCAAATCATCTGGGTGCTTTCGCATTCCATGTAAGGATCGATGCCGTAAGATTCGCAAATCTGGTTAGCCTCTTCGATATCTTTGATGCCGTGTTTGTTGAGAGCAGCGAGAATCTGCTTCATGCGACGGTCCTGGCTTTCAAACTTTACTTCTCTAATCATTTTCGTGTTCCTCCTTAATCTTTACGTGGGTCAATAGATTTAACTGCGCCCTGCTCAGCAGTGGTGCGGCCGTAGTGACCAGTTACGCTCTTGAGAGCTTCGTTGGCATCAACGCCCTTCTTGATAGCGTCCATGAACTTGCCCATGTGAACAAATTCGTAGCCGATAACCTGGTCGTCTTTGTCGAGGTACATCTTGGTGATGTAGCCTTCGGTGAGCTGGAGGTAGCGGGTGCCTTTCAGCTTCGTGCCGTAGAGCGTACCCATCTGGCTGATGAGGCCCTTGCCGAGGTCTTCAAGACCGGCACCAACAACGAGGCCGCCTTCAGAGAAAGCGCTCTGCGTACGTCCGTAAACGATCTGAAGGAAGAGTTCACGCATAGCGGTGTTGATGGCATCGCAAACGAGGTCTGTGTTGAGCGCCTCGAGGATGGTCTTGCCCGGGAGGATTTCGCTGGCCATGGCGGCTGAGTGAGTCATACCTGAGCAACCGATTGTTTCAACCAAGCATTCTTCGATGACACCTTCCTTGACGTTGAGCGTCAGTTTGCAAGCACCCTGCTGGGGAGCACACCAACCCACACCGTGAGTCAAACCAGAGATGTCCTTGATTTCCTTTGCTTGTACCCACTTGCCTTCTTCGGGAATGGGAGCTGGGCCATGGTTGGGGCCTTTGGCCACGCAACACATGTTTTGAACTTCGTGTGAATATTCCATGTCGTTATAATATTATAATAAATATGTTATCTCGCTCTTGATGTGTATTCCTATATATATATATTGTGTGCAGGGCTGGCTCCACACAATTATAATTATAATGCGTAGGCAAAGTTACGCCATTTTTTTTATTTCAGCGTGCAACTCATCCGCTTTTTTTGTGCGCGGATGTTTTTTTGCTGTTACTTGCTTCGGCGAAGCCCTACTTCATGTCGAGCGTCCAGCGCGATTTGGGATTGTTTGAGAGGACGCGCATGGAGAGCTTGCCGTTTTTGAGCGTGAGGATGCTGACAGTGCCTTTCTTCACTGACGGACCGCCGCCGACGTAAACGGGGAATTGGCAGCCGTCGGTGCCTTCGGGATAAAAGGCGGCGCTGTGCGTGTGTGCGCCGATGGCTACGTCGAAGGGTGCTTTTTTGAGCAGCGGGCCCCAGAGGTCAAGGCATGGGCGGTAATTGTCAAGGTTCCCGAAGACGGGGATGTGGCTGATGAGCACGTGGTGTTTGGCCTGTTTGAAATCTTTGCTCTTGAGTTCCTTCTTGACAAATTCGGCCTGGTCGAGACGCAGTTGGGTGAAGTCGTTGAGGCCAGCATATACGCCAGTGTTGTCAGGCTTATCCTCTCCGCAGTCGAGCAACACGAAGCGCGTGTTTCCGCGCGTGAAGGCGGCGTAGGTCTTGTCGTTGTAATAGCCGATTTGGTGGTGCATTCCAGCAGAATAGTAGTTGCGGATTTCATGGTTGCCGCGCAGGAAGATGATGGGGCGTTCAGCACCGTTGATGGGGTCGGCCAAGGCGTGAATCATGCGTAGGGCGTGTTCGCGGTTGGTGGGTTCTGGCAGGCAGTCGCCGTTGAAGATGACAAAGTTGGGGTTGACGCCTTCTTGCTCCATGAGTTGGCGGAGCGCGTCGTATGTCTCCTTGCTTTCGTGGAGGTCGTTGAAGATGGCGCAGACAAACTCGTCGTCCTTTCCGATGCCTGGCGTGGTAAACGAATAGAATTTCGTGCGCAGCGTGTCGCCTCCGAAATGGTTTTCATAGGCACGTTTCAGCAGCAGTTCTTGAGCGCAGACGCGGTAGAAATAGCGCGTGCCAGGTTTCAGGTCCTTCAGAAGAATGTTGTTTTCGATGTCGTAGCACACCTCCTGGCCGTCGAGGATCGTGCGGGCACGCTGTGTGTGGAGAGAGTCGGTGCCAAATTCCACCCAGCAATGGCACACGCTATTCGTTTGGAACATCACGTTGACCGAAGTCGGCGTGGCGAGCTGCAAATAAGGCGGAGTCGTCATCAGTTTGCTGACGGGCGTTGGCAAAGCAAAGTGGGCGAAGATGGCGCGGTGGTCTGAAGCCACTTTGTCAGTACCGACCGTGCGGCTCGTGACGACGGCTGGTTCGTTGATGAATGGTCCTTCCCACACCTGCTTCGGTCCAGTCTTTTCCCGTCCGCGCTTGTAGATGGCGATGTAGTCAATGCAGTCTTTCGGTGTGTCGGAAGGGTAGGTGGCCTGTTGCGTGCTTGAGCAGAAGTCAAATTCCTTCGCCATAGCTTTGATAAATGGCGAATCGGGCGTGTCGTTCCAGTCTCCGGCAAGGATGAACGGTTTGTCGGTGCTGCGGGCCGCCTCAAGAATGACGGGCAGTGAGGCCATGCGT
The DNA here is from genome assembly GCA_900539625.1 of uncultured Prevotella sp. Taxonomy (GTDB): domain Bacteria; phylum Bacteroidota; class Bacteroidia; order Bacteroidales; family Bacteroidaceae; genus Alloprevotella. The sequence goes on from UQCW01000002.1 coordinate 11,838, forward strand.
TCTTCAGCGTTGAGCGAGAGGTGTGTGCAAGCCACGGCGTAGTCCTTAAATTCTGCCACCACCAGTCGGCGCGGCTCCTCCTTGCCTGGCAGCGCGTATGACGTCACCTTTAGCGGCTTCTGGCGCGAGAGCAGTCCGATGCCGTATTTTCCGCCTTGGTAGTCCATCGCCGGGCAGAATGTCTCGTAATATCGCGTTATTTCCGCCAAGGCACCGAGTGCATAGGTCTTTCCGGAGCGCGTGGTCATGCTGTCGACCTCCTGCAAGGCGATGACATCAGGCTGCCAGCGTTCCAGTTGTTTAGCCAGGCGATGGTAGTCGAATTTACCATCGGTGCCCTCACCGTGGTGGATGTTGTAGGAAGCCACGCCCAATTGAACGGGTAATTTCGCTGTCTGCGCCTGGAGGCCAGTCATGCCACATGCGGCAAGCGTCAGTGGCATCGCCAGCCGGCGTGCCACAGAAAGAAGGTGTTTCATGTGTGGTTTGTGATTTGGGTTTAGTGTGTTATTGTAAAAAGGTAATAGCTTAGCTGTCACTTACAAATTTACGGGATTCTGCTTGGAATATTGTAAAATGGATATTTAATAAATTGAAAATGGTTGCAATTTGTATATGGCAATATCTTCGTGTGTTTGGTAGCGATGTAAAATATGGTTGCCGATACGTAGTATTGATGTGTTGGAGAGACCAGTGGTTCTTCGAGAGGTGTGGTTCCTTTAAAAGCTCAAGATGTATAGCCCTTTCTAAAAAGCGATACGCCCGGCATCGGGGCGAACCGGATGTCGGGCGTATGGATTTCGTGTTTGCTTGTCTCAATTATAGACAGCCACTTTGATGACACCGTCTTCCTTGTTTTCAAACAAGCGGTAGGCTTCTTCGATTTGGCTGAGAGGGTAGCGGTGGGTGATGAGCGGCGTGGTGTCGATTTTGCCTTCCTCGATGAGACGCAGAATCTCTTCGCAGTCGCAGCCGTCGACGCCGCCAGTCTTGAAAGTGAGGTTTTTGCCGTACATGTCGGGCAGGGGCAGCACTTGGGGTTCGTTGTAGAGCGCCACGATCGTGACAATGGCATTGGGACGTGCACACAGCCAGGCAAGGCGGAACGTGTCGTTGCCTCCCGCCACTTCCAGCACGCGGTCGGCACCGCCGTGGTCGCTGTTTTGGGCCACGAAGTCGGCGCATTCCTCAGGCTTCGTGAGAAGAACATCGGGATAGTGTTGCTGCACAAAGGTGCGGCGTTCTTCCGACTGTTCGCAGACGATAATGCGCTTCGGGCGCTTCAGCATAGCACAGAGTAATGTGCAAATGCCAGTTGGGCCCGCTCCGATGATGAGCACCGTGTCGTCTTCCGAAATGTCGCTGATGCGTGCCGCCCAGAAACCCGTTGCCAGAACGTCGCCCACGAAAAGCGCCTGCTCGTCGGAAACACCGTCGGGGATGCGGTTTAGTCCTTGCGTGGCCAGCGGCACGCGCACATATTCCGTTTGTCCGCCGTCGATGCGGCAGCCGAGCGCCCAGCCGCCGTGGGGCGAAGTGCAATTATTGACATAACCGTGTTGGCAGAAGAAACATTCGCCGCAGAAAGTCTCCACGTTGACCGTTACGCGGTCGCCCACCTTCACGTTTTTCACTTCCGGTCCGATTTCCTCAACGATGCCCACCATCTCATGGCCGAGCGTAATGCCAAGCACCGCCCTCGGCACGCTTCCGTGCTTGATGTGGAGGTCGCTCGAGCAGATGCTGCTCAGCGTGGTGCGTACGATGGCATCGGTTGGCTCCAAAATCGTTGGCTTCGGTTTGTCGGTCAGGGCAAACACGCCCTTCTTGATATAAGTGTATGCTTTCATTGTGTTGATTGTTAGTTGAGTTCCACCATTACTAAGTGGGTGGTCATGGTTATAATGTATATATGATATGTGTTAGGAAACTTCAAGTGCAACGATAAACCAGACCACTTGGTGCTCACTGCAAAAATAATATTTTTTTGAAACGTAGGCAGTAACCTCATCCGTCATTTTTCAGGCGGTAGGCACGGTGGAGAGGAATGAAGACTGCTCAAGGGGAACACGTGTGCCATTCGTTAAAACGCGGTGGGTGTGAAAAAAATGTAATGTGGGGGCGGTGAAGTTAGGGATGAATTTTGTAACTTTGCGCCCCGTAAGACGAACGACGTGAAAAAGGGAAATCAACATCGTGCGCATGCAGGTTTGCAGGGCGCAGTACTTACTGCTACATTGGCTGCGGAAGAACAATATAGATCTTTCGCTGCTTTGTTGTGTCCGTAGAAACGGCAGATTCTTTCCCTTGTCTGCCAGTCGCTACGGATTTTTTCGTTCGTTCTGAAGGGTTCGCAAACGCCAGCCGCCAGAAGGCGTGCTTCTGTTTCTTTATGAAATGCCGCAGGGATGCTTATGGCATGCCGATGGGTATAGACAGAAGTCTATTGTTCTGATAGGCAGGAATTTGTGGAACCGCTTCCCGTTTCACGTCAAGACATCTTCGCAAATACATATTAATCATTAATCATAACACAAAAGAGCTATGAACTTTACCTTATTTGTCACAGCATTGCTGACAGGTATCTCGTTCGTGGCCGTCGTGACGATTTTGGCCAAACTGATTTCGCCGCGCAGCTTCAACGAGCAGAAGGAAGAGGCTTACGAGTGTGGTATTCCAACTCGCGGACGCTCATGGATGCAGTTCCGCATTGGCTACTATCTCTTTGCCATCCTCTTTCTCATGTTCGACGTGGAAACGATGTTCCTCTTCCCTTGGGCCGTCGTGATGCACACGCTGGGTCCTTCGGGATTGCTTAGCGTGCTCTTCTTCCTGTTTATCTTAGTTCTGGGCTTGGCTTACGCCTGGAGGAAAGGAGCGTTGAAATGGCAGTAATGAAGAAACCCAAAATCAAATCAATTCCTTACGAGGAATTTAAGGACAACGAGACCTTTGAGAAACTCGTTGCCGAGCTCAACGCCAAAGGCACGAACGTCATTGTGCGCAGTCTTGACGAACTCATTGACTGGGGACGTTCCAACTCGCTTTGGCCGCTGACTTTTGCCACGAGCTGCTGTGGTATCGAGTTTATGGCCGTTTGTGCCGCCCGTTACGACATTGCTCGCTTTGGCTTTGAAGTGACGCGAAACAGTCCGCGCCAGGCCGACGTTATCCTCGTTTCGGGCACCATCACCACCAAAATGGCACCAGTGCTCAAGCGTCTTTACGACCAGATGGCCGATCCGAAATATGTCGTTGCCGTTGGTGGCTGCGCCATTTCTGGCGGTCCGTTCACCAAGTCATACCACGTGGTGAAGGGCGTTGACAATGTCATCCCCGTTGACGTTTACGTGCCAGGTTGCCCCCCGCGCCCTGAATCGTTCCTCTACGGCATGATGCAGTTGCAGAGAAAAGTGAAGGTTGAAAACTTCTTCGGAACAACCAACCGCAAGCAGAAAGACCCCTATCGCCAGAAAATGGAGAAGGTGGAAGAAGAAAACTATAACCAGGAGGAACAGGCATGACAGATATAAAGGATAATGCACAACAGAGCGCCGCTCAGCAGCCAAAGGCCGCTGCCGCTCCACGTCCCGCCGCTCGTCCTGCCGCTCCGGCAGCACCTGCCGCTCCCGCCAAGAACCAGCTCGATGCCAAGGTCGTGGCTCCTGCCGATTTGCGCAAGGAGATGGAGCGTCTTCGTGCTGAAGAGCACATGGACTTCTTGGAAAACCTCACCGGTTTGGACTGGGAAGAAGAAGGACTCGGCGTCATCTATCAGTTGGAATCAACTGAAACCGGTAAGCGCGTCAGCCTTAAGAGCGTTTGCGCAGACCGCGAAAACCCAATGTTGCCCAGTGTGAGCGACCTTTGGGATATCGCCAATATCTATGAGCGTGAGGTTTACGACTTCTACGGCATCATCTTTACCGGTCACCCCGACATGCGCCGCATCTTTTTGCGCGAAGACTGGGTTGGCTTCCCGATGCGTAAGGACGACGAGACGGAAAAAAATAATCCGCTTCGCATGACCAACGAGCCGCTCGCCGACGTGACAACGAGCTACACGCTTAATGCCGACGGCACGGTGACGAAGGAAGAGAACAAAATTTTTGAGGAAGACGAGTATGTGGTCAATATCGGCCCGCAGCACCCTTCAACCCACGGTGTGCTTCATTTCCGCGTGAGCCTCGACGGTGAGCGCATTCGCAAGATCGACCCCGTGCTCGGATATATCCACCGCGGCGTGGAGAAAATCAGCGAAAGCCTGACTTATCCGCAGACCCTGGCCCTTACTGACCGTCTCGACTATCTCGGCGCCATGCAAAACCGCCACGCGCTCTGCATGTGTATCGAGCAAGCTATGGGCGTTGAGGTGAGCGACCGCGTGAAGGTCATCCGTACTATTATGGATGAGTTGCAGCGTATCGACTCCCACATCTTGTTCTTCTCCTGCCTCTGTCAGGACCTCGGAGCCACCACGGCATTCCTTTATGGTTTCCGCGACCGCGAGAAGATTCTTGACATCTTCGAGGAAACCTGCGGCGGACGCTTGATTTTGAACTATAACACCATCGGCGGTGTGATGGCCGATATTCATCCGAATTTCCAAAAGCGTGTCAAGGAGTTCATTCCTTACATGCGTAAGAATATTCAGGAATACCACGACATCTTCACAGGCAACGTCATCTTCCAAAACCGCGCCAAGGGTGTCGGTGTGCTCACCAAAGAGCAGTGTATCTCCTTTGGTTGTACCGGCGGTACGGGCCGTGCGGCAGGCTGGCACAACGACGTGCGCAAGCTCCATCCTTATGCAGCTTACGACCGTGTGCAGTTTAACGAAGTGACCCGCACCGAAGGCGATAGTTTTGCTCGCTACATGATTCGTCTCGACGAAATCCTCGAGAGCTTGAATATCATCGAGCAACTCATCGACAATATCCCAGAGGGCAACTTCCAGGAGAAGATGAAGCCCATCATCAAGGTGCCAGCCGGAACCTACTACAGTGCCGTTGAAGGCAGCCGTGGCGAGTTTGGCGTGCTTCTCGAGAGTAAGGGCGATAAAAGCCCCTATCGTTTGCACTATCGCTCAACGGGTCTGCCCCTCGTTGCCGTCATGGATACCGCTTGCCGCGGCAACATGATTGCCGACTTGATCACCATCGGCGGTACGGTTGACTATGTAGTCCCCGACATTGACCGTTAATCCTATTAAAACAGAGAAAACAAAATGTTCAACTTCAATATAGTAAGTTCTTGGCTTCACGGCCTGCTCACGGGTTTCATGCCCGAATGGGGCGCCATCCTGACCGAGAGCATCCTGGTGGCTTTGGCCATCATCACGCTCTACGCCGTGTTTGCCATCGTCCTGATCTACATGGAGCGTAAGATTTGCGCCTTCTTCCAGTGCCGTCTCGGCCCGATGCGTGTAGGTCCTTGGGGCTCATTGCAGGTGTTCAGCGATGTGTTTAAGATGTTGACGAAGGAAATCATCAACATGCGCCAGACCGACCTCTTCCTGCACAACCTCGCCCCGTTCCTTGTCGTGACGGCTTCCATGGTCACCTTTGCTTGCCTGCCTTGGAACAAGGGAGCGCAGATCATCGACTTCAATGTCGGCGTCTTCTTCTTCCTCGCCATCGGCAGCCTTGGCGTTGTCGGCATCCTGCTGGCCGGATGGAGTAGCAACAACAAATACTCCTTGATTGGCGCCATGCGTAGCGGTGCACAAATCATCAGCTACGAGCTCTCCATCGGTATGACCATGCTCACCATGATCTGCCTCACCGGCACCATGTCGTTCTCCGAAATCTGCAACCAGCAGGCCGTTGAGGGCTGGAACATCTTCCGCGGACATCTGCCCGCCGTGATTGCCTTCCTCATCTACCTCGTCGCAGGAAACGCAGAGTGTAATCGTGGCCCGTTTGACCTCCCCGAGAGTGAGAGTGAGCTGACTGCCGGCTACCACACGGAATATTCCGGTATGCACTTCGGCTATTATTATCTGGCAGAATACCTCAACCTCTTCATCTGTGCTGGTATGGCCTCCACCATCTTCTTGGGCGGTTGGGCACCTCTGCACATTGCAGGCCTCGAGGGATTCAACGTGGTGATGGACTACATCCCCGGTGCCGTATGGTTCATCGGTAAGACCTTCTTCGTCGTGTTCCTTCTGATGTGGTTGCGCTGGACCTTCCCGCGTTTGAGAATCGACCAGATTCTCTCGCTCGAGTGGAAATACCTCGTGCCAATCAGCATGATCAATCTCATCCTCATGGCCTTGGTGGTTTCTTACGGCCTCCATTTCTAACACTGTTCATAAGTAGGTCTATATGCCAGGCGCATTGTTCTTAAAATGGCATAATGAACTTGGCAGCCTACTTGTCAGCACGTCGGCACGACGGAGGCAGGCCCGCTTCGGCGGATGTCTCGCCCCGTGTGCGGAGACAGGCTGAAATCAAACAAATCACATAATTCATGAACAACGAAAACAACTATATTCAAGGGTTGTTCGGCGGTTTGAAATCCCTCTGCACCGGTTTGAAAACGACCATGCGTGAGTTTTTTACCCCCAAAATCACCGAGCAATATCCTGAAAACCGCGGAGAACTGAAAATGTTCGACCGCTTTCGTGGTTCGCTGACCATGCCACACAACGAAAACAACGAACACAAATGTGTGGGTTGCGGACTTTGCCAGATGGCCTGCCCCAACGGCACCATCAAGGTGACCAGCGAATTTTACGAAGATGCTGATGGCAAAAAGAAAAAGCGCCTCGTCAAATATGAGTACAACCTCGGTTGCTGCATGTTCTGCCAACTCTGCACCCGTGCCTGTCCTCATGGCGCCATCACGTTCGACCAGAGTTTTGAAAATGCCGTCTTCGACCGTTCAAAACTCGTCAAGGTGCTCAATCATCCTGGCAGCCATGTAGAAGAAAAGAAAATCGTGAAGAAGCCTGTTGCTCCCGCCGCAGCCGCCAGCCCGGCCGCTGCCCCTGCCGCCAAGCCCGCCGCCGCAGAAAAACCTGCCGCCGACGCTTCTGCAACAGCGCCCGCTGCCAACGCCTAAATAAAAACAAAGCAAAATGAATTCACAAAATATCATGTTTGTCATTCTGGCAGTCATCATGGTTCTTTCGTCAATCGGTACCGTCGTGACGAAAAGCATCATCCGTGCTGCCACATACCTGCTCTTCGTGCTCCTTGGCACGGCGGGCATGTACTTCTTGATGGGCTATACCTTCCTCGGAGCCGTGCAGACCATGGTTTATGCCGGCGGCATCATCGTGCTTTACGTGTTTGCCATCCTGCTGACCGAAGGAAAGGACGGCGCAGTCAAGAGCCGCGTCAAAGATGCCTCATGGGGCTTGATTTTGACCCTCGTCGGCTTCCTTGTCTTCGTCGGTGTGCTCTTCAAGCAAAAATTATTCGAGAACGTTGCTGCCCTTGGCGCTCCGACGGAGCCTGTTGGTGCCGCAACCAATAATTCAATCGACCAAATCGGCTCCTTCTTGCTTTCAACCGATGCCGGCGGCTATCTGCTTCCCTTCGAGGCAGTCAGTGTGTTGCTCCTGGCATGTATCGTGGCAGGATTGCTGATTGCCCGTAAACGTTAAAGAAAAAAGCTATGATACAGATAGAATATATCCTGATTATCTCAGCCGTAATGATGTTTGCAGGCATCTTCGGTTTTCTCACGCGCCGCAGCACCTTGGCCGTTCTGCTCTCCATCGAATTGATGCTGAACTCGGCCGACCTCAACTTCGCGGTGTTCAATCGCATGCTCTATCCAGAAGGTCATGACGGCTATATCTTCACGCTCTTCGCCATCGCCATTGCTGCTGCCGAAAGCGCCATCGCCATCGCCATCATGATCAACATCTACCGAGCCCTCAAGGATATCTCGGTCGACAAGTTGGAAAAGATGAAATGGTAGAACCAGACCACGGCAAGCCCTTCCCGCTTGAAACGGGGCGCGGATTCCAAAGCCCGCTCCCTCTCTGGAAACCTTGTCGTGAACCACAAACAAAAGAAAAAATATGGAATATACATTATTAATCCTTCTGTTGCCATTCTTCTCCTTCCTCTTGTTGGGAATCTGCGGAAAATGGCTCAGCCATAAGACTGCGGGCCTTATTGGCACGTTGGTGCTCGGCGTGGTGGCCGTTCTCTCTTACACCACCGCCTACGAGTATTTCACGCTGCCGCGTACGGCCGAAGGCGTCTTTGAGACACTGACGCCTTACAACTTCACGTGGTTGCCTTTCTTCAACGAAGGTCTCCACTTTGACATGGGCATCCAGCTCGACCCGATTTCCGTGATGATGCTCATCGTCATCTCCACCGTGTCGCTCATGGTGCACATCTATTCATTTGGCTATATGCACGGTGAACGTGGCTTCCAGCGCTACTACGCCTTCTTGAGTCTCTTCACCATGTCGATGCTCGGCCTCGTTGTGGCCACCAACATCTTCCAGATGTATATGTTCTGGGAACTCGTGGGAGTGTCTTCCTACCTCCTCATCGGTTTCTACTACACCTCGCCTGCAGCCATCGCCGCTTCCAAGAAAGCCTTCATCGTGACGCGTTTCGCCGATATGTTCTTCCTCATCGGTATCTTGATTTACGGATACTATTGCAAGTCATTCGGCTTCGATTTCAATTCCGAAGGTTTCGCTCAGGGCGGTTACATGTTGCCGACGGCCCTCGTGCTCATGTTCATCGGTGGTGCTGGTAAGAGCGCCATGTTCCCCTTGCACATCTGGTTGCCCGATGCCATGGAAGGCCCGACGCCAGTCAGCGCCTTGATCCACGCCGCCACCATGGTTGTTGCCGGTGTGTTCCAGGTGGCTCGCCTCTTCCCCTTGTGGATTGGCTATGCCCCCGACGCCCTCAGCATCGTTGCCTGGGTGGGTGCCTTCACCGCATTCTATGCCGCTTCAGTGGCCTGCGCCCAGAGCGACATCAAGCGTGTGCTCGCCTTCTCAACCATCTCCCAGATTGCCTTCATGATGGTGGCCCTCGGTGTCTGCACCGAAATCACCACTGGTCACGAACATCCTGGAAGTCTCGGTTACATGGCCTCCATGTTCCATCTCTTCACCCACGCCATGTTTAAGGCCCTGCTCTTCCTCGGTGCTGGATGTATCATCCATGCCGTCCACAGCAACGAGATGTCGGCCATGGGCGGTTTGCGTAAGTACATGCCAATCACCCACATCACCTTCCTCATCGCCTGCCTCGCCATTTCGGGAATCCCCCCCTTCTCAGGTTTCTTTTCGAAAGACGAAATCCTCTCCGCCTGTTTCGCCTACAGTCCGTTTATGGGCTGGATCATGACTGCCATCGCCGCCATGACCGCGTTCTATATGTTCCGTCTCTACTTCGGAATCTTCTGGGGCACGGAAAACAAGCAGCTCCATGCTGAGCACACGCCGCATGAGGCACCTCTCACCATGACCTTCCCGCTGATGTTCCTCGCCGTTGTCACCTGCGTGGCTGGCTTCATACCTTTCGGACACTTCGTCAGCGCCGACGGACAGGCCTACGACATCCACCTCGACTGGAACGTTGCTGGCACCAGCATCGTCATCGCTGTCGGTGCCATCGCTTTGGCCACCTATATTTATATGGGCGAGCGCCAGCCTGTTGCCGATGCAGCTGCCGAAAAGCTTCAGAAGCTCCATCGTTGGGCCTACAAGCGTTTCTATATGGACGAGGTTTACCAATACATCACCCACCGCATCATCTTTGCGCACATCTCCAAGCCCATTGCCTGGTTTGACCGCCACGTTGTCGACGGATTCTTCAACTTCCTCGCTTCTGGTTCCCATGCGCTCAGCTTCCGCATCCGCGGTTTGCAAAGCGGTGCCGTGCAGAAATATGCCTACGTCTTCTTCGTCGGCATTCTCCTCCTCCTGGCCGTCATGGTATTGGCTGCACTTTAGTAAACAATTCCAATAGAAGAAACAAATGGAAAATATATTATTCTTATCATCATTCGTATTCATCCCCCTGCTGATGCTGCTCGGCCTTTGGCTCTCGCGTAACATCAATCAGGTGCGTGGCGTGATGGTTGCGGGCAGCACGGCCTTGTTGATACTTGCCGCTTACCTCACCATCCGTTTCCTCGGCGACCGTGCAGCCGGTGCCGATGCCGAGATGCTTTACACGGGTGCCCTCACGTGGTTCGAACCGCTTCACATCAAATATTCAGTCGGTGTCGACGGCATCAGCGTAGCCATGTTGTTGCTCTCTGCCATCATCGTCTTCACAGGCACCTTTGCCTCCTGGCAGCTCAAGCCCCTCACCAAGGAATATTTCCTTTGGTTCACCCTCCTGAGCATGGGCGTTTTCGGCTTCTTCATTTCTGTCGACATGTTCGCCATGTTCATGTTCTATGAAATCGCCCTCATCCCGATGTATCTCCTCATCGGCGTCTGGGGCAGCGGCAAGAAAGAATATGCCGCCATGAAACTGACCCTCATGCTCATGGGCGCTTCTGCCTTCCTCATGTGCGGCATCTTTGGTATCTTCTATGGTGCCGGCGGCCAAACCATGAACATCGTTGACATCGCCAACCACACGGGCGGCGCCCATGCCATCGACTTCACCCAGCAGTGCATTTGGTTCCCGATGACCTTCGTCGGCTTCGGCGTTCTCGGTGCCCTCTTCCCCTTCCACACATGGAGCCCCGATGGTCACGCCTCAGCCCCGACCGCCGTTTCCATGCTCCATGCTGGCGTATTGATGAAGCTGGGAGGTTACGGTTGCTTCCGCATTGCCATGTACCTCATGCCAGAAGCCGCCAACGAGCTCGGTTGGATCTTCTTGATTCTTACTGGTATCTCCGTTGTCTACGGTGCCTTCTCCGCTTGCGTTCAAACCGACCTCAAGTACATCAATGCCTATAGCTCCGTGTCCCACTGTGGCCTCGTGCTCTTCGCCATCCTCATGCTCAACCAGACCGCCTGCACCGGTGCAGTGCTCCAGATGTTGAGCCACGGATTGATGACCGCCCTCTTCTTTGCCCTCATCGGTATGATCTACGGCCGCACCCACACCCGTGACATCCGCGAGCTCAATGGTCTGATGAAAATCATGCCGTTCCTCTCCGTCTGCTACGTCATTGCAGGTTTGGCCAACCTCGGTTTGCCAGGTCTCTCAGGCTTCATCGCAGAAATGACCATCTTCGTCGGTTCCTTCCAGAACGTAGATGGCTTCCACCGCTTCCTGACCATCGCCGCCGTGACCAGCATCGTCATCACAGCAGTCTACATCCTGCGTCTTGTCGGCAAGATTCTTTACGGCACTTGCACCAATGAGCACCACCTCAAGCTCACCGATGCCACGTGGGACGAGCGTTTCGCCGTCATCTGCCTCATTGTTGCCGTTGCCGGACTCGGTCTTGCTCCGCTTTGGATGAGCGACATGATCCAGACGGGCGTTGCCCCAATCGTCGACCACATCAAGTCGGTGGCTGTGGCCTCTGCCAGCAATCCATTTCTTTAATATAATCGAGTAAAACAGAAAAATGGACTATACACAATTCCTTAGCATGACGGAGGAGCTTAGCCTTCTTGCAGTCATCGTCATCCTGTTCCTTGCCGACCTTTTCCTTTGCGGAAAAGACGAAAAGGAGTTGTCCGCCTGCACTGCCGACGGTGCCTCCCTTTCCTCCTGCGGATGCAATTTCCGCACGGCATTCCCCGTCATCCTGCTGCTCGTACACACCGCCCTTAACCTTCTGCCCTGTTGCAACGGTTCCCTTGAGCCCGCCACGGCCTTCGGCGGAATGTACCAGCACACGCCCATGATGACCATCGTCAAGAGCGTGCTCAACATCGGTGTCATCGTCGTCTTCCTCATGTCTTCGAAGTGGCTCAACAGCGCAGAAAACCGCATCAAGATGGGCGAGTTCCACACCGTGGTGCTCTTCACCCTCCTCGGCATGTATTTCATGATTTCCAGCGGCCATTTCATCATGTTCTTCATCGGCCTCGAATTAGCTTCCATTCCTATGGCTGCCCTCGTCGCCTACGACAAGAAGAGCCAGGAAAGCGCCGAAGCTGGCGGCAAGTTCATCCTTCTTGCCCTCTTCTCAAGCGCCCTCTTGCTCTATGGCATCTCGCTCATCTACGGCGTGACTGGAACACTCTATTTCGATGAAATCGGCAGCCGCCTGAGTCTCAATCTCCTGAGCATCCTCGGCCTCGTGCTCTTCATCTCCGGCATGGGCTTCAAGATTTCCCTCGTTCCCTTCCACCTCTGGACTGCTGATACCTACGAAGGTGCCCCCACCGTTGTGACGGGCTATCTCAGCGTCATCTCCAAAGGTTCAGCCGCCTTCGTGCTCATGACCATCCTCATGAAGCTCTTCGGCGCCGAAGCCTTCCAGGGCATGTGGAGCGTGGGCTTCTTCTGGATCATCCTTGCTTCCATCACGATTGCCAACCTCTTTGCCATTCGCCAGAAAAACCTCAAGCGCTTCATGGCCTTCTCCGCCATCTCGCAGGCAGGCTACCTCGTGCTCGGCATCATGGGCGGCACTTCCCAGGGCATGACCGCCCTCGTGTTCTACCTCTTCGTCTACATGGCAGCCAACCTCGGTGCTTTCGCCGTGCTCCATGTTGTTGAGCAGAACAGCGGAAAAATCGGTATGGACGACTACAACGGGCTCTACAAGACCAATCCCAAGTTGGCCTTCCTCATGACCCTCTGCCTCTTCTCCCTCGCAGGTATTCCCCCGTTTGCAGGCTTCTTCTCGAAGTTCTTCATCTTCATGGCAGCCTTCAACGCTGGATTCCACCTGCTCGTGTTCTTGGCATTGGTCAACACCATCATCTCGTTGTACTACTACTTGCTCATTGTCAAGGCCATGTACATCAACCCCAACGAGCAGCCCATCGCCAACTTCAAGAGCGACTGCGGCACGCGTGCTGCCCTCGCCATCTGCACTGCCGGCGTAATCCTTCTCGGCATTGCCAGCGTGGTCTACAACTACATCGACGGATTCAGCTACGGACTTTAATCCATAGCAGACAGAACCCATATAAAGAAGAAATCCCCGTTGCGATATGGCAGCGGGGATTTTTTATGTTGGAGGACTCCTTATCCCTAACACATGGCAGAACACTCAGCGCCTCAAATAATTCCGCTGATAGAAGTGTCAATATAAAATAAATCTCTAAATTTGTCCTTTGAAATACCTCTGCCTGAATACCTACTTACCATTACTAATACACCATCACTAAAGACCAATGAATATCAATACCTTGCCAGAACGGGAAGACCCGATGGGCGCTGCCATACGCGATTATTTCCGCCAGGGAAAATCCGCTCAGTTGAAAGTGCTCTCAAGCCTCTTTGACGACGACGAAATGCCCGTGCCCCATCTCTTTCGCTCTTATGACGAAATGCCGGCCCTGGAGCAGCGAGCGCTCGACGAAGCCCGAGGAAAAGTGCTTGATGTCGGTGCCGGTGCCGGTTGCCATGCCTTGGCCTTGCAGGAGCGCGGTCTTGACGTCACGGCTGTTGATATTTCGCCGTTGAGTTGTGAAACCATGAAAGAGCGTGGTGTCGCCAATGTGGAGTGCGTCAATATCTTCAATCAGCGTTTTCAAGAACGTTTCGACACCCTCCTCCTGCTGATGAATGGAACAGGCATTGCCGGAAAACTCTCCCGTCTGCCGCAACTGCTCTCCCGCCTAAAACAGTTGATGAACCCCGGTGCGCAAATCCTTATCGACTCCAGCGACCTGCGTTATGTCTATGAAGATGAAGACGGCGTCTTGGACGTTGACCTCGATGGCGCTTACTATGGTGAGGTGGACTATCAGATGACTTACCGCAACATCATAGGAAAAAGCTTCGACTGGCTCTACGCCGATTCCGTCGTGCTCGCCGAAAGCTGTCGGCAATGCGGATTGAAATGCGAGATTCTGGCCCAAGGACAACACTATGATTATTTAGCCAGAATCGTGCAGATGTAGGTAATGCGCTTATTATAAGTGCAGCGGTTAAGCTTTGGTAGCAGTATTGCATAATATGTGTAAGTTATAAGAATAGATACCTCATCATCACTTAGGTAGTGGCAAAAAAATCGGTCATCAGAAATTCTCAATGTCGCATGGCGAAGAGAATTTCTGATGACCGTTTTTTTAACTATAATCTAACCCGTCAACGGGTTTGCCTTAGAACGTTTTAAACGCTTGCCTGTCTCCAAAGTCGAGAAGTTAAACGCTTCGGAAAACGACAGGCAGAACGCCATTTTGTCCGCTTACTTGACCGTCTTGATGCCGTTGTGGATTGTAAGGCCCTTGTGGTCTTTCGTTACGCGACGGCCAGAGAGGTCGTAATAGGCAGAACTATTCTTTGAAGATGCGTCAGAGAGACATAAAATGGAAGTCGGCGTTTGTGGTGTCAGCACATACACCTTCGTCTCGCAAGCTTTGAGGGTTCCTGTGTTCAAGGAATTCTTAATCACATTTTCAGTCTTTGTCCACACTTCTCGGCAGGTGTATTTTGTGTCAGCTGCCAGATAGAGGTCCGTAAGCTGGAGCGTCGGGCCGTTGATGGAGGCGGTGCCGCGGTTGGTGACAGAAACAGCTATGCGGCCATTGGTCAAGTCCTTAACAAAAACGTCATAGCCAGTGGTGGCGTAGTTGTTTTTCCCCGTAGAGAGGTTCTCCATGTATTCCGCCTGCTGTCCGAGCACGTCTTGGTCGATGGCAAGAATTTCCGTGTTCGTCAGAGTCTTTACGTCAGCATCGGTGATTAGCGGTTTTGGCATAGTCTGTCCGCTGTTGGCCTCGCCCATCGGCGTTTCGCGAAGGTCGCAGGTGAGCGCCAGCGGGCTTGCCAGCATACACCACAACGACATCTGCGAGCGTGCCTGTGCGTCGGTGAGTCCTGCGATTTTTCCGCCGTTCACCTGGTGGCCTGCCGTGTTGTTGCTCGGTCCACCGAGACCATGCAGTCCGATGCACATCATGTCGAGGTCGTTAAAGCGGTTCACGCCAGCATACATCCAGAGGCGGCGCACTTCGTCAACACCAGCAATCACGCCTGGTCGTGAATTATTTCCCATCCAGTCTTCGCGTGCATCGCTTGTGGCGCGCCAGCTCGAGCCGCCAGCTTCCGCGCCCCAAAGCCAAGGCTGCGTTTTTCCCCATTCGCAGATATTGAAAACAAAGGGAATGTAGCCTTCAGCTTTGCGTTGTTCGTTGAGTTTTGCGATGACGTCACCCATTTGCGTGTAGCTCACCTTTGTGCTCGCCTGGCTGTTGCAGTAGTCGTATTTCAGCATGTCGACACCCCATTCGTTGAAGAGCGCAATGTGGGCCGCTTCAAATCCGTATGAGCCAGGCTGATAGTTCTCGCAGGTCATTGAACCAGCGTCGCTGTAGATGCCCACCTTCAGTTTGTTGTTGATTTTCTTCAAGTCGGCTTTCAGTCCGCTGATGCCAGAAGGAAATTTTTTGCGGTCGTAAGTCAATGCCGCTTTGTCCGTTGTTTGTTCCGCCCAGGCATCGTCCAAGACAATGGTGTTGAAGCCAGCGTCAATCAATCCGTATTTCTGCATGCCCTTCGCAATCTCCACCATTTTGTTGTGGCTGATGGCGCGTGCAAACCAGTTCCATGTCAGCCAGCTCATCATCGGCGTCGGCGATTGCAGGTGGCTGCTCACGATGAGGCGTATTTTAGCTTGTGTCTCTTCGCCGCTGCCGTTTGTGAGGCAGACGTTGTAGGCATATTCGCCCTCTTCTTTCGGCGCGGTGCCGAATACATATTTATATTTGTTTCCCCGATTGAAACGGTCGTCCTTGAGCGTGAGCGTTGAGATATTTCCGAAGTCAACGCTTGTCACAGTTTCCCCCTCGTTTGTCACGAGTTTGTGGATATAGGGCGCCCCAGGCTGGGCATACATGAGCGTGGCGCAAGCCATAGAGCCTGCCGAAGGATCAATGATTTCCCATGCCGAATTGGAGTCGTCGGCCCGCCAAAGGTTCAGCACACAGTTGTTTCCGATACCTCCAGTGAAGTTGAGGGCGGGAGAAGACGCGTTAGCGTTGGCGATTGCTGCGGGAACGATGGCCACCGTTTCTTCAGAGAGCATCAGCAATTGCCAAGTGTTGGCCCTGTTTTTGTCGCTGCTGAATCTGACATTGCTTTCAGCCGTGTTTTTCACGCTGTTGCCGTTGGCCGTTGCCGTGTAATAGAGATAGCATTTCGAAGTCTGGTCGTAGATATAATAATGTCCTTGCTCCTTCTCGATAAAGATGAACTTGTCTGCTTCGCCGCGTTTTTGAGTGTGGCCGAGGTTGCTGCCCGTCTTTTTGATGTAGGCCGCAGGCATGTGGAGGAGATAGGTATATTGCTTTTCAGCCTCTGCGCTTTCCGTCGGGATGAAGAACTGGATGAATTTGACATCCACCTGATAGTTCTCGTTGTCGACAGTCACCTTCGACAGATAGCCGCCGCCGACCTTCACTGCCACATCCTTGGCCTCCAGGCTCTCGAGTTCAATCGTCTGGTCGCCTTGCGCATTGAGTCCGCGAAACTCCTTGCCGTTGATGGTGACAACGGCGCTGCTGGGCATGCCGTCGCTGAAGAGCCTGTAAAGGTGTTTGATGCTCACCTCTTTGAAATTCCATCTCGACCCCTTGTCGCTGCTGCCGTTGTCGGTCCAGAGACCAAGCGTCACGGTGCCGTTTTCTGGATTGTCGACTCCTACGCCTTTATACCAGTTGAGATAGATGGCGGCTACGCCATTGGCCGTATAAGGTTGGATTTCATAGCAACCGCCATTGATTTCCGTAATCTTGAACTCAGAAGCCTGGCTCTTCTTCGTGGTCATTTTGACAAAGCCCGTTTGGGCCGTGTAGCTGTTTTTTTGGTCGTAGCCCAACCACTTTTTGGCTGTGACGTTATACACGTAATAAGTGTCGGCCTTATCGCTGCTGTAAAAAGCAAACTGGGCATATTTGTCAGAATCCTTAGTTGGTGATGTCGTAGCATTGCAATAATAGCCTTGTGCGTTCATCATCGTGTAGCGATGCTCCGGTGTGCCCGACGTTGGCAGCGTTTGGCTCACTTCGATGCCTGCAACAGCATTCAGAGTCCATGCCAACATGGCGCTCAGGCAGATACACCAATTCCGTAGGTTTTGTTTCATGGGAGATGAAGTTGATTTGATAATAGATTAGGGATGATCAAAAAAAACAGGATATTCGAGATGCCCAAAGGTATCCCAATCCCAGACATCACAAAAATACAACTTTTTTCCCACATATCCTGTGTCGTTGCCAGCAAAGTGGTGCGTTTGATGAGGCTAAGTAATGTCGAAAAAATAACTTCCGCAATTTTGCCGTTGGCAAGTAATATTCTATAGACTCCCCTGTCTTTTCGGCTATTTTCGAACTCATTCTCAGTCACAATGCTCGCATTGCTCCTTCGAATAAGCTCAAAAATGCAGGTGCAAAATTGCGGAACTTATTCTTTCTACATTACTAAAGCTGTAAAACATATATAATTACGGCAACCGCGACGTCTTTAGAAGAGTTGCCGTCTGCCGCCTTTTACCTACCTTCCTCCCCCTGTCTGCCGATTCTTTCTCTATGCCATTTAGCGAACGCCCTCCCGCGTTCGGTCGCGTCTCGTCCCACGTTCGGTCGCGTCTCGTCCCGCGTTCGCTGACAAGTATAGGGACTGTAACAAAAAGCCCTACCTGCCACCAGTTCTTATTCGGGTAGCAGGTAGGGTGTTTTATTCCGTAAACTGTTTTATGAACTCCTCCTCGCTGATGATGGGGATGTTCAGTTCGTGTGCCTTTTTGTTTTTTGATGACATCGAAGCCGTGTCGTTGTTGATCAGGAAGCTGGTCGACTTGCTGACGCTCCCCGTCACCTTTCCCCCTTGGCTTTCGATGTAGGCTTTCAGTTCGTTGCGGTTTTTGTAATGGTGGACGTCGCCCGTGATGACAAACGTCAGTTTGTCGCAACGTGTTCCCGCCGCCTCCGTTTTCTCCTCCTCCACCTCCAGAAGGTCGAGCAGGCGGGCGGCAGATGCGTTGTTGGCTGCGTCGTGGAACCAGCCCACCACGGCGGCCGACTTCTCAGGACCGATGCCGTCGATGTGTGCGAAGAATTCCGTGTCGTCGGTGGTCGCGGCCAGTGTTGCCAGTTCCTTGAGAGGGTATGCGGCCAGCAGGCGTTTGCAGACGTCGGCGCCGCAGAGAGGAATGGAGAGTGCGTAGAGCAGGTTGCGGGCCTTTACCTTGTGGGCCTTCTCCAGACTCCGCAGCATGTTGCTCACCGATTTGCGGCCGAAGCCCTCCATCATGGAAAGCTCCAAGGCGTGGTCCTGGAGATGATAGAGGTCGGCATAGTCGCTGACCCATCCGAGGTTGATGAATTTCGCAATGGTCTGCTCGCTGATGCCGTCGATGTTGGCGCCCGCCTTCGAGACGAAACGTGCGAATTTGCGCAGCTGTTTGGCTGGGCATTTTGCGTTGGTGCAATGAAGCGTCTTCGTGCCGCTCATGCTCGTCTGCACCGTTGTTGGTGCGCCACAGACGGGGCAGGACGCCGGGATGTCGAGCACACCTTCGCGGTGGGAGACATCGACCACCTTCGGGATAATCTTGTTGGCCTTGATGACCGAGAGCATCGTGCCACGGCCGCCGATGCCCAGCCGCTCGCATTCGCTGATGTTGCAGAGCGAGGCCCGCTTCACGGTGGTGCCTTCCAGACTCACGGGGCTGAACACTGCCACGGGGGAAATCGTGGAGGCGGCACACGACCACTCAATATGGTCGAGCTGCGTGGCGGCGCTCTCGTCCTGCCATTTGAAGGCGAGTCCGGCACGCGTGGCGTGGTGTCCCGTCACGGAACCAGTGGCGGCATACGCTGTGTCGTCGTAGGTGACAACGAGGCCGTCAACGGGGTAGGGGTTCTCGCGCTCCGTGACGCGGCGGGAGAAGTGGTCCACCATGTTGTTGATGGCCTCCTCAGTTGGCTTCTCCACCAGTTGGCGTTCCACCGTCGTGAAGCCCCATGCCGCCAAAAGATCCATGCGTGCGCCCCATGACTGCGGGGCTTCATCGGCATGCACAAGCGTGAAAGCAATCCATTGGATGTGGCGGCGGCGCACCTCGTTGATGTCCTTCAGCGTGAGCGAGCCAGAGGCGAGGTTTCTGGGGTTGGCATACGCCTCGTCGTTCTCCATGTTGAAGATTTCGAAGTCCTGATAGGAAATGACGGCTTCGCCGCGCACCACCACGTGCCCTTTCTCCGCGATTTCGGGGAGAATGCCCGCGATGGCGGGGGCGAGGTGCGTGATGTTGGTGCCCGTGTGTCCGTTGCCGCGCGTGACCACCTTCGTCAGGCGGCCGTTGTCGTAGGTCACCACCAGCGTCAGTCCATCGAGCTTCCACGAGAGCCAAACGGGGCGCCCTTCGGCCCATTTTGCCAGTTCGGCCGTGCTTTTCGTCTTGGCCAGCGAGAGGGCCGCAAATTCGTGTTCCTCCTTCTGCCCCGTGATGTTGTCTTCCGAGACCTTTGCCGTCGGCGAGCCTTCGAGCGTGATGCCCGTCTGGCGTTCCATTTCCTTGAGTTTGTCGAAGAGAGCGTCCCATTCGTAGTCGGTCATGAGTTCGCCCTGTCCGTTGTAGTAGGCCTCCGAAGCCTTGTTCAGTTGGTCAATCCATTGACGCATGAGAGTGGTATTGTCGTTCATCCGTGTGGGGGTGTTTGGGGGAGAAAATTTAGTAATGGTGAAAGAATAAGTTGAAGATATTTTTTTTACCATTACTTATCTGTAAATATAATAGCTCGCGTCGTGTCCTTCGCAGAAGTCACACGCCAGGCGGATGAGAAATTCCGCGTTGGCGCGTACGCTCTCTTCGTTGCCGTCGTAGCCGTTGATGAGCACCAGGAGGTGCGTCGTGTTGAGATCGATTTTCGTGCGTTCGTTGTCCGACGTCGGTGTTCCCACGCCGCCGCGCGAGTCGCGGTAAACGGGCAGTCCTTCGATGTTGATCAGTCCGCGACCGATGCCCTCGTAAGGCTCTTCCGCCTTGCCTATGCCCAGCGTCAGCGTGTCGCCTTCAAACTTTTCGGCATCAAAACCGCCGATGCTGTAGCCAAATTTGATGCTCGCCAGGTTCACCAAATCCACCAGTGTGCTGATTTGATAAAGCTCCTTCCCTTGCAGCATGCGCCTGATGAGCGCTTCCGCGGCAGGGCGATAGCGTGAGGGGTCTTTGCCGCAGGCACGGTAAACGCGGCGCGTGGCCGCAATGCCCGAAATGTCCTTCAGCGTCTCGGTGGTGAGCGTGGCCCGGAACTGCTGCTCCAAGCGGTTGATTTCGTTCCACAGACCTTCGGAATAAGGCGTGTTGCGAACAGAAACCTCCACGTGTGCCCCAACAAAGGAAGGACACACCTTTTCTATTTCGTCTGATACAAGGATTTTCATGTCAATCTGTTAAATCTGCTTTTTAGTAATCCCAACTTATATATCTTCCGCCTTCACGATGCCGTGTGTCACGGCAAAGATGGTGAGGGCCGCCATGTTTTTTGTGCCCATTTTCTCTGCCAGATTCTTGCGGTGGGAAATGACGGTGGAGATTTCCACGCCCAGCGTGTGCGCGATTTCCTTGCTTGTGTTTCCCTCCACGAGCAGGCGTAGCACATCGCGTTCACGTGGTGTCAGCAGATGCGCGACATCGCGTTCTCCTTGTGCTTCGCGCACAGAGTCGGGGATTCTTCCGCCACGGTTGTGCGCCCCTTCCGCCAGAAGCAGGAAGGCGCGGACGAGCTCTTTTTCGCTTTGCAGAACATTGAGCGTGTGGAAACCCTGCGGCAGATGGCGGACGTCATCGCCGTGGACCAGCACGATGGTTTTCTGCTGATGGCGCAGGAAAAACGCGGCGTGGTTCAGGAGAACGGGCGCGGTGGTGAAATAATGGAAAAACGCCTTTCCGCGCTCCGTTTCCTCTTCCGCCTCTCGGAAGTCATGGAAGAGGGCGATTTCGGCATGGGGCACCATGCGCGTCAGCAGGCCCGAAAGGCCCAGAGCCGTCAGCGTGTTGGGAATGATCAGGGCGATGGCGGGGCGTTTTTTTTCAGTGGGGAGAACGTGGGGATGTGAAAGAGGTGGATTCATTGTTGGGGTGGCGTTTTTATAAGTAGATGGAATACTTCTCTTATTTCCGTCGCTCCGGACTGTAGATGAGTCCTGGTGCGGCGTCTTTTCCGTTGGGCGTTGTCAGAACGAAGGTGAATTGCCATTTGTCGCGTCCCGTTCCTCCATTGTTAGCATGCGGGAGTTTCAGCAGCACCTTGTTCCATCCCTTTTTCAGTTTGACTGGCACAGGAGGGCGCGACGTGAAATTCTCGTTTGTCAGTCCATCTTCGGCTTGGTCTTGCAGGATATTTGTATCAACCCGCTTCCAGAAGGGCGCTGGCACTGGTACTCCGTTCACCCAGACCTGCGAACCGCGGCGGTCCCATTTTCCCACTGTCGGGCTGTATTCGTTGCCCGAGCGGCTATAAGTGTAAAATTCAATCTGTGCGCCCACTGTCTGTGTTTTCGGCGAGAACACGTAGGTCCAAGCATAGGCCGTCTGCCCGTTGGCAGGCTGCTCGAAAAACGAGGGGACTCTGGGGTGCCAAATATGGCGCAGATAGATGCCGCCGCCCGTGGCCAAGCGGCTGCCGTAGGTCTTCCCTTCATAGTTGAAAACGGCGGGCAGAGGGTCTTGCGCAATGGTTTCCGGCGGGAACGTCTTGCCTGCGTCGCCGTCGTTGGGAAACGGCTCCGTGATGCGCCAATGGATGTTGGTCTGTTTTACGTAAGGCACAGGTTCGGCGGCGAGGGTGTGCGCCTTGTGGAAAAGAAAACGGCGCTCGAAGTCCGTAAACGCTGCCAGTTCTTCGCCCTCGTTGGGCAGCGTCGTGCCTCCTTGCTCAATATATTGCTTGCCGCCTCCTTGCCAGGCCCTTTCAGCCGTGGCGAGCGCGTTGGCGTAGAAGTTGTTTTGCTGGATGATGTCGCGCTGCGAGGGCAGTTTCGTGTCGTTCCAAATGGCCGTGATGGCGCCCGCCAGGTTTTCGTTGCCGCGGTCGGCGTAATAGATGTTGCTCTTGAAAATTCCCACCAGGTCGGCGTAGACATCGAAGTGGTTGATGTAGTTGTACCGGCAGTCGATGTTGGGCATGCCCTCTACGACGCGACCCGCTGTCGACCACATCTGCGTCATGTCGGCAATCTCCTTGCTGATGCGCACCGCGCGTATCGGGTTCCAAACGACGACCTTCTTTTGCAGCGTGTCTCTCACGAAAGCAGCCATCTCTTCAAGAAAGCCCGGCTTGACCGTCACCTCGTCGCCGCCGATGTGGATGTAGGGCGCCCGCGGGAAAGTGCGTCCCACTTCCTTGAGAATCACTCTCAAGGCTTTGCGGCCTTCTTCCGTCTGCATGTCGAAGCCCATGCTGCGCGTAAACACCTGGCTATGGCCCGGCATGTCGATTTCCGGAATGATGGTCACGCCGCGTTCGGCGGCATACACTTCCAGTTCGGAACATTGCGCCTGCGTATAGAAACACCCCGGCTCTCTCACAGCGTAGGCCGCCTGCGTGAGGCAGGGGAAAGCCTTCACCTCGAAGCGCCATGCGAGGTTTTCCGTCAGGTGCCAGTGGAACGTGTTGACCTTGAAGCGCGAGAGCAGGTCAATTTCATGTTTGAGCTCCTCGAAACTGATGAACGAGCGGCCCACGTCGTGCATAACGCCGCGCAGTTTGAAGGCTGGCCAATCTTCAATGCTCGCCGCCTCAAGTGTTGCCTCTTCTCCAGCCATTTGTGCGAGCGTTTGGGCGGCGCGGATAGTTCCTGTCCCGTTAAGCACCTTGATGGTGACCTTGTTTGGCGTGATGTCGAGCGCATAGCCCTCGCAGGGGAAGCCGTGCAGGGGGTAATCATAAACGTTGGGCAGGCGGTCCACGATTTCCACGTCAATGCGGGCCTTGGCCTGCGGCACGAGGCGGCATCCCGCCTTCGTCAACACCTCCCGGAGAAGGGGCGTGGCGGTGGCGTCGGAGAGCACCACGGAGCGCTTCAGCTTGAAGGGCTTTTCCGCTTTGTGCGTTCTGACAATCTGCGGCTTCGGCAACACGTTTGCCAACTGCGCTTTCGCGTTCACTGCGCCCAAAAGACAGAGGGCAAGAACGAAGAAAAGGTTCTTTTTCATAGAGTTGATGGAGGTGGCTCGTATATAAATGATTAGGTAATCAAAGATTTCTTCCTACAAAAATAAGTACTTTTATTGAATGGGCCAAAGGGGCGTTGGAGTTATCGTTGTAAGTGGCGGTCCTCTCGGTTAGTAATGGTGGTACCATAATTTAGTCCAATCCCTTCATTCCGCTCCGCAGCGAATTGGCCACCACGCTCACGCTACTTAGCGCCATCGCCGCTCCAGCCACCATCGGGTTGAGCATGAAGCCGCAGAAGGGATAGAGAATGCCTGCGGCGACGGGTACACTGATGACGTTGTAGAAGAAAGCCCAGAAGAGGTTTTCGCGGATGGTCTGCATGGTGACGGACGAGAGGCGGAGCGCCTGCGGTAGGCGTAGGAGATCGGAGGAGAGCAGCGTTATCTGCGCCGTGTGCATGGCAATGTCGCTGCCGCTGCCCATGGCAATGCTGAGGTCGGCCTGTGCCAGTGCCGCACTGTCGTTGATGCCGTCGCCAACCATCGCCACCACGTGGCCTTCTTCCTGAAGAGCCTTGACGATGGCGGCTTTGTCTTCTGGAAGGAGGCGGGCCTTCACTTCGTCGATGCCCAGAGATTTCCCGACGCGCATTGCCACCTGTTGGCTGTCGCCCGTCAGCATAACGGTGTGCAGTCCGCAACGCTTCAGACGCGCCACCGCCTCGGCCGATGTCGGTTTCATTGCATCGGTGATGGCAACCACGGCCACAACCGTCTCATCGCGCACCACGGCCACAACCGTGTAGGCCTGTTCTTCCCACTGACGAATCTTTGCTCTCTGCTCGTCGCTGATGCCGACATCCTGCGTGACCACCCTTTCTGGCTGCCCCGCCACGTATCGGTGGCCGTTGACCGTGGTACATAGACCGCTGCCCGGCAGGTTCTTGAAGTCTGCCACTGGCAGGTCGGGCGCGTCATTTTCCTGCAAATCCCTCACGATGGCCTGCGCCAAAGGATGCGACGAGCGGCGCTCCAACGCACAGATCGCGGCGGCATCCCTCTGAATGTCGGTGAAGGAAGAAGCCACCACCGATGGACGGCCCGTGGTGAGCGTTCCCGTTTTGTCAAACACAATCGTGTCTGTGCGACGTGCCGTTTCAAGCGCCGCCGCATCTTTTATCAGAATCCCCTTTTTGGCACCGTGGCCGATGCCGACAATGAGCGCCGTCGGCGTGGCCAGTCCCAGCGAACAAGGGCAGGCGATGACCAACACCGACACCAGGGCAACCATGCCGTGGGTCAGTCCGTCGGTTGGCGAGCATAGCAGCCAAACGCCCAGAGAGAGTAGGGCGATGGCGATGATGGTCGGGACGAAGACGGCGGCAATGCGGTCGACGAGGGCTTGCACGGGGACTTTGCTGCTTTGCGCCTCCTGTACCATGCGGACGATGTGGGCCAACGTGGTGTCGGAGGCCACGCGAGTGGCGCGGTAGGAAAGCGTTCCGTTGCCGTTAATCGTGCCAGCACTCACTTGGCTGCCAACGGTTTTCTCCACGGGGATGGGTTCGCCCGTCAGCATACTTTCGTCCACCTGCGACGCTCCCGACACCACTTCCCCGTCCACCGCGATGCGGTCGCCGGCGCGGGCCAGCAATAAGTCGCCAACGGAAACCTGCGTGATGGCGCGGGGCGCGATACTTCCGTCAGCACCGACGGCCTGCACCATTGTCGGCTGCAAGCCCATCAAGGCGCGGATGGCCGATGTCGTGCGGTGTTTTGCCCGCTCCTCAAGGGCGCGGCCCAAGAGAATGAAGGCCGTGATGACGCCGGCGCTGTCGAAATAAAGGCGCGGCGTGAGGCCGTGGCTGATGAACCATTGTGGAAACAGCAGGTTGGCAACGCTGTATAGATAGGCAACGCCTGTGCTGAGCGCCACCAGTGTGTCCATGTTTGATGTGCCATGACGCAGGAGCTTCCAGGCGTTGGCATAAAACACGCGGCCGAACGCGGCCAGCGATATGGTGGCAAGCAACCAGACCGCCAGTCCTTGGCCCTCAAAGAGTCCTTCCGCCATGCTCAAGACCACCAGCGGAATGGCAACGGCAATTGCTCCAGCGGCGCGGCGCAGCATCGGACCGTGTTTCGGCTGGCTCTCGCTGGCCGTTTCCGCCGCCTCCCGGCTTTCTTCGTTGTCTGCCGTCTTCGTTGCTGCGGTGTCGGAGGGCGTTTCCGTTGCCGCGGTGCTGGAGGGCGCGTCTGTCTTCGGAGCGTCAATGATTAGTTCAAACCCCATGTCGTCCACCGCCTTTTTCAAGTCGGCTGGTGAGCATTGCTGTTCGTCAAAATCCACCTGTGCTTGGTTCATCAACAGGTTGACGTTTACCTCTCTCACGCCATCCACTCTTCGTATGGCCTTGTCTACATGCGCTGCGCAGGCCGCGCAACTCATGCCGTTGACAGTAAAAATCTTGTTCATGTGCTTGTTGGTATTGTAAATCTGTTGCAAAGTTAGCAATTTGTAAGAGGAAACAATTATCTTTGCCGTTGAATACCTACTTATATACTCACCAAGCATACAATTTACCATACATGAAATCATTCCTTACAAGTATTTCAAGACTGGCCGCTGTTCTCTCGGCCGTCTTTGCGTTTGCCCTTTTGCCAGCACGACCCCAAACCGCAGTCAAGGTACAACAAATCAAGGCGTCGCAGTGGCGCCAGCGTCAGCCACAGGATTCCGTCAGTGTCAAGACGCGCCAAATTCTGGAGCATTGCTGCAAATATGCCCTCAATGCGTGGCGCAACGATGTGAAGCATTTCACGCAGCAGACGGGGACTTACTACGAATTTGGCGGACGCCAGGAAAAGCACATACGTCCCGTCTCCCATGAGGCTTTTGTGCTTGCCATGTCGCTACGCCTCGGCATCTGTTCGCCGAAGGTCACGGGTGTTGGCCAGAAGGAAGCGCTGCGTTTCACCGAAAAACTCATTGCGTCGATGGCTTGGCACCATAAGGCCAACAGCGGAGAAAAAGGGTGGGGCGACCAGTGGCAGAGCGCTCTCTGGGCTGCACAAGGCGCTGAGGCCGCATGGTTCCTTTGGGACAAACTCTCGGAGCAGACGAAGAATTTGGTCTTGAAGATGCTCATTCACGAGGCCGACCGCTTTATCGGCTATCAGGTGCCCTATTACCAAGATAAGGAGGGACGCATCGTGACACCCGGCGACACAAAAGCCGAGGAAAATGCCTGGAACTCCAACATCCTGACCATTGCCTGCGATATGTTGCCACGGCATCCGCATTTCCAGCAATGGTTTGAGAAGAACCGTGAACTGCAAATCTCGGCTTATGCGCGTCCGTCGGACTTGAAGCGCCATGAAACCGTTGACGGCGTTATTCTCTCGGAAATCCTTCAGGGAAGCAATATGAACGAGGACGGCACGGTGGTCAACCACAATCGCATACACCCCGATTATATGGTGGCCTTCATGCACAACGCCACCAATGTCTTGCTCGACCGCCTTGCACGTCGGCAGCCGTTGGCAAGCAGCACCTTCAACGGAGACATCATTTATCAGGCGCTCACCAATCTGCCGTTCGGTTCGGAGAAACGCACCATCTATTGCCGCGATGGAAACGGACAAGCCACGTCGAAGATGTATTTCCCAGAAGGCAACGACTGGGGAACGGGGCGTCAGGCCAACTATTGGCTGATGGACGTGCTCGCCCATGAGTTCCGCCTCGACAGAAATGTCCGTCCTTCTGCCTATGCCTGGGCCGCCGCCAGAACCGATACCATGTTGGAGAAAATATCCCAGAGCACGAGCGGCCGCTATTTCAACAGTAAGAAAGAGAACAATTTTGACACGGCAGAAGAATTTTTCGCCGCGCAAATCGCCTGGGGCTATCTGGCGCTTTGGCTCGGCGGAAAGTAAGCTTTTGCGGTGGGGAATACCAGCGGAAGTTTCTTTTCCGCCCTTCCCCACTTGTTGCCACAGGTGGGGAGCGACTTTTTTCCTTCCGTTTTTAGGGGGGAACGCTTTGCCTGCGAAAAATAAATTATTATTTTTGCTGCCGAAAACCATTATTGTATCATCCAAATGGACGACTATCACGCGGAAAATATTGATTAACAGACAGGGAAAGAGCATCAGGCAGGTTTCCCCGTCCTTTTAAACATGGGAGAAACTTGACATGCGAACCTACTGGAACATCGACCACACACTGCGTACTCTTGAGAATTGGCAGCCCAATTGCTGGGTGCAGGTGACTTGCCCAACGCCGGACGACGAAAATTTCCTTTTCAACGAACTGCACATCCCCGATTATTTTCTTGACGACATTCGAGATAAAGACGAGCGCTCACGTTATGACTACGATGAGGGCTGGTCGCTCATTATCTTGCGTATCCCTTATGTCAAGGAAGTTAGGTCGCGCACGCCCCACACCACGGTGCCGCTCGGCATCATCCTCAACAAGGGCGTTTGCGTAACGGTCTGCAACTACGAAACCAACATGATGATTGATTTCGTGTCGTATCAGCAGAAGCGCAATTTGGGATTCACCGACTCCGTAGACCTTGTGTTCCGCCTCTTCCTTTCTTCGGCCGTTTGGTATCTGAAACGACTCAAGCAAATCAGCATTCTCATAGAGGAAGCTAAGCATAAGCTCGACAACAATATCAACAATGAAGACCTCGTGGGGCTGTCGCGACTGCAAGACAGTTTGACTTACTTCATCACGTCTATTCGTGGGAATGAGACACTGCTCTCAAAACTGAAGTTTAAACTGCCCGTCGATGAACTCGATGCCGACCTCATTGAAGACGTCACCATTGAGATGAACCAGGCGAGGGAGACAACGAATATCTACACCAACATCCTCGACTCGACGATGGAAACCTATGCCAACGTTATCAACAACAATATGTCGGGCTTGATGAAGAAG
This sequence comes from uncultured Prevotella sp., assembly GCA_900539625.1. Classification (GTDB taxonomy): domain Bacteria; phylum Bacteroidota; class Bacteroidia; order Bacteroidales; family Bacteroidaceae; genus Alloprevotella. The sequence continues at coordinate 39,997 of UQCW01000002.1, forward strand.
ATGACGAGCCTCAATATCATCCTCATGATTCCGACGCTCGTGGCAAGTATCTTTGGTATGAACTTGATTTCGGGCATGGAAGAAGTGTGGTGGGGCTTCCCCATCACCATCGTCTTCACTATAGTGGTGACTTTCATCTGCTATGGTGTGTTCCGCAAGAAGGCTTGGATATAATTCACGCAGAGAATAATTCGTCCTTCGCAGAGAATAATTAACCCTCCGCAGAGGATAAGTAGGTGTTCAAAATTAGTTTATACAATCCATGTAGGGATAATCCAGTTTAATATTGCCTTGCCGCATTCTTTTGCCCCTACAACTGTCTTTCATCAGTCACGTAGCCCGCTACGCTCCTTCTTCAAGACAGCTGTAGGAACAAAATAATACGACAATTCAATATAAAATAATTCTGAACACCTACTTAACAAGGGATAAGTTGTGCCAAAAAGGCCCAGAGCGCCAGGGCTGACGAAAATTTGTTGGCAAACGTTTGGCTATCCCGATAAAAATAACTTCATTTGCAAACGAATAAGCCGTTTGCTGAGTCAGACGGCGAATTAACGTGTGCGGCATCAGAACGCCAAAGAGGCGATGGTGGCCGCGAAGTATCGAAACATTATTGTACTATTGTGAAGGTGGTGCCTTGTCAGCGCTGTGTCTCCCACGCAAGTAGACAACGCGAAGCAGAGCTCGACCTTTAAGAAGAAAAAAACTCCTATGAGCGAAGAGAAAATCAACGAATTGAACGCTGCAGAAGCTCCTGTGGAAGCTACGGAGCAAACGGCAAACATTGCTAATGAGGAAACGGTGGAGCAGGTGGCTGCTGCCGCTGAAAACACGTCTGCACGTGCATTGCCTACCACGAAGGAGGGCGTAATCGAGCGTCTGAAGGAAATCGTGGCCGAAGGACAAGATGTTGACCGCAATGAAATAGAACTGCTGAAGCAGACTTACTATAAACTCCACAATGCTTCAATTCTTGCCGCAAGAGAGGCTTTCTTGGCCAACGGCGGAAAGGTGGAAGAATTTATGCCGGCTCCTGATCCCGAAGAGGAAAACTTCAAGGCGCAGATGGTGCGCATTCGCGAAATGCGTGCGCAGGCCATGGAGGAGCTTGAAAAGGAAAAGCAGGCCGGACTGGAAAGAAAACTCGCCATCATTGAGCGCATCAAGGAAATGTCGGCAACACCAGATGAGGCCGACAAGAATTATGATGAGTTTAAGAACTTGCAGGCTGAATGGAAGGAAATCAAACAGGTGCCAGCTGAACGTGCGACGGAATTGTGGAAAAACTACCAACTGTATGTTGAGCAGTTCTACGACCAATTGCGTCTGAACCACGAATTTCGCGCTTACGATTTCAAGAAGAACCTTGAAATCAAAACCGCTCTTTGCGAGGCCGCTGAGAAGTTGGCCGAGGTGGAAGACCCTGTGTCGGCTTTCCATCAGTTGCAGAAACTGCACCAGGAGTTCCGCGAGACGGGTCCTGTTGCCAAAGAGTTGCGCGAGGAAATCTGGAAGCGTTTCAAGGATGCTTCAACCGTTGTCAACAAACGCCATCAGGAGCACTTCGAGGAACTGAAAAACCGCGAAGAGGAAAACCTCGCGAAGAAGACGGCGCTCTGCGAGAAGATTGAGGAAATCAATACGCAGTTTGAAACGCTCAAGAATGCTGCCGACTGGGAAGGCAAGACCAAGGAGGTGATTGCGCTTCAGGCAGAATGGAAAACCATTGGTTTCACGCCGAAGAAGATGAACGCGAAAATCTTTGAGCGCTTCCGCAGTGCTTGCGATGCGTTCTTCACGGCTAAAACCAACTACTATAAGGCCACGCGCGAAACGCTTCAGGCTAATCTCGCTCAGAAAAATGCGCTCTGCGAACAGGCTGAGGCATTGAAAGACAGCAAGGACTGGAACAACGTGACCAACAAGTTTGTTGAACTTCAGAAGGAATGGAAGAAGGTGGGTCCTGTGCCTCACAAGATTTCTGAAACCATTTGGAAACGTTTTAACGATGCTTGCAACTATTTCTTCGAGCAGAAGAATGCCGCCACAGCCGGACAGCGCGAAGCTGAAGAGGCCAACATGGCGAAGAAGAATGAAATCATCGCCGCGCTGGAGGCCCTCTTGACCAATCCAGGAGAAAACGTGCAGCAGCAGGTGCGCGACTTGCAGGCACAGTGGAACGAAACGGGCCACGTGCCTTTCCGCAAGAAGGAAAAGATGTACAAGCGTTACCACGAGGCTTGCGACAAGGTGTATAAGGAATTGCACCTGAGCGCAGGGCGCCGTAATCTGGAGAGCTTCCGCAAGAATGTGGCTGAAAAGGGTGGCAGCGAACTGACGCGCGAACGTGCCCGCTTGAACAATGCGCTTGAAGCCAAGAAGCAGGAAATCAAGAACTACGAGACGAACCTTTCTTTCTTCTCTATGAAGTCGAAGGGTGCCAACGCGCTCGTGGGAGAGGTTTCCAAAAAGATTGAACGCCTGAAAGAAGACCTCAAGCTCATCGAGGAGAAAATCAAGGCGGTCAACGAGAAAATCAAAGCAGAAAAATAATTGTGTTTCAAACGCCTGAGGCTTCCTCTGGTCGTTGAAGCAAAACCATTACTTAATGAAGGGCATGTTCTTAACGACGGAACATGCCCTCATTTGTAATAAATTATGCGGTGGAATATCCTCTTTAAAAGGTCAGTGGTTAATAAGTGGGTATTCATCCCATCCAAATATAAAATATATATCATGTCAACGGTTATCTATCCATCTCCCATCTTCGGTCCTGTCCACAGTCGCCGTCTGGGAGTTTCTCTGGGCATCAACCTCATGCCTGCCGACGGCAAGATTTGCACATTCGATTGCATCTATTGCGAGTGTGGCTTCAATGCCGACCATCGGCCACGCCTCCATCGTCCGACGCGCGAAGAGGTGCGCGAAAAACTGGAGCAGCAGCTCGTTAAGATGGCGGGTGAAGGGCGTTTGCCAGATGTGCTGACATTTGCCGGCAATGGTGAACCGACGGCGCATCCCGATTTTAAAGCCATCATTGAAGACACCATACAGTTGCGCAACCGCCATTGCCCCGAGGCCCGTGTGAGCGTGTTGAGCAATGCCACGTTGGCCGCCAAACCAAGTGTGAGAGAGGCCTTGCTTATGGTGGACAACAATATTTTGAAACTCGACACGGTCAATGCGGAATACATTCGGCGCGTGAATGCCCCAACGGGACATTACGATGTCGGTGAAGTCGTTGAGGCTCTGAAGAGCTATCATGGTCACGTCATCATCCAAACGATGTTCATGAAGGGACGTGACATGCACGGCGTGAGCGTCGACAACACCGGTGAGGAATATGTCGGCCCCTGGATTGAGGCGGTCAAGTCCATTGCGCCGCAGAGCGTGATGGTTTACACCATCGACCGTGAGACCCCCGATCAGGCCCTTCTCAAAGCCACGCATGAAGAACTCGATGCCATTGTCGCCCGCGTGAAAGCATGCGGCATTCCGGCTTCCGCCTCTTATTGATAGCCTGTGATGACGCCAATGAAAGACGAATTGTTGGAGTTAGTGGGCCAGACCATCAAGCGGCAGCACCTCCTTCGCGAGGGCGATGCCTGTTTGGTGGCATTGAGCGGCGGTGCCGACTCGGTGTCGTTGCTCATCGTGTTGCAGACACTGGGCTTTCGCGTGGAGGCTGCGCATTGCAATTTCCATTTGCGGGGTAGCGAGAGCCTGCGCGACGAAATGTTCTGCCGAGATCTGTGCGAGCGCCTGCAGGTGCCGCTCCATGTCGTTGATTTCCAAACACAGAAGGAGGCGCAGGCCAACGGCGAGAGCATCGAAATGGCCGCACGCCGCTTGCGCTACGCCTGGTTTGAAACGTTGCGAAAGGGACGCCAATTGGACAAAATCGCTGTTGGCCACCACCGTGACGACAATATCGAAACCCTCTTGCTCAACCTCGTGCGTGGCACGGGAATCCGCGGACTGACAGGTATGGCTTTTGAGCGCGACCGCATCATCCGCCCTTTCCTGAACGTCTCTCGCGAAACCTTGCTCCGCTTTTTGCAGCGCAGGAAACAGGATTATGTCACCGACAGCACGAATGCCGACACCAGCTATAAGCGCAATTTTGTGCGCAATCGTCTCCTGCCTTTGTTGAGGGAGATGAATCCTTCGGTGGAGCAGACCCTCGTTGGCGACATGAGAAAACTGCAATCGGCGGAAGAGGTTTACGAGGCCGTCATGGCGTCGACCTTCGACGCTCCTGCCTGCCCAACGCCGACGGGCTACGTCTTTCCTGTTTCGATGTTGCGCTTCCGCGCCAATTTCGATGCCATCGGAAGGCGTTTCGGTTTCGCCGACGATGTCGTGTCTTTGCTTTCTCAGCCAGAACGCTGTGGCGAGCGTGCCCTCTTCCAGTCGGAAAATTTTCTCGCGGCCTATTCTTGCGACCATCTGGAGGTGAGTCGTCGTCCAGCGAAATACCGCCCCGTCAGCCTTGCCGATGTCGTGCGGGCCACCTTGCCCGATGGTCGTACAATCAGTGTGCAATGGCTTCCCCGCGAAGCTTTGACCGAGATTCCGCGTCGCGCCGACCAAGTGGCGCTTGACGCCGACAAAATTGTGGGAGATTTGATGTTGCGCCGTCCGGAAAACGGAGAGCGCTTCACGCCCTTCGGTCTGCGCGGCAGCAAACTTGTGAGCGACTTCCTGACAAACAGACACGTCTCGCAGATACAGCGCCTATGGACGGCTGTCGTGGCCGATTCGCGCGGCATACTCTGGCTTGTGGGGCACCGTCCTGACCAGCGCGGGGCCATTTCTCCCGACACAAAGCGAGTGTTGCTCTTGAAACTTGAGGCATAATGCACTGTCGGGCAGTGTGGTTTGGCCAGAAATAATGCGAACCCTATAAAATGTATTACTCAATAAAAATGAAATTACATACCCTCCTTTATATCCTTCCCTCATTCATCCTCCTCTCAGCGTGCAACGGCGTAGACCGTTCTGGCGAGCAACCCTTTGCGCCGACGGTGGAAACTTTGGCGGCAGAGGTGGCGGGCGACGGTGTGCTTCTCAATGGCCGCGTGACAGACTCCCCCAACAGCGATGTGCTTGAGTGTGGTTTCCTTTATGGCAACGACACCTTGCGCGTGAAGCTTAAGAGTGAGGAAGTCTCTCTGCTTTTCTCGGCCTACGCCGACTCGCTGCAGAATGGAAACTACTACGCCGTGGCTTATGCTCGCAACGGGGTGGGGACGAGCTATGGCGACACGGTTCGTTTTCAAATCAACAAATGATGCGGCTTTTTGCCATCAGTTAATCCAGACCACCTGCTTGCAAAACAGAATAAAATGAAAGTCTTTAAGAATGTGGCCCTTGTCGGCCTGTGTCTTTTTGCTCTCTCGTTTACAGCATTGAGGGCACAAACCGTGATCGACCTTAAGCGTGGCGGTGTCGTGCGTGCCAAAACCATTGACGACTATCGCGAAGAAGCCAAGGTCAAGGAGCGGTTGGCAGCCGATTCCTTAGCTTATGTTGACCATCTGACGCGTGCACTCAATGCGTTGGGGCGCGATTCTTTGGCACAAGCAGAACAGCTTTTCAAGGAAGCACTGCGTGTTCGGCCGGAAGCTCCGTCGAATTACATCGTTAGGCATAATCTTGGAGAAATCTGTCTCGCGCAAGGACGTTACCGGGAAGCCATCACGCGTTTCAGTGAGGTGCTGAAAGAGCATCCGGAAGTGGGCGAGGCGCGTTACGAACGCGCGGTAAGCTATTATGAGATGGGCAACCAGCAGGCGGCGCTTGAAGACTGTTCCGTGTTGCTGAATGGCAATCCGGCAACGCATCTGCGCGTGAAAGCCTTGTTCCTGCAAGCTGGCATTCACATGAAAAGCCGTCAGCCTCATCTGGCAAAAACCGACGTGGAGGAAATCATACGTCTTGACCCCGACAACCAGAATGCGCATTTGCTCGAAGCTGGGGCGCTCGAAGCGCTCGGACAATCGCAAAATGCGCTCCACAAACTCGATGCCTTTGTGGAGGCCCATCCTGAGAACGTTGAAGGACGCTTGGCAAGAGCCGAACTCGAAATGCGCTTGACGGTGCCAGATTTGGCAGTGAAGGACTATGATGCTGCCATTCTTCTCGCGCCGGAAAATCCAGAACTCTTCATTGGCCGCGCCAAGGCCAATTTGCAACTCAAACGTTTTGTGGCTGCCCGAAAGGATTTGGATGCCGCAGTGGCGTTGGGCGTCCCGCGCGGGATGCTCAATGCGTATTATCAGCAGTTGAAGAAATAATGGAAGGACAAGAGGAATGCCCCTTTAAAAAAATAACTACCAGTTTATCACATGATAAAACACAATCTATATAGGAGACAAACGCTGCGGATGATTTTCATGCTCGCTGTCTTTATGCTCCTTTCTGCATCGCAGGGCCTGGCGCAGATACTTGGCGAGCGCTTTGCGGGACGAGAATATCGTGCCGTTTGGCTGACAACGTTGAGCGGACTTGACTGGCCTTCGCGTCCGGTGAGTGTTCCTTCAGACACCCTGCGCCAACAGCAGGCGCTCCGTCAGATACTTGACCGCCTGCAGCAGGCTGGCATCAATACCGTGATTTTTCAAACGCGCATCCGGGCCACCGTGGCTTATCCCTCAAACATCGAACCGTGGGATGGCGCCTTTTCAGGAACGCCGGGGCGCGGTCCGGGCTACGACCCGTTGGCCTTTGCCCTCAGAGAATGTCATAAGCGCGGCATGGAACTGCACGCTTGGGTCGTGGCCTTTCCCATCTGCAATGCGGCGTTGGCGCGGCGGCTCGGGGCGGAAGCTTTGCCAAAGAAACATCCCGAGCTCTGCCATCGCTGTGGCGATGCCTGGTTTATGGACCCAGGCGTTCCAGCCACGGCGCAATACGTTGCTGGCATCTGTCGGGAAATCGTGGAACGCTATGATGTGGACGGCATACATTTAGATTACATACGATATCCAGAAGAGTCTGTGGCTTGGAAAGACCAAGCCACCTATCGAAAATATGGCAACGGAAAGCGCCTTGGAGACTGGCGGCGCGAGAATGTTTCGCGCGTTGTTCGGGAGGTGCATGACGCCGTCAAGTCTGTGCGCCCTTGGGTGAAACTGAGTTGCTCGCCAGTTGGAAAACGTGCCGATCTGCCCCGTCAGAGTAGCTATGGCTGGAATGCGCGTGAGGCCGTTTATCAAGATGCCGCACAATGGTTGCAGCAGGGACTTATGGACGTGTTGTTTCCCATGATGTATTTCGATGGTAAACACTTTTATCCCTTCGCACAAGACTGGACAGAACAGAGCGGAGGGCGCCCAGTCGTTCCTGGTTTGGGTATTTACTTCCTTTCTCCGCGCGAGAAAAATTGGTCTTTGTCGATCATCGCGCGGCAGATGCATTTCGCGCGTCAGCTCAATATGGGAGGCACGGCCTTTTTTCGGAGCAAGTTCCTGACAGACAACACCAAGGGACTTTATGATTTTCTTCAGAAGGATTTCTATCGCCAGCCCGTTCTGACGCCGCCCATGAAGGTGTCGGGCGTTGCAGCTCCCGAGATGCCGCATGTCAGTATCAAAAGAGAAGGAAATACGTTGCACATGTCGTGGAAGGCTGTCACCTCTGCCGTTCCAGTAACCTATAATATCTATCGCATTTACAAAAGCGCGACAAGCGTCAGCCGTGTTTCCCCCCTTACTATTGGTGCGCCTCGGTCTCCGAAGGACACGCTTGTGCTGGAAAAATCGTTGGAAGAACCGCGTCTGGTCGCTTCAAAAATCTCCGCGACACAATGGATTTATACTCCCTCTCTGCCTTCACTCTGCCACGATACCTATATCGTGCGGGCTATGGATGCCTATGGGCAGGAGAGTGGAGATGCTGATGGCGTGAATATCGTGGCGATACAATAGTGACTCTTTGTCTGTTTTCCGCTTCGATTCACGTAATGGTCGCCGCTTGCGGATATTGAAAAAAAGTATAGCAACAGTATCTCTGGAACCCCAGACATGTTATCTACCTTCGGCCGTAGTTCGTGCTACTCGCGGCCGCAGTTCGCGCTACTTCCGGCCGAGAGCAACGCTACTCGCGGCCGCGAGTCGATGAGTTGTAATGTTTCTTGGGGAAATCGTTATATGAAGGTGAGAAATGGATTCGTCCCTATCATGCCATAGCACTAAAGCAACATTGTATAAAATCGATAGGCTGGAGAAGGATGACAATATAGTAATTAAAATATTATTTGCCACGGCAAAATTGCGGAAGTTATTTTTTCAACATTACATAAATAGAGGTGCTCAGAGCATTGCAGTTTCTGAGCACCTCTAATCGTTTTTTGTTGTCAAATGCAAGAGGTTGCAGCCATGCAAATAGATGAAAGCGATGACTGCGTTATGGGGTGTGAACAGAGCGCTATAAGGTTTTAAGTCCTTCCAGCATCCGTTTCAAAACCACGGTGGCCGAGATTTCGCGGTTGGCCGCTTCTGGGATGACCAGTGAGCGCGGCGATTCGATGACCTCGTCGGTTACAATCATATTGCGGCGCACGGGGAGGCAGTGCATAAACTGCGCATTGTTGGTGACAGCCATGTGGGCTTCATCAATGGTCCACGACATATCCTTGGAGAGAATTTTTCCATAGTCAGCCAGATTGCTGACGCCCGGGCAACTCCAGTTTTTAGCGTAGACGAAATCCGCATTCTCCAGTGCGTGCATCTGGTCGTAGTCCACCGTTGCGTCGCCCACAAACAGCTGGTCGAGCTCGTAACCCTTTGGATGTGTCATCACGAAATCAACGTCTGCAGCGCGCATCCATTCGGCAAAACTGTTGGGCACGGCTTGCGGCAGTGCACGGGGATGTGGCGCCCAAGTCAATACCACTTTCGGACGCTTCTTCTCCTTGTGCTCCTCGATGGTTATGAGGTCGGCAAAGGCCTGCAATGGGTGTGCCGTAGCGCTCTCCATCGAAAAGACAGGGCGGTTGCTATATTTCATAAACTGCATGAGAATGCGTTCCGTATAGTCGGCCTCGCGGTCGGAAAGTCCGGCAAACGTACGTACACCAATGAGGTCGCAGTAAGATGCCATCACAGGAATAGCCTCCAGGAGGTGTTCACTCTTGTCTCCGTCCATGATCACGCCGCGCTCCGTTTCCAGTTTCCATGCCCCCTGATTCACGTCGAGCACAACAACGTCCAGACCGAGGTTGCGTGCCGCTTTCTGCGTTGACAGACGCGTGCGCAAACTGTTGTTGAAAAAAATGAGCAAAACCGTGTGGTGATGCCCGAGGTGTTCAAACTTGTAACGGTCTTGCTTGATTTCCTGTGCTTCCTTAAGGGCGACATTCAAGTCGCCGATATCGTTGATATGTAAGAATTCTCTCATGATGCTTGTCTTTTTATGGTTGTTGTATTGTGAATTGCAGTCATGTATAGGGCACGCCCTGTTTGCCAGCATCCAAAAATACAAAGAAAATCTGTATAAATAATTGTATATTCATTAAAAAGCAGATTTATTCATCCGATATGCATAAATTTGTATGCTTCGCTCCGTTTTTTTTAATAACTTTGCCGTCTCACATACAATGATTTCTCGAAACCAAAACACTAAAAACATGATAAAGAAAATCTTTACCCTTTGTGTGATTGCTTCCGCATTCACCTCTATGAGCTGTACGGGCAAGAATGCTCCTGCATCAGCCAACCAGAAGACGGCTGTTGAAACAGAAAATGTTGAGAACGCTGCCCCGGCAGATGAACCTAAGGCAGTTTATAAAATCAATACCATCGATGCCAGCGTACCTGGTGCCGACGTGCTGAAGACGATTTCCGCCCAGTTTAAGGGCTCAGTGGTGGTCATCGACTTTTGGGCAACATGGTGCGGCCCTTGCCGTATGGCTATGAAGGAGATCGATGCCATCAAACCTGATTTGCAGAAGAAAGGTGTGCAGTTTGTGTATATCACAGGCGAAACCTCTCCGCTGGCCGCTTGGGAAGGCATGATCAAGAATATTGCTGGCGTTCACTATCGCTTGACCAACAAGCAGTGGGGTGAACTCTGCTCAAGTCTCGGCATCCCTGGCATTCCTGTCTATTTGATCTTAAATGCCGATGGTTCTGTGGCCTATAGCAATTTGCAGCAGGGCGGCTATCCTGGCAATGAAGTGATACAAAACAATGTGGAGGTGGCTCTGACTAATAAGTAAGGCATTGTTTGCCATTTATTGAGATGCGTCCATTGCGTGAGTGGTTACACTTGATGTGTTGACGTCTCACACGTGAATGGTGGCATATCATATACGTGGTTTATAGAAATATTCCCCCTATACCGAAAGAAGCAGCTGGATTTTGTCTGGCTGCTTCTTTCGGTATAGTTTTTTTATGGCGCAGATGATGGTCTGCGCCTTATTCCTGATGACGCCCGTCTTTGAGCCTGGCAATATCTTCAGCGGAAATCCCAGTCGCTTTTATAATGGCGGGGATGGGGATATTCATGTCCAGCAGGTTCTTGGCGACTTCCAGGTTGCGCAGGTCTTTTCCTTCTTGGATTCCCATTGTTTTCCCTTCGGCAAGGCCCATAGCCTTTCCTTCTTCGATTCCCATTGCCTTCCCTTCCTCAAGTCCCATTGCCTTCCCTTCTTCAAGTCCCATTGCCTTCCCTTCTTCAATACCTTCTGCCTTCCCTTCCGCATATTTAATCCTCTCTGCGGTCTTGATGGCGTTGAGAATATCGCGGTAGGCGTTAACGCTGTCTTCATATTCTTTGAGGTCCTCTGCGTTGAATCTGGCAATCTCCGCCTGTTCGAAGAGTTTTGTGAAGATGCGCTCTTGCAGGGCGGCGGGGCGTTCCATCAGTCTCGAAAGGTTTTTGAGCACGTACATCCATTTGTCGAACATGGTTACGAGCTCGTCCTCCTTCTTGTTGAACTTTGGAATCTCGATGTAGATGAATGCCAGTTTGTCGTAGAACACAGTCTTCTTTACGACATCCATGAGTTTGACTTCGTGGTGAAAGCAGTCCTTGTCGTCCTTGTCCTCGTCGAAAACGAAGTTGAGAAGTCCCACGGTGTACACGCTGTCCAGATGATAGTCCCATTCTTCTCCCCTTTTGCTTTGTTCTCGTATGGGGAAAGTGGAGTAGTAGACAGTCCTATCTTTGAAGAATTCCTGGTAAACATTCTGCATTTCAACGATGAACCTGTCTCCCTGCTCGTTCTGGCAGTACACGTCGAAGATGGCGCGACGTGAGTCCCGCCTTTCCCCGAGCTGCTCCGAATTGAGAAATGTGACCTCCTTGACCGTCTGCTCTCCGACAAAGAGGGCATTGAGGAAACTGATGAGCAGGTCCTTGTTGAACTCCGAACCAAACAGTCTCTTGAATCCGAAGTCGGTATGTGGATTGATGTATCTTTCAGTCATGGTAAACGCTTTTTAATGTAAGAACCAGGCGTGGAATATTTTTGTGGCTTCGACGTTGTCTGTGTCATTCCGAATTACGCCCTTCTTTGAGCCTGGCAATATCTTCGGCGGAAATCCCAGTCGCTTTTATAATGGCAGGGATGGGGATATCCATGTCCAGCAGGTTCTTGGCGACTTCCAGGTTGCGCAGGTCTTTTCCTTCTTCGATGCCCATAGCCTTTCCTTCGGCAAGCCCCATTGCCTTCCCTTCTTCAATACCTTCCGCTTTCCCTTCCGCATATTTAATCCTCTCTGCGGTCTTGATGGCGTTGAGAATATCGCGGTAGGCGTTAACGCTGTCTTCATATTCTTTGAGGTCCTCTGCGTTGAATCTGGCAATCTCCGCCTGTTCGAAGAGTTTTGTGAAGATGCGCTCTTGCAGGGCGGCGGGGCGTTCCATCAGTCTCGAAAGGTTTTTGAGCACGTACATCCATTTGTCGAACATGGTTACGAGCTCGTCCTCCTTCTTGTTGAACTTTGGAATCTCGATGTAGATGAATGCCAGTTTGTCGTAGAACACAGTCTTCTTTACGACATCCATGAGTTTGACTTCGTGGTGAAAGCAGTCCTTGTCGTCCTTGTCCTCGTCGAAAACGAAGTTGAGAAGTCCCACGGTGTACACGCTGTCCAGATGATAGTCCCATTCTTCTCCCCTTTTGCTTTGTTCTCGTATGGGGAAAGTGGAGTAGTAGACAGTCCTATCTTTGAAGAATTCCTGGTAAACATTCTGCATTTCAACGATGAACCTGTCTCCCTGCTCGTTCTGGCAGTACACGTCGAAGATGGCGCGACGTGAGTCCCGCCTTTCCCCGAGCTGCTCCGAATTGAGAAATGTGACCTCCTTGACCGTCTGCTCTCCGACAAAGAGGGCATTTAGGAAACTGATGAGCAGGTCCTTGTTGAACTCCGAACCAAACAATCTCTTGAATCCGAAGTCGGTATGTGGATTGATGTATCTTTCAGTCATGGCAAACGCTTTTTAATGTATGAACCAGGCGTGGAATATTTTTATGGCTTCGACGTTGTCTGTGAGGGACAGATGTGTGCCATAAAGTGTTGCCTGTTTTTCCGGCGCACCGCCTATCCATTGCAAATTTAAAACGAATTATTCAAATCTGCAAATATTTTATCAGAAGTTGCTGAGAATCAAACTAAAGAAACCTAAACAAATCGGGCAGGCGTTCAGAACAAAATCTGAATGTCTGCCCGATAAAGGTTGCTTATTTTTTCATTTCAACGATGTGCGTTGGTGGTTGTTCGCGGTTGCGGCGTTCCGTTTCACTGACCACTGCTTCAGCCAAAGTGCGGAAGGCCAGTCCAGTGATGGTGTCGCTATGAACCGCTGCTGGTTCGCCTTCGTCGCCGCTTTCGCAGATACCCTGAACGAGGGGGATTTCCCCCAAAAGCGGCACTTGCATTTCCTCAGCGAGCTGTTTGACACCGCCCTTGCCGAAGATGTAGTATTTGTTTTCCGGCAACTCTTTCGGAGTGAACCATGCCATGTTTTCCACCAGTCCAAGAATAGGCACGTTCACCTTTTCGTTGCGGTACATGTCAATGCCCTTGCGTGCGTCGGCCAGTGCCACTTGCTGCGGAGTGGAAACGATGACGGCGCCAGTGATGGCCAGGTTCTGCAGCAAGGTGAGGTGGATGTCGCTCGTTCCCGGCGGCGTGTCGAGTACAAAGTAGTCCAGTTCGCCCCAGTCGCAATCAGCGATGAGTTGCTTGAGGGCGTTTGACGCCATACCGCCACGCCAGAGCGTTGCCGTTTCCGGATTTACGAAGAAACCGATTGAAAGAAGTTTCACGCCATATTTCATGGCAGGAATCAGCACTTGTCGTCCGTCCTTCATTTCGGCAAAGATATTCTCGTTCTCCATGTGGAACATTTTGGGCATAGAAGGGCCAAAGATGTCGGCGTCGAGCAGTCCGACCTTATATCCGGCCTGCGCCAATGCCACAGCCAGATTGGCAGCCACTGTGCTTTTGCCAACGCCGCCCTTGCCCGAACTGACAGCAATGACGTTTTTCACCTGTGGCAGCATTTTGCCAGGTTCAGGGCGTGCCGCCTGAATCGTCTTTGTCTTGACAGTCACGTTGACATCTTTGTCAACGTATGTATGGATTGCAGCTTCGGCTGCTTTGACCACCGACTTTATAAACGGGTCAGTCGATTTCTCAAAGATAATGGAGAAAGAAACATTCATCCCGTCGATGCGCAGATCGTCTTCAATCATGTTGGCTTCAACGAGATTTTTGCCTGTTCCGGGATAGCGCACTGTTGCCAGAGCGTCAGTGATGAGTTTGGGGTATATCTGAAGCATTTTAATTATTGTTTTACCATTACTTATTGCATTTCATCTGGAGAAATGCCCAATGCGCGAGTCAGCGAATAGCCTAACAAGTCTTGTTTGAAACCTTCTCCTTTAATCGGTGCTGTGGTGAGAATGGTGACTTCCTTGTCTGGGTTCTTTGTCAGATGGTCGGCAATTTCTTCTCCGCATTCTTCATTGTCGCCAACGACTACCAGGCGTTCCACTTCCTCTGCCTGCAAGATATTTTCCAGCGTCTGCAGGAAGAAAGACTTCAGACTCACCACCTTGCTGAACGCGGGGAACGCTGCCAGACGAAATTCTCCGAGCGGACCTTTAAAGCATTTGCCGTTTAGTTCCTTGCTGAAGTCAGACGGCAGGAAATTGTCGAAGCCTTCCGCATTTTCGTCAAAGAGCACCACCACCTGAACAGTGTTGTCTCCCACGCGCAAACCGCCGTCGAGCATGGCCGATTCCAGCCATATAGCCAAGTCGGCCTTATTGACGTCGCGTTTCAGAAGGCGTTCGTAGTTGGATCTGAATATATATCCCATCTTGTCGAGGAAAACGGCGTCAACAAGAATGACGTTTTTAGCCCATTTGTTAGAACTCATATAATATGTATGGTTATTTAGTAGGTGTAGTCATTGTTAAGAACGTAGGTGGTCCTGCATTCAGTATGCAAACTTACTCATTTTTTCTGGGATAGGCAATCAGAGGGAACGTCCATTCTCGCCGCGCTTCCCATAGAAAGCCCTTGTTTTATGTATAAATAATCTGTTTGCCTATAATTTTATGCAACATCCTTGCATATATGCGTGTATAGTTGTAACTTTGCCGCATAATTATAACATAGATATTCATGAAACAACGATACGATCGTTTAGAGACATTACGAATAATCCTTTCGCGCGGTGAGGCCGGCAGTCAGGAAAGCATATTGCGTCAGCTCACGCACATGGGCTTCGATGTGACCCAGGCAACCCTCTCGCGCGACTTGCGAAAGCTCAAGGCTGTGAAGGTGCCTTATGGCGACAGTTACCGATACATCCTGCCTGAACATCCCCACTATCAGCGCAACACCCAGCCCTCCACGCTCTCAGACTTTCTGCGTGCAACGGGTTTCGAATCGCTGGCGTTTTCAGGCAATCTGGCCGTTATCCACACGCGTCCGGGCTACGCCGGAGGTTTGGCTTCCGACATCGATGCCCGCCGCCTGCCTGAGGTGGTTGGCACCATCGCTGGTGACGATGCCATCTTGATTGTCATAGCAGAAGACGTTTCCCGTCAGGATTTTGTGGATGCGCTTGCCACGGTCATTCCGGCCATCAAAAGCGTCATGTTGTAGTCACTTACTTATCAACTCCGCTCTCATGTAAGAGAAAATCAAAACACACAAGATAAAATGGAAGAATATAACGACGGCATCCGGGTTATTGTAGCCGACGGATCACATGAAAAGTATGTAGATACCATACTTCAAACAATCACTGACTCAGCAAAGGTGCGTGGGTCGGGCATCGCTTCCCGTACGCATGAATATGTGGCCACGAAGATGCGAGAGCGAAAGGCCGTCATTGCTCTTTATGGCGACGAGTTTGCCGGATTTTGCTACATTGAGAGTTGGGAAAACAAGCATTATGTTGCCAATTCCGGTTTGATTGTCGTTCCGAAATTTCGCGGTCATCATCTCGCCACGCGCATCAAGCGTCTGGCCTTTTCACTCTCTCGTACGCGTTGGCCGCATGCCAAATTGTTCGGCCTTACCAGTTCCGGTGCGGTGATGCGCATCAACACCGCCTTGGGCTACGTGCCAGTTCCGTTTGCCGAGCTCACGCAAGACGATGAATACTGGAAGGGTTGCGGCACGCCCGATGCGCCATGCTGCATCAACTGCGATGTCTTGGCCCGCACTGGCCGAAAATATTGCGTCTGCACCGGCATGCTCTACGATCCGGCCCGCCACGTTGGTG
This sequence comes from uncultured Prevotella sp., assembly GCA_900539625.1. Lineage (GTDB taxonomy): Bacteria > Bacteroidota > Bacteroidia > Bacteroidales > Bacteroidaceae > Alloprevotella. The sequence goes on from UQCW01000002.1 coordinate 55,759, forward strand.
AACCCTTGCCTGAGCCCATTCCGCAGGATGTGATAGACTTTATCAAAAAGGCGGAAGGCAGCGACGCTGAGTAATTGCTCAAGTTTTTTAAATCATTATTTAAGAGCGTCTTGCCAGAAAAGACAAATCCAAACCATACCGACATCTACAACCCCAATAACATAACAAACATGGAAGAGAAAAAGAAAAAAGTCGTCGTCGCCTTCAGCGGCGGTCTCGACACCTCATATACCGTGATGTATCTGGCCAAGGAAAAAGGCTATGAAGTATATGCCGCCTGCGCCAATACCGGCGGTTTCAGTGCAGAGCAACTCAAGACCAACGAGGAAAACGCCTACAAACTTGGTGCCACGAAATACGTGACGCTCGACGTGACGCATGAATATTACGAGAAGAGTTTGAAATTCATGGTCTACGGAAACGTGTTGCGCAACAATGTTTATCCCATCTCCGTTTCCTCAGAACGCATTTTCCAAGGCATGGCCATTGCGCGTTACGCCAAGGAAATCGGTGCCGACGCCATTGCCCACGGTTCAACGGGGGCTGGCAACGACCAGGTGCGTTTCGACATGACCTTCCTCGTGATGTGTCCCGACATGGAAATCATCACCCTCACGCGCGACAGCAACCTCTCGCGCCAGGAGGAGGTCGACTATCTGAACAGCCACGGCTTCAGTGCTGATTTCACCAAACTGAAATACAGTTACAACGTGGGTATTTGGGGCACCAGTATCTGCGGTGGCGAAATTCTTGACTCAAAACAGGGACTTCCGGAAACTGCCTATCTGAAGCAAGTGACCAAGACCGGCACAGAGCAGTTGGCCCTCACCTTCGAGAAAGGCGAACTCAAAGCTGTCAACGGCGAGCACTTCGACGACCCCATCGCTGCCATCTGCAAGGTGGAAGAAATCGGTGCGGCTTATGGTATCGGCCGTGACATGCACGTCGGCGACACCATCATCGGCATCAAGGGTCGTGTCGGTTTTGAAGCCGCAGCCCCCGCGCTGATCATTGGCGCCCACCGCTTCTTGGAGAAATACACGCTCTCGAAGTGGCAGCAATATTGGAAAGACCAAGTGGCCAATTGGTATGGTATGTTCCTTCATGAAAGCCAGTATCTTGAGCCCGTCATGCGCGACATCGAAGCCATGCTGACCAGTTCGCAGCGCTACGTCAATGGCACCGTCACCCTCGAGCTCCGTCCGCTCGGTTTCTCAACCGTTGGTGTCGACAGCGCAGACGATTTGGTCAAGACCAAGTTTGGCGAATATGGCGAAACGCAGAAGGGCTGGACGGCCGACGATGCCAAGGGCTTCATCAAGGTGCTTTCAACGCCGCTGCGTGTGTTCTATGCTAACCACCAGAGCGACGAACAGAAATAAACGATCACACCTACTTAACAACTTGTACTTATATATGACGGGTGTTGGGGAAGCGGCACCACCAATGGTGTAAACCGCTTCCGCCCGCCTGTTGACAATCCCACAAAACAGTAACAGCAACACATGATTCGCATAGGCATCATTGGCGGCGCAGGCTATACCGCAGGCGAACTCTGCCGACTTTTGTTAAACCATCCCGAGGCTGAAATCGTTTTCATCAACAGCGAAAGCAACGCCGGCAATCTCATCACCGACGTGCATGAAGGGCTTTATGGAGAAACCGATATGTGCTTCACCGACGAACTCCCGTTTGAGGACGTTGATGTCGTCTATTTCTGTTTCGGTCATGGCAAGAGCACCCAGTTCTTGGCCGACCACTATATTCCTGCCGACGTTCGCATCATCGACCTCGCGCAAGACTTCCGTCTGGCCGCAGAAGGCAACGACTATGTTTACGGTTTGCCAGAGCTCAACCGCACCGCCATTCTCGGTGCGCAACACGTGGCCAATCCCGGCTGCTTCGCCACCTGCATCCAGCTCGGCCTGTTGCCTTTGGCCGATGCCGGACTGTTGCAAGGCGATGTCAGCGTCAACGCCATCACGGGTTCCACGGGAGCAGGAGTCAAACCCTCTTCCACCACCCATTTCTCCTGGCGCTCGGGCAACATGAGCATCTACAAGGCTTTCCAACACCAGCACGTTCCAGAAATTGTGCAGTCGTTGCAGCAGCTCCAGCCGTCGTTTGAAGGCGCCATCGACTTCATCCCCTATCGCGGCGACTTTCCGCGCGGCATCTTCGCCACAGAGGTCATCACTTGCGACGTCCCCGAAGAAGAAATCGCCGACCTCTATCGCGACTTCTACAGCGATGCCCCGTTCACGCACTATGTGGACCGCGCCGTCGACCTCAAGCAAGTGGTCAACACCAACAAATGTCTCATCCATGCGGAGCGCCACGGCAACAAACTCCTTGTCACTTCCGTCATCGACAACCTTCTCAAGGGCGCTTCTGGACAGGCCGTGCAAAACATGAACCTCATGTTTGAACTTGAGGAAGACGCAGGCTTGCGACTCAAACCCCTTGCCTTCTGATTCTTTCTTTGGAGGGCTGGCGCCCGTTGTAAATCCAACTACTTACCAACTTAAGTCCATGCAATTATACCCCGTATTTCCGCTCTTCGACATCAATATCGTCAAGGGTGAAGGCTGCCACGTTTGGGACAGCGAAGGCCAGGAATATCTTGACCTTTACGGCGGCCATGCCGTCATCAGCATCGGTCATTGCCATCCGCATTATGTCGAGAAACTCACCCAGCAACTGAACACGCTTGGATTCTATTCCAATTCCGTTATCAACCATTTGCAGGAGCAACTCGCCGAGCGCCTTGGAAAAGCCTGTGGTTATGACAACTATCAGCTCTTCCTCGTCAATTCCGGTGCCGAGGCCAACGAAAACGCTTTGAAGCTTGCCTCGTTCCACACGGGACGCAAGCGCATCCTCGCCGCCTCAAAAGCCTTCCACGGCCGCACCTCCCTGGCGGTTGAAGCCACCGACAATCCAAAAATCGTTGCTCCCGTCAATGCCAACGGCCATGTGCAATTCCTTCCGCTCAATGACCTTGAAGCCTTCCAAAGCGAACTCGCCAAGGGCGATGTGGCGGCAGTCATTGTTGAATGTATTCAAGGCGTGGGTGGCATCCGTCTTGCCACATCCGAGTTCATGCAGGGGCTTCGCAAAGCCTGCAGCGAGAACGGAACAGTGCTCATCTGCGACGAGATACAGTGTGGCTATGGGCGTAGCGGCAAATTCTTCGCCCATCAGCACACAGGTGTCCGTCCCGACATCATCACCTGCGCCAAAGGCATCGGCAACGGTTTTCCTATGGGCGCGGTGCTCATCTCCCCCCAGTTTAAAGCCGTCTTCGGTCAGCTCGGCACCACCTTCGGTGGCAACCATCTGGCCTGCACGGCAGCCCTGGCTGTGCTTGATGTCATCGAGGAAGAACACCTCGTTGAAAACGCCGCCAGCGTCGGCAGTTACCTCCTTGCCCAGCTGAAAACTTTGGTCGCCGAAACCCCGTCCATCGTTGACGTGCGTGGCGAGGGCCTCATGATAGGCATCGAGTTTTCCGACAGCATCAAGACACTGAGAACGCGTTTGGTGAAGGAGCAGCACGTCTTCACGGGCGCCGCTTCAACCAATATACTACGCCTCCTTCCGCCGCTCAGCCTCACCAAGGCAGAGGCCGACGATTTCCTGAGCCGCCTCAAACAGGTGCTCTGAGGGGGAGCAGATGGTTTGTAATTGAGTGAAACCGGAAAGAACCATTCCGGGAAAATGGCACATGACATATAATGGCTTCTTTAAAAGAAAATCCATTACATGCCGTGTGCCATTTTTTGTTTTGACGTCACAAAAGAAAACCGACAGGAACTGCGCCAGCGCGGTTTGTTGGCTAAAACAGTGAGAATATCAAGCTGCCGAACAATTGCGAAATTCGATACGCTCATACGGGATTATTGTTTTTTATGCTTACCTTTGTAAGCAAGTACCTATCTAATAAATTAGGCCAGCTAAGAGATAGGCCGACTCAAAGTGATTTAGGCTAAAAAAACGATATAATATAATATGGACATCCAGAGAATAAACCAGCATACGTCCGCATTCAATGAGATTACGCATTTCATAGAAAGTGAGAACGGTAAAGAGAAGGTTGAAGTTTGGTTCGCACGCGAACTTCAATCAGTGCTTGGGTATGCCCGTTGGGAGAATTTTACGGTAGCAATAAGCAGAGCGGTAGAATCATGCAAGTCGCAGAATATCAATGTGGATGATCATTTTCGTGACGTCACGAAAATGATTAGTTTGGCAAAGGGTGCCAAGCGTGAAATCAAGGACTATATGTTGACACGCTTTGCTTGTTATCTTATAGCTCAGAATGGTGACCCCAAGAAAGAAGAAATCGCTTTTGCACAGGGCTATTTCGCTTTGCAGACGCGACGGGCAGAACTTATTGCTGAGCATTTGCAGCAAATATCTCGTTTGGAGACACGCGACCGTCTGCGTGCTTCAGAGAAACAGTTGTCGCGCAATATATATGAGCGTGGTGTTGATGACAAGGGCTTCGGGCGCATACGTTCAAAGGGTGACACTGCTTTGTTTGGAGGGCATACGACGGAGGATATGAAACTCCGTCTTGGCATAAAGGCAACACGTCCGTTGGCCGACTTTCTTCCTACACTGACCATTGCAGCCAAGAATCTCGCAACAGAGATGACCAACTATAATGTGGAGCAAAAGAATCTTTATGGGGAAGGCACCATAACGACCGAACACATACAAAATAATGTCAGTGTGAGGCAAATGCTCGGGCAACGAGGTATAAAACCCGAAAATCTCCCTCCTGCGGAGGATATAAAGAAGGTGGAGCGTAGAGTGGCAAGCAACGAGAAGAAAATAGAAAAGACTTCAAGCAAATTGCCCCAAAAGATAGAGTAACTCAGATATTAATAATGACTAAGAGGGCGTTCTAAAGCAATAGGTTTTAGAACGCCTTCTTAGCGCATACGCCGAAAACTGTGGAACTCTCGCCGCTGTTTCATTCCCTATGTCTCTCAGCGCATCTGGCACCAGACACATCCGAATCTGCTCCCTGCGACATCCGAATCTGCTCCCTGCAACGTTCGAATCTGGCACCAGCGACGTTCGCGTCTGCTCCCAGCGACGTTTGCACACGGGGCGGCATTCGCCAAAAGTCATAATTCCTGCATCGGGAGGAAAGGTGGAAATCGGGTGAAAGGCGTGTTCTGTTTCTCCCAACGTATTCCCTGTTTTCTTCCCATCCGTCCCCAGTGGCCATGAACGCTTGCCGTTTGAATCCGCTTCCTTTCACTCAATTTCATGGCGAGGGGAGGAAAATAAAGAGCGCGTTTTGTTTTGGCCATTCAGAAAAGTAGCATTACCTTTGCATCCAAATGCGCATGCTTCGAAGCGCATATTTGCTTGAAAACTTAAAGGGTGCCCAGAAAAAACAGTTGTTAATCTCGGATAATCCTGCCAGATGCATAGGCTTTTTCTCACCACCTGCTTAAATCAAAAACAATATTGCATTTATGAGGAAAAATTTACTTCTTGTTTTAACCTTGGCCGCTTCGGCCTTCATGGGCGCCTGCTCTTCAGACGAGTTTGAATCATCAGATGTCAGCGTCATCCCGCCGTCAACGACCGCCGAGGCCGACGAATCGCTCTTCCCCGTTGAGGGTGGCGGCAAACTGGTTTCTTCCAACGGTGCCGACGCGCTCAACGTGCTCTTGAAATCGCCCAGCTTCAAGATGGAAAACGCCACCACGCTCCACAATGCCGTCATCACGCAGGAGCAATGGGATGAAATCAAGGCGTATGTCGACAAAAACTTGCGCGTGGAAGGCAACGACTTGGCCACCTATAACAATGTGTTCAGATGGTGTTTCGACAGCCTGACCTATAGCTACGACGATGCCGGCCTTGAGCCCTACGACGTGTTCACCAAGCGCCGTTGCGTCTGCCAGGGCTATGCTAACCTCTGCAAGACGATGCTCCTCACGCAGGGCATCCCCGCCTTTGGCGTCAACGGTTCGCTCGGCACGCTGGGTGCCCACGCCTGGCTCTATGCCTACGACGGCAAGAACTGGCACGTGAGCGACCCAACGAACAATATGGAATTTCTGATGAAAGACGTGTCGAAGTATAAGAACAAACTCATGGTTGAACGCACGGAAATCGAGCTCTTTGAAGACGAGAACTTCGGCTATAACTACAACGAGAGCCGCCTCAACGTCTGCCGCGTGAAGCAGTGCGAGAAAGAAGCCCTCACCGTGCCGTTCGCTGTTGCTGGCTACAAAATCGGTTCCTTCCTGCTCGAAGAACCCCTTCCGGCAAACATTCGCCAGATTTACTTCGGCACCAACATCCAGTCGCTCGGCACCCAGGGCTATCCTCTCTTTGGCAAGGATGCCAATGTCGAGGAAGTCTTCATTGCTCCGAAAAACAACTATCTCAGTTCGCAAGACGGCGTGGTCTATCGCGGTAAGGGCACCAACCTCTATTACATTCCTTCAGGCATCCGTCGCCTCGTTTTGAAGCCGATGAAGGTCATCGGTAAGAACACGGTCTACGACAAACCGAATCTCGAGGAAATCGTCATCAGCGAAGGCACCACCACCGTTGAAGACTACGCCTTCGAGTCGTGCCCCTCGCTCAAGCGCGTTTACGTGCCTCAGAGCGTCACCAATTTCTCCAAAGACGCCATCTATCGTTGCTCCGATGACGTTGAAATCCTCAGAGTTTCAACAGGCATCCACCACGTGACGATGTGATAGATCCCTAAAAAACAGACATTTCGCAAGATGTTTCCATCCGGCGGAAAAAGAGAAAGACTTTTGTTTTGCCAGTGTGAAAACTAACACTACCTTTGCAGGCAGATGTGCATCTTCATAGATATGCGTCTGCCTGCAATTCTTTCTGGAAACGGCATTGGAAATACTATAAAAGCATTATAAACACCACACTTTTTCCCACAACTGCTTATGAAGAAAACACTACTCTTTGCATTCGCCCTAACTGTTTCGGCCTTCTTTGCTGCTTGTTCCTCAGACGACCTCGACACCAACGTTGTCAACGTGATGCCGCCTGCCGTTTCCTCGGAGGCCAACCAGTCGCTCTTCCCAGAAGAAGGCAAAGCCAAAATGGTTTCCAAAAACGGTGCGGAGGCGCTCTTCGCCCTGCTGAAATCGCCCAACTTCAACATGGAGGCTGCCACCAAGCTCCACAATGCCACCATCACCGACTCGCAATGGAACGCCATCAAGGAATATGTTGACAAAAACCTGAAAGGCGCCACAGAGACCGAAACCTACAAAAGGATTTTCAAATGGTGTCACGACAGCTTGACTTACACCCACGACGGCCCCAGCCTTGAGCCGTATGATGTTTTCACCAACCGCCGCTGCATTTGCCAGGGCTATGCCAACCTCTGCAAGACGATGCTCCTCACGCAGGGCATCCCCGCCTTCGGCGTCAACGGCTATTATGCCGCCTATGGTGCCCATGCTTGGCTCTATGCTTACGTCGACAAAATCTGGCGCGTGTGTGACCCAACGGGCTACAGAGAGCATGGCATGTCGGAACTGAATAAATATAAAAACGACCTCCTCGTGCAGCGCACGGAAATTGAAATTTTCGAGGACGAAAATTTCGGGTATAACTACGATGAATATCGCCTCAACGTTTGCCGCGTGAAGAAATGCAACGGCGAGGCCCTCACCGTGCCTTTCTCCGTAGCTGGCTTCAAGATTTCTTCGTTTCTCCTTGAGCATTCGCTCCCTTCAAACGTGCGCCAGCTTTATTTCGGCACCAACATCCAGTCGCTCGGCACTCAGGGCTATCCTCTCTTTGGCAGAGCCAATAGCGTTGAAGAAGCCTTCGTGGCGCCCGGCAACCGCCTGATTAGTTCGCAAGACGGCGTGATTTACCACGGCACCGGCACCAATGTATATTACATCCCCACCGCCATCCGCCGTCTCGTCTTGAAGCCGATGAAGGTCATCGGCAAGAACACCGTCTACGACCTTCCGAATCTCGAGGAAGTCGTCATTAGCGAAGGCACCACCACCGTCGAGTCGTATGCCTTTGAATCCTGCCCCTCGCTCAAGCGCATCTATGTGCCTCAGAGCGTGACCAGCTTCGCAAAAGACGCCCTCTATCGTTGCCCAGATGATGTTGAAATCCTCAAAGTTTCAACAGGCATCCACCACGTGACGATGTGACAACACCGCGAAAGCCAGTAGCCCCTGCCTCTTATATTTGGCAACTATAATGGGCAAATCTGCGAGTTGCTTAGAGAATTTTGCGCAAAAACTTTTGACAAGCGATAGCTTTGCAGTAACTTTGCAATCGTATATATTGAAAAGTAGGCACCAAAGCGCGTTGACTATCGATATGAGGCTGAAGCGATGTTCAGTCACGGTGAGTCTGGCGGCAGTTTGGGGCAATGAGAAAAGCATAAGTAGGTGTTCAATATTAGTTTATATTGAATTGCCGTATTATTTTGTTCCTACAGTTGTCTTGAAGAAGGAGCGTAGCGGGCTACGTGACTGATGAAAGGCAGCTGTAGGGGCAAAAGAATACGGCAAGGCAATATCAGACAGGTTTTCCCCTGCATGGATACTATAAAATAATTTTGAACACCTACTTATAATCAACGAGCATAAATAAAAGGAATTACATGTCTGGAAACAAAAAAATCAAGAGAGCGCTCATTTCCGTATTCCACAAAGACGGTCTTGACGCAATTCTGGCAAAACTCCACGCTGAAGGCGTAGAGTTTCTCTCAACTGGCGGTACGCAAACTTTCATCGAGCAGCAAGGCTATCCCTGTCGCAAGGTGGAAGACGTGACAACTTACCCCTCCATCTTGGGCGGCCGCGTGAAAACGCTGCACCCGAAAATTTTCGGTGGCATCTTGGGACGCCGCGCTTTGGAGAGCGACGCCGAGCAGATGGCCAAATATGAAATTCCAGAGATAGACCTCGTGATTGTCGACCTCTATCCGTTTGAACAGACCGTTGCCAGTGGTGCTTCCGATGCCGACATCATCGAAAAGATTGACATAGGCGGCATCTCTTTGATTCGCGCTGGAGCCAAGAACTTCAACGACGTGGTCATCGTGCCTTCAAAGGCTGAATATCCTGTGCTCCTCGACATTCTCAATCGTCAGGGTGCCGAAACAACGCTCGAAGAACGCCGCATGTTTGCCACGCGTGCTTTCGGCGTGAGCAGTCATTACGACACTGCCATCAATGCGTGGTTTGAAGGTAAGAAATAATTCAAGGCAAGATAGATATAATGAGCGTATTTAGTATATTCTCCAAAATGTTCTCCTTCACCCAGGAGTTGGCCATCGACCTCGGAACGGCCAACACCATCATCATTTGCGATGATGAAATCGTGGTGAACGAGCCTTCAGTCGTGGCGCTCGACAGACAGTCTGAAAAGATGATTGCCGTGGGCGAGCAAGCCAAACTGATGTATGAGAAGACGAGCGACAAGACGCGCGTGATTCGCCCGTTGCGCGATGGCGTCATTGCCGACTTTAACGCCTGCGAACAGATGATGCGTGGACTCATCAAGATGGTTCATCGTGGCAAGCGCATCTTCTCGCCTTCGCTCCGCATGGTCATCGGTGTGCCCTCCGGCTCCACCGAGGTGGAATTGCGTGCTGTGCGCGACTCCGCTGAGCATGCTGGCGGCCGCGACATCTTCTTGCTTTATGAGCCAATGGCCGCCGCCATCGGTATCGGCATCGACGTGAACGCCCCAGAAGGCAACATGGTGGTTGACATAGGTGGCGGAACGACAGAAATCGCCGTCATCTCTCTCGGCGGCATCGTGTCCAACAACTCTATCAAGATGGCCGGCGACGATTTCGCAGCCGACATCAAGGACTATATGAGCCGCCAGCACAACGTGAAGGTCAGCGAACGAATGGCCGAACGCATCAAGATTCATGTGGGTGCCGCTTTGACCGAACTCGGCGACGCTGCGCCTGAAGACTACATCGTGCGCGGTCCGAACCGCATCACCTCCATGCCGATGGAAGTGCCGGTGTGCTATCAGGAAATCGCCCACTGTCTTGAGAAGTCAATCGCCAGAATCGAGCAGGCCATCATCTCCGCTCTGGAAAAGACGCCGCCCGAACTCTATGCCGACATCGTTCAAAACGGCATTTACCTCACTGGCGGCGGTGCGCTCTTGCGTGGTCTTGACAAGCGCTTGACCGACAAGATTAATATCCCGTTCCACGTGGCAGAAGATCCCCTCTTGTGCGTGGCAAGGGGAACGGGCATCGCCTTGAAGAACGTTGAGAAATTCACGTTCCTCATGCGATAAGTAATGGTGCGCCATTACTAAGTAATAGTGCGCCGTTACCAAGATGAAGTCCCATACGTTGAGGCTTCAGGCATACTTTCGTTATTAGCCAAACAAAATAAAGGACAGGCATCCCCCTTGCATCAAGCACAAGGGAGATGGCCCGTCCTTCATGTTATAGACACATGTACTATCTCCTCGAATTTTTCCGCAAATACCATTATTTCCTGCTCTTCCTCGTGCTCGAAATTGTCAGCTTCACGCTTCTCTTCCGTTTCAACCATTATCAGGGAAGCGTGTGGTTCACCTCGGCCAACGGCGTTGCTGCCGGCATCAACCGTATGTATGGCGATGCCGTTTCCTACGTAAACCTCAAGGAAGTCAACCGCCACCTGACCGATGAGAACACGCGCTTGCAAATCGAAACGGAACAACTGCGCGAAGCTTTGCGCGAAGCCTCGCATGAGCCTTCGCCGACAGAACTCCGCGTGAAGGAGCAGCTGGCAGCCTATAAGCTGATTCCCGCCGTGGTCGTGTCAAACAATATGTCAAACAACAACCACTATCTCGTCATCGACTGCGGAACAAACCAAGGTGTCCAACCGGAGATGGGCGTCGTTGGCGGTGGCGGCGTGGTCGGCATCGTTTATCTGACGGGGCCCAACTATTCTTTGGTCATTCCCGTCACCAACAAAAAGTCGAGCATTAGCTGCCGCGTGCGCGGACAGAATTATTTCGGCTATCTGCAATGGGAAGGAAAGAGCATGCTGCGCGCCTGTCTCGACGACATCCCGCGATATGCGAAAATCAAGAAGGATGAAGTCGTTGAAACCAGCGGTTATTCCTCCGTCTTCCCTCCTGGCATCTTTGTCGGCAGAATTTCTGAAATCGGCAACTCGGCCGATGGGCAGTCTTACAAACTGGGTGTGACGCTTGGAACAGACTTCTCACGCCTGAGGGACGTCAACGTCATTGCCACCCCCTATAAAGCGGAAGTCGACACGCTGCGCTCGCATGCTGCCGAAGCAGATATCAATTCCGAAAACTGACGAATACAACACGATAACCCACTGGACATCTATGGTTCAAAAGATTTTCATTCGCCTTGGCTGGTTTGTGCTCCTGCTGCTCTTGCAGGTGTTGCTTTTCGGGCATATCCATCTCTTCGGTTATGCCACCCCCATGCCGTATGTCTATTTTCTCATCATCCTTTCGCTCGACACGCCGCGTTGGCTCTATCTCGTGTCGGCCTTTGCCCTCGGCCTCGCCATCGACATCTTCTCCTGCACGCCAGGCATGACTTCCGCCTCCCTCTGTGCCGTGGCCCTCATCGCCCCTTGGCTGCTTGAGAAATTCCGTCCGTCCGACAAGGAGAGCGAAGACTTCTCCCCCTCGGCGCGTAGCATGAAATGGGGCGGATTCTTGCGCTATGCCGCATTGCTTATCCTGCTCAATTGCATTTTCTATTTCACCATCGAGGCCTTCTCCTTCACCGCTTGGAAACTCCTCCTTGTCAACATCGGCGCCAGTTTCCTGCTCACGTTCCTCGTGGTTCTCGCCCTCGAACTCCTCCGCTCGCGTCACTAAGCGGCGGCATACGGCTTTTGCCATCGGCCGGCAAATGGATTCAAAATGATTTTTGAATACCTGCTTATTTAACCTCCCAACGTATGTCAGACGACCCCAATTATATCAATCGGAAATACATCTTAGGCGGCATAGCGGTTGCTGTTGTCATCATCTATCTCATCCGTCTCTTCTCGCTCCAGCTGATGAGCGACGACTATAAGAAGAATGCCGACTCCAATGCCTTCCGCAAAGAAATCCAATATCCCTCTCGCGGACTGATTCTCGATCGCAAAGGGCGGCTCCTTGTCTACAATGAGTCGTCGTACAACATCATGGTCGTCATGAACGACCAGCGTGGCATCGATACGCTCGACTTTTGCCAGACCGTTGGCATCACGAAAGATTTCTATATCAAGCGCATGGACGAAATCAAGTCGAAAATCAGCTATTCGCGCTATACGCCGCAGCTCTTCATGAGCCAGATTCCCGCAGAGGAGTTCTCCGTTTTCCGCGAGAAACTCTTCCGCTTCAAAGGCTTCTCCGTTGAAAAACGCTCCGTTCGCCACTACACCACTGGCCTTGGGGCACACCTTCTCGGCGATGTCGGGGAAGTGAACGACAAAGACATTGCCAACGATGATTATTATCAGAGCGGCGACTTCATCGGAAAACTCGGTGTGGAACGTAGCTACGAAAAAGAACTGCGTGGCGAAAAAGGTATGCGCATCATGCTGCGAGACGTTCACGGACGCACGCAGGGCCACTATCAGAACGGGAAATACGACAAAGCCCCCGTCCCAGGTAAAGACGTCACGCTGAGCATCGACCTCGACCTTCAGGCGCTGGCAGAGCGCCTGCTCGAAGGCAAGCTCGGTGCCATCGTTGCCATCGAACCTTCAACGGGGCAGATTCTCTGCATGGCCTCTTCGCCCACTTACGACCCCCGCCTCACGGTGGGGCGCAACCGCGGAAAATACCATCAGCAACTGAGCCGCGACCCCATGCGCCCGCTCCTCAACCGCGCCATCATGGGTACATACCCTCCTGGCTCCACCTTCAAGATAACGCAGGCACTCATGGGACTGCAAGAGGGCAGCATCACGCCGGAAATCGCCTTCCCTTGCCACCACGGCTTCAACTATAAAGGTCTCCACCTCGGTTGCCACGGCCACGCCTCGCCCATCAACCTTGTCCCCGCCATCGGCACTTCGTGCAACGCTTATTTCTGCTGGAACCTCTACCGCATGTTCAGCAACAAGCGAAAATATGGCTCCGTGCAAAACGCCATGAACTGCTGGAAAGACCACATGGTCGACATGGGATTTGGCTACAAGCTCGGCATCGACCTCCCTGGAGAAAGCCGCGGCATGATTCCTAATGCCAATTATTATGACGACCACTACCGCAAGTCGTGGAACGCCCTGACCGTCATCTCCATCTCCATCGGGCAAGGCGAAGTCACCGCCACGCCGTTGCAGATTGCCAACCTGGCGGCCACTGTTGCCAACCGCGGCCACTATTACGTGCCGCACATTGTCAGAAGCATACGTGGCGGACAAATCGATTCGCTCTACACCCATCCACACCACACCACCATCAATCCGCGCTGGTACAACTACGCCGTGGCTGGCATGCGGAAAGCCGTCCTGAGCGGCACGTGCCACGCCGCCAACATCCCCGGCATCGAAGTGTGCGGAAAAACAGGAACCGCGCAAAACCGCGGACACGACCACTCGGCCTTCATGGGTTTCGCCCCCATGACCAGCCCACGCATCGCCGTCGTGGCCTACATTGAAAACGGAGGTTTCGGCGCCGTCTACGGTGTGCCCATCGGAGCCCTCATCATGGAGCAATACCTCAATGGAAGCCTGTCGCCCTCTTCAGAGAAGAAAGCACAGGTAATCCAAAACCGACACATAAAATATGGAGACTACATCAGATAACCCCCGCCGCTATCCCATCTTTACGGCCGACTGGGTGGTCATCACCATCTATGTCGCCCTGCTCGCCTTCGGCTGGCTCAGCATCTGCGGAGCCAGCCATGAAATCGGCGATGTCGATTTCTTCAGCTGGGGCACGCGCACCGGCAAGCAGCTCGTGTGGATTGGCCTCGCCTTCACCCTGGGCTTCTTCCTGCTCATGACCGACGACCGCTACTTCGAGAATCTCGCCGACATAGCCTACTGGGCCATGATGCTCGTGTTGCTCGTCACCCCCTTTCTGGCCAAAGACATCAAGGGTTCCAAATCCTGGATAAGCCTTGGTGCCGTCAGCCTGCAGCCTGCCGAATTTGCCAAATGCGTCACCGCCTTGGCCGTGGCCAAACTCATCAACCGCTACGGCTTTTCGCTCGACAATATGCGCAACTTCTTCAAGGCCGCCTCGCTCGTCCTGCTCCCGATGGTGCTGATTGTCATGCAGCGCGAAACCGGTTCGGCGCTCGTCTATCTCGCCTTCTTCCTCATGTTCTACCGTGAAGGAATGCCCGGCAGTTTCCTCTTCACCGCCACCGCCGCCGTGGCCTACTTCGTCATCGGCATCCGTTTCTCCACCGACATCCTGCCCTACACCCAAGCCGAGGTTGGCGAATTTGTCGTGCTCCTGCTCATTTGGCTCTTCACCACCATCATGACCGCCATCTATTGCCCCCGCACGCCCCATGCCTCGCGCCTCTTCACCGTGGGAGCCGTCGCTGTCCTCGTTGCCTACCTCGTCTCGCGCTTCGTCGTTCCCTTCGACATCGTTTGGGTGCAGATTGCCGTGGCCCTCTTCATGACCTTCTATATGGGTTGGCAGGCCCTGGGTGAGCGCATCGGGAAATACCTCTTCATCGCCGTCTTCTCCATTGGTTCGACCGCGTTTCTCTATACAGCCGACTACACCCTCAACAACATCCTTGAGCCCCATCAGCAGATGCGCGTCAAAGTGTTGCTTGGCATGGAAGAAAATATCCGTGGTGCAGGCTACAATGTCAACCAGAGCAAAATCGCCATCGGTTCCGGCGGTCTCGAGGGGAAAGGCTTCATGAACGGCACGCAGACCAAACTCAAATACGTCCCCGAGCAAGACACCGACTTCATCTTCTGCACCGTTGGCGAAGAAGAAGGCTTCATCGGGTCCGCTGCCGTGCTCCTTCTCTTCTTGACCCTCATCCTGCGGATCATCCATCTGGCAGAGCGGCAACCCACCAAATTCGGGCGCGTCTACGGCTACAGCATCGCCAGCATCCTCTTCTTCCACGTCCTCATTAACGTGGGCATGGTGATGGGCCTTATGCCCGTCATCGGCATCCCTTTGCCGTTTTTCAGCTATGGCGGTTCCTCCCTCTGGGGCTTCACGCTCATGCTCTTCATCTTTCTGCGCATCGATGCCGGCCGCAAAGCCCGCGAGCGCTGATAGAAAAAGAAAATGCGGCACACTCGCCGCCGACATCCACCCCGCGAAACATCCATTCAAACAAAAAAACAGATACACATCAGTAGCCCTTCATTCATCCCGCAGAGCGCCGAACCCCTTTTCGTCCGCTCCGCTGGAGCGCAAAGGGCAGACCGACAAACAGCAGGAGAAAAGAGAGCCCGCCAGCGAAGACCTCGCCACGCCAGCAGTCTTTCCTCTGCCCATGTCCAGAACATCCGAAAACGAAACCTATGAAAAGACAAGGCATCAACCGTAAAAGCGCCCTCGTGTTCCTCCTCCTCTTCGTGGCCACATGCGCCGTGATTCTCTATTTCAAGGCTGCGTCCGACAAAGCCGCACAAGGCTCCGCCGCCAGCCCCTCCATCAAGAACGTAGGGCCGATGGCACGCCCCGACACCACCGTGACGTCCGATGTCCGCTCCGACATCGCCGACACCGCCCACATCGCCGCGCCAGACACCCTTGAGCGCGACCCCCGTCCCGCCGATGAAGCCGGCGCGGAAGACGGCTACTGGGATGGCTATTACGACGGCGTGGCCGGAAAACCTATGAACGAACACGACACGTCGAGCAATTTCCCCACCTCCGAAGAGCGCCAAACTTATGCCAGCAACTACAGCGAAGGCTACAAACGCGGCTATGCCGAGGGCAATACGGGGAAGGAAGCACAGTAAGTTCTCCATAACAGGTTAAACGTTAACCGTCTCATTGTTATTACTTTGGAACGAGCACAGTAACTCCTCCATAACGGTAGTAGCAAAATAATCCGACAATTCAATACAAACAAATTTTAAGCACCTGCAAAGAAGAAGGAACTTCCATCTGGAGGTTCCTTTTTTTGGTTGGCTTTTTTCCAAGAACAGGCCGTTCCCTTATGCCTTGCCTCCCCGTTCGCCAAGCACCCCTTTCCCTCGCGTCCGCTGCCGCCCCTGCTCACCGTTAAGTATGACGCGGCCGCTGTTGTGCTAAGGGAATATTAACAAAGAACAGATGAAGATGTTATAAATTATTGATTAGCATTGATTTATAGGGGTTTGCGTTTTTGCGGTATTAAAAAAAATATTATTTTTGCTTTCGTTTCATACAAAGGGCCTTTCACAACCGAATACACTGCGGCCCTTTAAAATAATGTCAGCACAAAAAAGATTTTCAGACTAATGCGACGTATCGACAATAGACGAAAGAAGTTTGCATGGCTGCTGCTGTTGGTTTACGTGCCGATGCTGCTTGCCATCACCTTCCACCACCATTCGGGGGCGGAAGAAACTGCTGCGTCCTATTGTTACGATTGCGCCCACCATATCCACCACGACGGACACTTCGTTTCGCAGAGCGCTGTCGTTCAAGAATGCCTGCTCTGTCAGTTGTGTGCCTTGTCCTATGTGGTGCCGGCGCTCGTCAAAGTGGCTCTTTTTGTGCCTGTCGCTTATGTTGCCTTCCATGCGGCTTGTCCTTTTGTCAAGATGCGCGAAGGCAACGTTCATTCAACGCGTGCGCCACCTGCGTTTTAATCTCTGTGGCTTTTCAGAAAACAATTTGTTTTTCGGGGTCTCCTATGCTCGAAAAACTTATGACTTCCAATGATTTATGATGAGAAATGCGAAGCCGGCATTCGCTTGGCTTCCTTTTCCCATCCCCTTCCTTCATGTGCTTGCGTCAGCACATTCGGCAGTCTCCTTCGCCAAGAAAATGGTGAGGTCGGAGAATCTGCCAAACGGTCGCAAGCGGATGAGGGGGGACCGTGTGTCCCTATAAGCTGGCGGGCAGCAACTGAGGCCGTCAGCACAGGCAGGTTTTCAAAAACGTGTTAAGTAGGTGGTCAGAATTATTTTTACATTTGGAATGTTCTATCGGGATGCAGATACGCCACCTTGGTTGAAGGAGCAATGCGGGCATTGCGACTGAAAACAAGGTAAGTAGATGCGCCCGAGAGGACGTTTCAAATGTAAAAATAATGCTCTTGGCACATATATAAAAATAATTTTGACCACCTACTTATAGTATAGATTCCATATAAACTAACTTTGAACACCCGCCTGTAACATCAAGAATTACATTTGTTTAATAAATATCTAAAGTAAAAATGAAATCAAAGAATTATCAGTTGGTGCTGCTTGCCGCAGCATTGACAGTCTCATTTGGGGCTCAAGCAGCCAAGGTAGATAATGTAGTTAACAACACCGCAGAGGCCAAGCGCGTTGAAAATCCTCTGCGGGAAAACACCGACAAACGCACGGATGCCAATATCTACGGGCATGTGATTGACAAGAAGACCGGAGAGCACATGCCGTTTGTCACAATACAACTCAAAGGCACCACCATCGCCACGACAACCGACAAGACAGGGCACTATTTCCTGAAAAATCTGCCCGAAGGCACACACACCATTGTGGTGAAATTCCTGGGGTATCAAACAGTGGAGAAAACCGTGACCGTGAAGCACGATGCCACGCAGGAACAAAATTTCTCCCTGGAGGCCGACGACGTGTCGCTCGACGAGGTGGTGGTTTCCGCCAACCGCAACGAAACTGCAAGACGCCTGGCACCAAATCTGGTGAACGTGATTGGGCCGAAGCTCCTCGATGTCACCCAGAGCGTCTGTCTGGCTCAGGGACTCAATTTCCAGCCTGGCGTGCGCACGGAAGACAATTGCCAAAACTGCGGTTTCACCCAGGTGAGAATCAACGGACTTGATGGCCACTATTCGCAAATTTTGGTCAATTCCCGTTCTGTCTTCTCTTCACTCAACGGCGTTTATGGGCTGGAGCAGATTCCTGCCAACATGATCGACCGCGTGGAGGTCGTCAGAGGCGGCGGTTCGGCGCTCTTCGGCGCCTCTGCCATTGGCGGAACCATTAATATTATCACCAAGGAGCCGATTCGCAATTCGGCCACCTTCGGCCACACCTTCATGTCGATAGGCGGCTCCAACAGTTTCGACAATGTGAGCACGGGCAACGTCTCCTTGGTCACCGACGACAACAAGGCCGGCGTTTATGCTTACGGGCAGACGCGTAATCGGCAGGGCTATGACCACGATGGTGATGGATATACCGAATTGCCGGCGCTAAAGAACCAAACGTTCGGTCTCAGTTCTTATTTCCGTATGTCGCCATACACCAAACTCAGTTTGCAGTATCATGGCATCCATGAGTTTCGCCGTGGCGGCAACATGCTCAATCTGACGCCCCATCTGGCGAACATCACCGAGCAGGTGGAGCACGACATCCAAGGCGGTGGTCTCACCTTTGATTATTTTGCCCCCAACGAGAAAAACCGCCTCTCCACTTATTTCTCCTTCCAGACAACAGCCCGCAAGAGCTATTACGGCGGCATCGGCGAGGGAACGGAGGAAGACCGCGAAACGGCCGAGAAAGCTTATGGCACCACCCGCGACTTCACTTATGTTGCGGGAACGCAGTATGTACACAATTTCGACCATTTGCTCTTCATGCCCTCCGACCTCACCATCGGTGCGGAGTATAACCACGATGGCTTGAAAGACGTCATTCTCGGTTACGACCGTCATTTCAAGCAAGACGTCAACATCGGCAGCTTCTTCTTCCAAAATGAATGGAAAAACAAGCAGTGGAGCTTCCTCCTCGGCGGCCGTTTCGACAAGCATAACCTTGTGGATCGCGTCATCTTCAGTCCGCGTGCCAACCTGCGTTTCAACCCCACGGAGAAAGTGAACCTGCGCATCACCTATGCCGGTGGATTCCGTGCGCCACAAGCGTTTGATGAAGACCTGCACGTGGGCGTTGTGGGCGGCGAAAGACTTGTCACCGTCTTGGCCGACAATCTGAAGGAAGAACGCTCCAACAGTCTCAGCGTCTCTGCCGACCTCTATCGCAAGTTTGGCTCGGTGCAGACCAACCTCTTGATTGAAGGTTTTTACACCGACCTCAACAACGTTTTTGCCCTCCGCAAGCTCGATCGCCCCGACGCACAAGGCAATACGGTGCAGGAGCGCTACAATGCCTATGGTGCTAAGGTCTTCGGATTGAACCTTGAAGGAAAAGCGATGTTCACCCGTTGGTTTACGCTCCAGGCAGGCCTCACCTTGCAGCAGAGCCACTACGACGAGGCGATTGCATGGAACGACGAAGTGCCCGAGCAGAAATATAAGAAAATGATGCGCACGCCCAACGTCTATGGTTATTTCACGGCCTCCTTCACCCCAGTGAAGCAACTCACGGCTTCGCTCACGGGCAACTACACGGGCAGCATGCTCGTGGGCCATTCAGCAGGCTCTGGCGTGGAGACCCCTGTGGCCGTGAATACGCCGAAGTTTATGGAAATGAATTTGAAACTGGCTTACGACTTCCCCGTCAGCAAGAGCTTCACGCTTCAAGTGAACGGTGGCATTCAGAACCTCACCAATTCATATCAGAAGGATTTCGACAAGTCGTGGAACCGTGATTCCAATTATATCTACGGCCCTTCTCTGCCAAGAAGCTACTATGCAGGCGTGAAGGTGGTCTATTGATGCCGCTCTTCGTTCCATCATTCCCCGATACAAGTCATCTACTCGCGGCCGCCGGTAACGCTACTCGCGGCCGCAGGTAGCACGATTCGCGGCCGAGGGTAATGCTACTCGCGGCCGCGAATCGATGACTTGTCATAGGAATCAGGGAAAGCGTATAAAACAAATCCCCGCAGGCACCTGTTGTTCAGATGCCTGCGGGGATTTTTCGTAAATGTCAAGCGGGGACGGGATTATTCGATGTTCGTGTTCCAGTCCCAATCAAAGCGTTCGATGTCCTCTTCGATGAGCGGGTTGCCCGTCTGCACCTCGATGAAGGTGAGGTCTGAAAGCGCTTTGATGGCGTGGAAGTGTTCCTTTTTGATGACCAGCACATCGCCCCTCGAAACGCGTTTTTGCACGCCGTCGAGCACGAAGATGCCTTCGCCGTCCACGATGGTCCACACTTCTGCGCGGTGGTGGTGGATTTGGTAGCTGATGTTCTTCCCCGCTTTCAGCGTGATGCTCTTCGTGAGCGATTGCAATCCGTCGGGGTAGGTCACGCAGTCGAGCACGCGGTAAGTGCCCCAGCGGCGTTCTTCATACATGGGGCGCGTTGACAGTTCGCGAACGGCATTCTTGATGTTTTTCGATGCCGTTTTCTCACACACGAGAATGCCGTCGGGCGAGGCGGCAATTATGATGTCGCGCAGTCCGTCGCAGAAAACGGGAATGCCCAGTTCGTTCACCACGTGGGTGTTCTCGTTGTGTTCGCCCATCTTCACGTTGCCGATGTGCGTGCTCGGGAGCACGTCGCAGAGCGTGCTCCACGTGCCGAGGTCTTTCCATTCGCCGTAAAACGGCACCATGACCAGGGATTTCTCGCGCTCCACCACCTCATAGTCGAAACTGATTTTTGGGAAGGCGCCAAACGCCTTGCAGATGTCACCATAGCTCTCGCCTTGTGCGTACTTCCCGACGATGTCTGTCATGTAGCCCAGCCGGAAGGCAAAGACACCAGCGTTCCAGCAAGCCCCCATTCTGAGAAGGCGGCGCGCTGTCTCCGTGTCGGGTTTTTCGAAGAACAACTCCACCTCCTGCACTTCGCTGCCTGCCGCTGTGTCTTCTTTCGGCAGGATATATCCGAATTTGTCGCTGGCGTTTTTGGGCTTCACCCCCATGAGGACAAGGTCGGCCTTGTTCGCTTCCACCGCTTCCGCCATCCTCTTGATGATGTCGAAGTAGCTGTTTTCCGTGTAGACGTCGCAGGGCATAACGACGACCACTTCGTCTCTGCCACATCCCTTTTCCTTGGCCAAGAAACTCGAGGCAAGCGCAATGGCAGGGAACGTCCCCCTGCGCTCCGTTTCCGCAACGATGTTGATGTCGTTGCCCAGTTGGTTGATGATGTTGTCGCGCTGGGCGGTGTTGGTGGCCACGGTGATATCCTTCGTCTGGAGATTTTCGCGAATCTGCCGCACCAGTCGTTGCAGCATCGACTCCGTCCCTCCTGTTGGCGACGCGAGCAGGGGAAGAAACTGTTTGCTGCGCCCGTCGTTATTGAGCGGCCACAGTCTTTTGCCCGATCCTCCTGATAGTAATATGAGTTGCATCTGTTGTTTTTATTTGTTATGTGGCAAAAGTAGCAATTTTTGTCAGGCGGCCAAAAGATATTTCTGCAAATCTTTGGTCACGGCAATGAAAAGCACGGATTGCCGCTGGCGCAGATGCCAGGCCAATCCGTGCTTTTTTATGAGGTGTTTCGTCTTCGTTCCTTGCGAACCAACTGAGAGCCTTAGGCTGGTTCTGCAATCTGATGCATTTGCAACTCTCTTCAAAACCGCGTGTCGCATAAATCTCCTCGGTTCTGGCGAAAATCTTCTGTTTTGTGATGTCTCTGTGCTTGAAACCCATGAGATTGATGTATTGGAGCGAAATATCTGGTTGTGGATTTGTAGTTTTGGAAATAACTTCGTATTTTTGCAGCAACAGTTCCCACCACGCTTCCCGAAGAACAGCGAACCAGGGTGGGACTTTTGCTTTTTATACACCTATGAGATATTCAAAACAGCCATTAGATTTTACCGATATTCTCAAGCTCTTGAAATCACGTGGTCTTATCATCCGGGATGAAAGTAAAGCCATCGAATGTTTGAATGTCATCAGCTATTTCCGTCTGGATAATTATTTTCACCCAATGGAAAGCGACAAAATTTTGCACACATTCAAATCTAATAGCTATTTTGAAAACGCAGTTAGTCTGTATGCGTTTGACTGCAAATTGCGTGTGCTTATATTTTCGGCTATCCAATCAGCAGAGATTGCCTTGCGTTCAAAGATGATACATCATTTTTCTTTGTGTTATGGTGCTTTCTGGTTTACAGACTATACATGCTTTAGAAACCGGGACATCTTTGACAAATGTCTGAGCCAAATCAAGCAAGAACTTTCTCGCACAAGAGAAGATTTCATTATCGAACATCAGAACAAATATTCAGACCCAGTTTTTCCTCCAGTGTGGAAAACTCTTGAGGTCACGTCGTTTGGAACGCTTTCAAAACTGTTCTGTAATTTCTCCGACAACCACGTAAAGAAAAGAATTGCTCGTGAATTTAATCTCCCCCAGCATCTCGTTCTTGAAAGTTGGATTAAGAGTGCTGTCGTCTTAAGGAATTGTCTTGCACACCATTCCAGGATTTGGAACAGGAAGTTTCCTGTCAGGCCGCAAGTCAATGTTGCTTTGCGTGGCAATTGGATTAAGCCGTTAGTGGGGAATGCAGATAAACTCTATCCGCAAGTCTATACTATGGTTTTGTAACCCTTTGAAAACCAGTTGATATATAAATATATGTCTTTTTCAAGAAACAATACAGAAACAAAATGTCAGAGAAACAACATTTTCGCATTTTCCTTGTTTCCTATTGTTTCTTTGGTTTCTGTTGGTTGCATTTTAAGGCTTAGCTGAAAAATTCATCAGTCTATTTCAACCGTATACAACCTTCAAACAATCCCAAATGATTTACAATTGACGGAATCATTGATATTTTCATGCTGGCAAAAAGAGAGATAGATTCCAAGAATCCTCTTGGTTTACGACAATAACAATGCCATTTCATATCTATGCTTCACTTGCCATACTGTTGCAAAGGTACATAAATTTCTCCATATATACTTTACTTTGGTTTAGCCTATATATAAAGGCTAACCCGTAAAGTGAACTATTCCACATAAACCATACTGCCATTTGTGAGTCGCAGCCAAAAGAGAATATGCGCATAATGCTTGTGCGTACCTTTCTCTTTTCACTGCAATCATCCCATTTTACACCCTCATCCCCACATTTACAAAAATCACTTCACATATATACTTTACTTCGGTTTAGCCTATATATAAGACTAACCACGTAAAGTGAACAATTCCATATAAACCAGATTGCCATTTGTAGGGTTACAGCCAAAAGAAAAAGCTGCACATAATGCTTGTGTGCAACTTTCTCTTTTGGCTGCAATCGTTCTGGTGTACGGTTGATATTCCATCTTTACACTGACCACCTTTCTTTTCGCTGCATACTTGGGGACTTGTAGATAATAATTGTGTTGCAAAGGTACTTCTCATGTCTTCTGCCTTGCAAGGTCTGCGCCTTGCGGTTCATCGGAAAAATCTCCACCTCGGTTGACACTGAGGTTGTATTTTACCATGAAACCTTGCATGCAGATACATGAGACCTTTTGAGGCAACATAATTTTATCAAATCCCCAAGTAGCTGTAGCTATAAGAGGGAAGTAACAAAACTTAAAAACAAATGATTATGGCAAACTTATGCGACACACAGTACAAAATCACAGGTGAGAAGAAAGCCGTTGCCGACCTGTGGAACACGCTTCAAGAAATGAACGTAAACGAAAAGAATATCTGGCTCGGTGATTTGGCGAACCATTACGGCATCGACTACAAGGCAAAAGGCTTTTCCGTTCGTGGTGAAATCTATTGGGCGGAATATGAAGAATATAGTAACTATGCTTTGCTGTCGTTTGACACGGAAACGGCTTGGGCTGCTTGCAACGACTTCTTCGATGCGCTGAACGAGAAGTTTGACGGAGCGTTGTCTATCAGCTATCGGGAAATTGAATGTGGCTGTGGCATTTTCTATGTTCACGACGAGGGTGAGCATTTTCCCGAAGAATGTTGCGTGAGTGCGTACGGAGAACCGTTTGAAGCAATGAATGAAGAACCTTTTGACACCGTGGCTGACGCAATAGAGGTATGGTGCGAGAAAACTGGCATCAAGCGTGGCAAACGCTCTGATGAAGAAATGTTGGAATACATTGCCCAGTACGAGTATGAAGACGATGAAACATTCTTCTTTATCAATAAGTTTGAGTTTGAATAATATTATAGGAGGAACAAAATATGATTGATTATGATGATTTGGAAGGTATCGTAGGTTGCTATTGCACCTTAGTTTATCCGTATCGAGGACATTCAGAGGGTACGGTTGTTGCTGATTACGGACATGAGGTAATTGTCCGGCTGAATAACGGCAAGGAGCTGACCGAGTATCGGAGTGACGTATTGATATACGAATAAAATCTAAATGAATAGCCTGCTCACATTCTGTGGGCAGGTCTTATTATCCAAAGCAATAGCCTTTTTTATCCTAAGAAATTTGGGCAACGTTTGTCAGCGTCGCCTCTTCCTTTTATACTCATATCTGTCAATCCTTTAGCCAAACGCAAAAGCGTACAAAACCGCCTTATACTTCTGGATGACATTCTTCTCTTTTTAATGCGGCTGCAGCTTGTTGCAACTCCACTTTTCCACGACGCTACTTGTTTTGTGAATCATACTTGCTTGATGTGCAATGCCAATGCTTACGTCTATTCATTATTGTACTTGTACGTCTCAACTGGAGTATCCCCATTTTCATGTCAGCACCAATGTGCTCTACGTCATGACTCATGTTGATGATAAATATCTGCAATGGTTCTCTCCATTCTTCTGGTACGGCTGCTTTGATAACTGCTTTACGCTCCATAGTGTACGTCTTCCGCAAGCCTACATTCCGTTACTTGTTGTTCATGCGCCTTTTCTGAATTTGTTCTTCCGAAGCCACTCATTTTTTCAGTGCAAATTTAGCGTGATGCTACGATAACTGCCATTATCTTGTGAGGTCGCTTCGCTGTGACCAATAAAATAGTCGATAATCTTCCTTTTTCTCCTAACCGCCAACAGAAAACGAGTATTAAAGCCGATTTTCATGGTGCTTTCCTCATGTGCCACATCTCTGCTTTGGGTTGCATGTAAAAATTAAGTTTAACTTCAAAAGCAAATTCAAAATGAAAAAGATCGAGAACAACTTCACAGTAACAGGTTTCGTAGGCAACAATGCGGAAATCCGCCAGTTCACCACAGCAAGCGTAGCTCGCTTCTCATTGGCAGTAAGCCGTCAGGAGAAAAACGGAGAGGAAACCAACCGTGTATCGGCTTTCATCAGCATGGAGGCATGGCGCAAGAACGAGCACACCGAGTCTTTTGACCAGCTGACAAAGGGAACACTCCTGACAGTTGAGGGTTACTTCAAGCCGGATGAATGGATTGATCAGCAAGGCACCAAGCACAATCGCATCGTTTTCATCGCCAACAAGTTCTATCCAGCTTTGGAAAAAGAGGAACCTGGTGCAGAAAGCACTGAGCAGCCTACCACTAAAACAAAGAAGAAATAGTCTTCTTCCTGATCTACAGACAAGGCGGTTTCGACCGCTTTGTCTTTTCTCATGTTTGCATATTCCACTTTTATCAAATCTTTCTCCTCTTGTACATACCATGTACCTCCTTTTATAATCAGTCTGAAATATTTTGTCCCAACAGTCTTGGCTTCCGTGGCATCCACAACGGATGCTAATAAAGGCAAGACCTTTGCGCCAAAGGTATATGCGGAAACACACTTGCCGTAAACGTCAAGAGAGTTTCCTTAATGCATATACCGCATATTTCCAGCTGTCCTATCTTTTATATGCGGATAAACCGTAAGCCGATATTTATACAACTACGTCCCACACCATAAGCGAAACCGCACATACTGTTTGTCAGAAAGGCTCAACAGCCACTCTTCCAAAGGCAAGCATGCACAGATTGTGGTTTTGTTGACAACGTGAAGCGGCATATGCCGTTTTCATGTCGCCAACAAACCACAAACAGTGCATCGAGAAGCTTGCTGGCAGTAGCGCAGTTTCACACCCGCCCTTTCCTCTTTTATATTCTTCATCATCTTTTTTCTTTTTACAGTATTATACTTCTGTTGTAGCCATATTGGTTTCCTGTCAGCTTTGCCACTTCGGATATTTACCGCAAAGGTACAAGTTGTCAGGCATACGTCAAATCGGGCATCTATGGATGCTTTCGAAAAATCTTCCTCTGTATGTGCCATATAGAGCGTATTTTTCTCTTCCGATTTGTCTTAATGCTTTCCAACTCCTTTGCATGGCGGAAAAATATCCCTCGGACAAGCCGAAAGGCTCCGAAAAGAGGGAAATAAAAAATTCCAAGACTATGGCAAAGGTAATAGACGAGAGTATCAAAAAACAACTTAGCAAGAGGATGGATTTCTTCTTGAAGTATTTTCCCGTAAGGGTTCGCAACGTCGGTAAGGATGCAGTGGAAGCACGCCAACTGATATGGGCTTTCAAGGATGCACGTGACAACGCTTTTGAGAAAGTGGCACAAATGACGGCTACACACCTTATCAAGATATGCGGTGAGAAGATTAAAGACATTGTGTTTGTGTGCGTCCCTGCAAGCACGCAAGATAAGAACGAGAGCCGTTACAAGGCTTTCTGCAATCGGGTAAGCGAGTTGTGCGGCATCCTTAATGGCTATACTCACGTTTCCGTTTCGGGGGAACGCCTCGCAGTGCATGAACACAGAAAGGATAAAGAAAAAACGCTCGTCAAAACACAAGTGATTGAGTTTGACAAAGATTTTTTCAAGGGCAAGGACATTTATGTCTTTGATGATGTGGTAACGACCGGCGCAAGCTATGTACTTTTCGCCAATCAGCTGGAAACATTTGGCGGAAACGTATTGGGAGGGTTGTTCTTAGGACGTACACACTATAAATACAACAAATAACATGGAACAGACTTTTTACATAAAAGCCAATTCAGTAGCTTTTACGGGACATCGCTCAGTTCCCGAATCCAAGAAAGATAATTTGAAAAAGAAACTGAGGGGAAAGATTAGATTGCTTTATGCAATGGGTATACGAAACTACTATTGTGGTATGGCTATCGGTTTCGATATGCTTGCAGCTGAGGTGGTTTTATCGCTAAGGTCGGAATTGCCATATCTGAAGCTTATCGCTGTTGTTCCGTTCAAGGAGCAGTCAGTGAGATGGAATTATCAGGAGCAAGCAAGGTATAAGAGATTACTTTCTCAATGTGATGATGCTATCACGTTGAGCCAAGTCTACTATAACGGTTGCTTGTTAAGACGCAATGACTATATGCTTTCCCATTCATGTGGCTTGATAGCGTTCTTTGATGGCAAACCGAAAGGCGGTACGTTCTACACTTATCGAAAGGCAAAGTCATTGGGAATGGATATTATAAATCTGTTTTAGTTCATAAATTCATCTATGGAAGGTTCTTCGTCGTGAGATGCGGAGCCTTTTTTCTTTTCATCTTCACGATGACGCTTACATAGTCCACGTATACGTGGACATCCACACTTCTAACACAATAACCAGGGCATTGGTTGTTGTCTTGCCTATTTCAGCGGTCTCGTCTGTAGTCAGATGCCTTGAAACCGCCCCACAATGCACGAAGGACAATTTTGAGAACGTAAAAGACAACAAAAAAGATAAGTAAATCTTTCATAAGATGAATTTTATTAGTTATTTAAAACGTTATATGTTATACAAAGGTACGAATATTTATTGAGAAAGATGAATTTTATACGTTAATATTCAATAAGTTAGACTTGATTTCTACAGTCATCAAACCCTACTATAAGCCAAATCTGGCAATTCGGTCTTTACCAAATCGTATGACTCTTTTATCCATTCTTCAATCATGTCGTTAGGGAAAGTCTCCTCAATAAAAATGTCATTCCAATGTTTCTCGCAAATGTGGTATGCTGGAGAAATGGCGTTGTATCGTTCACGCAGCTCTTTACCACGCTCAGGCAACAACTTAACAGAAATAGAAGGGATAGGAGCTTTTAACCATACATACAGGTATATGTTTCCTTCCATATGGAAAACCAACAAATTTTCTCCACATGGCATTGCTTTCTCTGTGTTTGGTAATGACTGACAGTAATCTTGTATCTCTTGAATGCTCATTGTTGTTTTTATTCTTTTGTATTATCGTCCTTGGGCTTCCTTTTTCCAAGAGGACCGCTGAAGTTACCACGATTGAGCTTCACCCCATACTTGTTGAGTATGCGGAATATGGAGCTTCTACTCTTAAAGCCGCATACCGAATATATGTCATCAAGCGTATGCCCATTGTTATACATGCTTACAATCATATTCTCACGTTCCGCTTTCTCCTTTGCGGTAAGCGTTTTGAACTTTGTGGGTTTCATATGTTGCTGCAAATACTGTACATGGGCTTCGGCACGACGCAAAACCATAACTTCTTCAGGTAATGCTCCAAACATCTGTAATATTTGCATCGTACTTGTTTGTGGAAAGAGTTTATCCGCTGTATCAATCTGGTCTTTTATCGAAATTAAACGAATAACCTTGACACGGCAATACTCGAACAAAGTGGATAGTTCACGTAGCCCTTGTACTGCATTGCTGAACTTAGAAACAACCAACTCGTCACCTCTATCCAGATTTGCCAACAGCTGCTTCCATTGCGGGCGTAGCTTCTCTTGTGCCGTTTCTTCCTCGACAATCTGTACACATCCATAATCAGACATCCAAGCCTTGACTTCGGCTAAGCTATCATCATGCGATGTACAATATATATAACCTACTTTTGCCATTCTTTTCTATTAGTTTTGGAAAACAAACGCAAAGGTACTTGTTTTCTCCGTACTTCAATCATACTTGCGATGAAATTATCAAAATCGCACTTGTTTCTCCCGATTTTTCTTCACTTGTTTTCAATGCAAATAATACTTGCAAGTATGATATAGAAATATGCTTAAAGTTTAGCAGAAATGACTTGAAATACAACTATGTATGCTTATCTTTGCAACGTTTAATTCCAATTTACAAGAAAAAATAAAGCATCATGCAAATGAACATACACCACTTTCAAGTACGAAAAGGAACAAGTAGTACAGCTCATAAGCCAAGTATGAAATCTGTTCGTTTCAACTTTTCTAAACGCATCACAGCAGCATCTGCCGTTTTTGCAATCATACTTGTGTGTACATCATGTGGCAGCAGCAACAAATCACAATCGTACAATACAAGCCAAGAGGCTGTCAACGCCTATAGTTCCTATCTGTCAGAAGTTAAAAACAAAAAGGAGCTGACTTCCGACAAACTATTTGTGGAAGTAGAAAAATGGCGAGTAATACGCGACTCTGTTGTTACATGTCTACGCAAAGACACCATGTCAACCTTACACCAGGACTGGCATCAGACCTATCAGGTGATTCACGATTCGTTACGGAAGGAGTTCTGCCGCGTCGTATTAACCAAACCACGCACATACAATGATGTGCTTCAGCTGAAAGAGGTTGCTTCATCTTATATGCAGGACGAGGACTTGAAACAAGCAAGAATTGAGGCGCAGCCATTCTTCGATTCATTGAACGCAACCCCAGTTTACGGCATCACTATGGTAAATCTGATGAATCGTTACCGCAACTTCTTGGCCCATGTGCAATCAAAAGGTATTCACTGCAAGAATGACCTTTTGGACTTTATCAAAGAGGAGGATCGGCTTTTTCGTTCAGTACTATCGCATCTCAGTGAAAGTGACAAACAGAATATGCAGGACATCATTCAAGAAACCGACAGATGCTGTCTGCAAGTCTTCCGCTCAGCCAACCATAAGGAGTTGTCGCACCGTGATGCTTTAGTGTACATGGCTATGCGTACTAACCGTCGTCTTATATTGAACGCAGCCCAGTGTGTTGGCGATACCAAAGCTGGCAAGGTAAAGAACGAGAGAATTGCCCAGGCTTATCTTTGGATGTTGGTGCAGCCTTACACTTCCATTGACGGTTTGAGTTTTGCCATATTGTCGGATAAGGACAAGAAACTCATTTACAAAGTAGCAGATGAAACACCTGCTACTATCGATAAACTGGGCAAGATTCTACGAATGAATAAAGAACGCACGAAAGAACTTCCTGCACTCTTCATGAAAATAATCGTCACAACTTTCTAAAATTGATAATATGCTTAGACACTTCTACAATGAATTCATGGCATTTGTCCCGTTGCAACTTCCGCAGTTACTCAATGTGGCGACAATGGAACAACCGCAGTTCTACAATGACTACGTATTACTTACATTTCCATTATCAACGCCGATTGATTTGGAAGAGGTGATGGATATATTGGAGGATGACATGGAGCTAATCATGTTGTATCATCATATTCCGTCACAACACACCAAGTTTGGACAAGCCTCATGTGCTTATTCCAATCCTTCTTTCGGACAGATGTTCAAAGTAAATGTGATGACTGACGGTAATGAAATGGTGAATGCCGTCAAGGTTACTATCTATGACTCACTTGAAAAAATGTGTGCGGATGTCAATCTTGATATACGTTTACATTCCAAAAGCGGACTCTTTCGTTACAAAAGAAATGACAGTGAGGTACTGATGGACTTTTTATGAGAAGTGACATTTACCGCCGTATCGTCTTTCTGATTGACGAATACCGCACCTGGGTCAAGGTAGACAATGCCAATCATTACGAGGTCTGTTCCGTCAAACTGGACGAGCGTCAGTTTGCATGCGTATGCCGTACATTGGCTTTGCGCTCCATGTTCCGCTACCGACACTACCGCAAGGGAACCATTTGGCTAATCCCGGAAACGGAACTTGACCTTGCGTTGAACAGGCTCAAACTGCATGACATAAAATTTGCCAGACGCTTGAAACGTGGAGCTGAGAATATTGGCTACAATGATGTCAACGCCCTTATACAATATGCCACCTACGGCATCATCAATCTTGAACTCTCCGATTATTGACATAGCGACTATTCAAACAATCAATTATGACATGGATTTTTCTTCAATTGGTTTTCCCGTTACTGCTTCTCATTGTACCAATCGTGTTGTACAAAAGCAGTAACAGCTATATGACAAGGTTTTATATAGCCATGCTCCGCAATAAAGCTGCACGTAGACTGTACTTGCAGACATTGCTCATTGTACTGCTGTTGTTCCACTATATTTATGTCAGTGGACATTTCGGTGAATTTGGAGTATTGTTCTCCACCATTCTCTGTGGCATACTCTTCTCACATAAACGTGCGGAGCGTTGGCTGCACTTGATGAAAGCACATCGGCAACTCTATTTCAGAATGGCGGTGCTATCAATGGCTATGGTAGCCATACCGCATCTGTATACAATGGCTGTAACTGTTGCATTTCTTCTTTGGGCTGCTACATTTTATCCGTCTGCTTCCATCTTGTACGAATGGAACGACAAGGAAAAACAGGAGAAATGGAGAGCCGACTCTCGTGCACTTGCCGAACATTATTTTTAACTCATCACTCTTTTGTGCCAGAAGATGTGGATAATGGCACTACTAATCAATCCACAGCATTATTCAATAATACAGATAAAACAACATGAGGCATAACAAAGAAAAACCTACAACCGTATCGGTAGACATCGGCTTATTTATATATCTTCAGGAAAAGGTATGTGAACGTAAAACAAAGACGGAAGCCTATTGTAATTTGTTGAAAAAGGCATCTGAGAATTTCGTATCACCCATTTTGAAGAACCGCAATCAAGAGCTCAACATAAACCAATGTCATGTGACCATAACAGACCTGTCGGTGGAATGGCATTGGCATCGCTCCACTGTTCGCTCATTTCTGGAGACATTAGAGGAATATGGTCAGATTGAAATCATCAGGCTTCCCAAAAGTTTTCTCATTACAATGCCTGTCGGTATCAACGGCAATGCCGATACAACCGACACAGAAGACTTTGTACTTACCAACAAACTGCAAACGGTTCTGTCAAATTGGGAATCGGACAACATGTCAACTTTGGAGGCAGGAGAGAAATGCATGAATCTTCTTAAAGAGGACATTAAGCATTTCACCGAAGTTTATCATACGCAACAGACAGATGCTATCGGTAATCTTCAGCAAGCTAAAGAAGCCCATTTTAAGATTGCAAAGCAGCAGTATCTGGAAAGTATGGCTATGGCGGCATACCGCAAAGTCATCCGTCGTTCTGCGAATAGTTCAACAGATGCAATGGTTCAGTTCTACGACAATGACCTTGACGGTGACTCTTCTGCTCTTTTAGAGGCATCGCAAGTACTTGCTGAACTGCTTATATACGGTATGTCTTCGTCGTTGACGAATGAAACATCGCAAACCAAGGCGCAGTTCCGCAACCTGCTTGACGCATATCGTTCTCTTTTAGCCCAATCCGTTGGACAGGCAGACCATCTATAGTTTGCATAACCAGTTATAGTACGTTACCGTCTTGCTGTTATACCATTCCAACACTCTTATACCACACCGGGCTTGCCCAGTGTCCAAATAGAGGGAAGTAGAGGTAGCCTAATACCCCATGCATCTGTCGATGATGGGAGGGGTGTCCTCTTAACGGCAAGCCGGGACAAAATACATGTACAAACAAAAAATATAAAAGGTATGGCGAATAATGCGAAACAGGTAATGGACATCCGTGTTTCCAAGGGCATAACAGTAGCACAGAGCAATGAGCATCTGCGCAACTGGACGGAGAACGGGTGGAACCATGCTACACAGACGGGTAATTACGACCCGACTCGTGAACATCTTAATTTTGAAATTGTCAAGGGGGGCTTGGTAGCTCCAATCAACAAGGCGAAGAGCATTCCAGAACGTATGGCTGAGAACTTACGTGAAAGAGGCATCAAAGATCCGAATGATGGACTTTTGGAGCCCAAATTCCGAACTGTCGTGAATTGCATTTTCGGTGGTTCAAGAGAACGTATGCACGAACTTGCGTATGGTACCCAAAAGGTAAACTTCGAGCATGGAGCAGACAATAGCCACATTCAACGATGTGAGGACATAGAGAAATGGGCAAAGGATGTTTATTCCTTTGTCTGCGAAAAATATGGAGAAGAGAATATCGCTGCATTTATTGTACACTGCGATGAACTGAACCCTCATATACATTGCACTCTTTTGCCGATTAAGGATGGTCGTTTTGCGTTCAAGAAACTCTTTGCAGGAAAGGACAAATATGAATACAGTGCTAAGATGAAACAACTGCACAGTGACTTTGCAGAGGTCAACGCAAAGTGGGGAATGTCCAGAGGAACATCTGTTGCAGAAACTTGTGCTCGTCATAGAAGCACGGAGGAATACCGTCGGCATCTGTCTGAGCAATGTACAACTATAGAGCAGCAAATAGTGCAACACAAGAAAGCTCTTTCAGACCTCAATAAGGAGATTGACATTGCACGAAGAAGAGTTAAAGGACTCTCTTCTATGGTGGAAAATCTACTTAGGGAGAAGGCTGAAAAGGAGGCACAGCTTGCTAACTTGCAGCAACAGATTCTTGAAGGAAAAGCAAATCCTGAAGCATTGAAGGAAGCTGTTGCTAAACTTGAAGACGAATTGACCATTGTACAAAACAAATTGGCAGACAAGCAAGAGAAACTGCTGATGGCTCACCAACAGCTTGAGGAACTGAAAAGTGATATGACCGACATTCAGCAACGTACAGACGATTTGAAATCGGAGGCGCAGGAATATGCCCGTGATGTTCATTCCAAAGTGGACAGTCTGTTGAAAGATGCATTGCTTGAAAATCTGGTAAACGAACAACAGCACAGATTGGCAATGCTCAACGAGGTCGATCTGAAAATGTTTGATGGTTCTCTTCTTCAAGACCTTGCAGAGCGAGGAACGGAAATCATGCATTGCGCTACACTTTTGTTCCTCGGTATGGTGGATAATGCCACAACTTTTGCCGAAGGAAATGGTGGTGGCGGTAGTGGTAATGATATGAAATGGGGACGTGATGATGACGAGGATAACCGGGCTTGGGCAAGGCGTTGCATGATGATGGCATGCAAAATGATGCGTCCATCAATCGGCAAGAAGCCTAAACGCTAATCGGCATGGTTTCCATTTCACTCCTTTTCTAATGACAAAATCAAATAAGAACATGAGAAAGAAATTTATACTTATGCTTGCAGTGGCGTGTACACTGCAGATGGAAGCAGGTGTGCTATCCACTTGCATGGATTCCACCAAAATAGAAACGAAGTATTGTACGAAGAGCTTGCCTTTTGGAAGTCCGTCAAATGAAGATGCCGTTGCTATTGGTTCTTTATGGTCAGACAATTGGTTTGTTGGTGTTTCTGGAGGAACGAATGCTTTCCTCGGCAAACCATTAGGTTGTGAGGATTTGTTCGGACGTATCAAGCCGACATTCGGATTGACATTCGGCAAATGGATTACGCCATCTGTCGGTGGTCGCTTATATTACCAAGGTGTGCAGTTCAAAGACTGTAATCTTGCCGTTCAAGACTATCAGCATCTTCACGCTGATTTTATGTGGAATGTGCTTGGAAACAGATACGGCAAACAGGATGATGTCCGTTTGGGTATCGTTCCGTTTGTTGGTGTCGGTTTGCTCCACAATAAGAGTAATGGACAAAAGCCTTTTGCACTCTCTTACGGCATTCAAGGTCAGTATCGTCTAACGAAACGACTATCAGCTACTTTGGAGATTGGCAATACGACCACCTTTCAGGAGTTTGACGGCTATGGAAAAGTCGGCAGATTTGGCGATCATCTGATGTCTTTGACAGCAGGATTGTCCTTCAATATTGGTAAAGTTGGATGGAAGCGTATCGGCAAATCTGCTCACACGGATGTCGAATATGCACATTCTAATCATTGCCTAACTGCCAATAGCGATGTTGGTGACCACTACACTCGCAATGACTACAGTGGTTTGAATTCTCTTCGTGCAAGATTGAACAACAAGCGTTGGGACGGTAAGACGCCTGTCCAAAATGATAGCACTTCCTTGTTCGATCGGAATGAACACGGAACCTCTGGCTATTTTTCTGAAATGCAAAATGGCAATGTTTGCATTGGGACACCCGTATACTTCTTTTTCGAGCTTGGCACAACGCAGCTTGTCACTCCGTTGCAGTTACTGAACTTGGACGAGATTGCACACGTCGCCAACGAACATTGCTTAAGAGTAAAAGTCGTCGGGGCAGCTGATAGTGCTACTGGTTCGGCAGAAATAAACAAGAATCTTGGTACTTCCAGAGCAAAATTCATTGCCAAGGAATTGAATAAGAGAGGGGTGGCATCTGATTGTATCACTCTTATAAACGAAGGAGGAATATCCGATTATACTCCCAATGAGGCAAACCGACAGACAAAAGTGATGCTCTATCATAGATAGGCTTTTATAAATTCATACGACAAAACAATCAATTGAAGCAGTAGTCGGCTCGTGATGAGTCGGCTATTGCTGTTTCTATCCTCTTGTATTTCTGCGATATTCTTATTATTTCATCCAGCTAATACTTGTCAGCCCATCATTTTTCTATGCAAAGTTACTGCATTGAGTGAACGTCAAGCATCGCCTTTGGGCTAAGCACTTCGGAATGGAACGGCAGCCTTCCCAAATCAAAGATATTGGGTATTCCGTTCAATTCCTTGTCATTTGCTTGCCTTATCACTCTTGTCATGCAGTTTAGAAATGCACGAAAAATCAAGTTCCCGACAAGCGAAGCTGATAAGGCTTCAATCAAAGGGAAGAAAATAAAATTCAATTCAAACGGATATGAAAGTAAAAAGACTGACAAAAGAACAAGGCAAGCGGTTTGACATCTGCCGTTTCCCTAATTTCCACAAGACAGGCAGTGTGAAATGCATGAAAAGCCTTTATTATGGCAAGGACGCATTGTTAGTACGTTGTGGTGATTATATCTACAACGTGACAAGCGAACCGAACATTTATGAACAAGCAAAATAGTATTGATATGACGAACAAACTGATTACGCCTCAGTTTATGGAGGCAATAAAAAACTTTCCTCTTTACTCACAAGAGGAAAAAGGCAAAGACGCTATTTGTGTGGCTGTATTTACCATAGGACGCATCAGATGGTTTGTTCTTGAAGGACAGACTGAAGGAAATGACTTTATGTTATTCACTATTGTATGTGGATTGTGCGAAACGGAATACGGCTATGTGTCAGCAAACGAATTGGAGAAAATAGAAATTGATGGCTCCAAGTATGGGATTAATGACAAGTTCCATGTATGTCAGGTAAAAGGTTTTACACCAACCAAACTGAAGAACATACAAGACAATGAATTGCGTAGCTTTCTTCATCGCCTTTACTCAAAGCCCCAAAAGAGCTAATTTGTTACATCTGCCGTAGGCTGCTCAAACCAGTCTACGGCACAAAAACTATCACAATATGGAAAAGATACAAGACATGGTTATCAGTGTAGCCGAAAAAGAAGGTTGGGCTGTCACTATCGAGGAACAGAATGAATTACGCATCACTTTCAATTTTGCAAAGTTCACGCCCCAAGGACAGGATTTCTCTTTTTCTGCCAACACTTTTGACAATGACCACTATGTGCTTTTGGAAAACATCTTTGAATATTACCAGGACTACGACCCCGACTATGAAGCATATCTATGGATTGGTCCGAACGGACACGGACAGAATGGTGCGCCATACCACATTGCGGACATTGTGGAGGATATGAAAGCTGCCGAAGATATGGTGTT
Organism: uncultured Prevotella sp.; assembly: GCA_900539625.1. Classification (GTDB taxonomy): domain Bacteria; phylum Bacteroidota; class Bacteroidia; order Bacteroidales; family Bacteroidaceae; genus Alloprevotella. Next base: position 92,436 of record UQCW01000002.1, read on the forward strand.
TCAGTTGCACACGGCACTCAGTAACGCTTTCAACGCTTAGACCAAACAAAAGCCAGCCGTAAGGAGAGGACAATAACTTCTCCCTACGGCTGACTTCTCTTATCTGCGGAACGTAGCCTTTGCCACATTCTCTTCTTCCGCGTTTTCCTCTTGTAACTGATAGTCTGGCAACTCACAAAGCGTGTTATACACGTCCTCGATATTGTCTGCAAGTGACAGACTGTGGTCATAACTGAGAATATGTTCCACCGCCAATCCTGCATTGGTTACTGTCCCGACCTCAAAACTGTCGTGCTCACGGTCGTATTGCAGATGCAGCACATCGCCATTTGGCATTTCAAAGACTGGAGCTTTGCGCTTTGACAAATCAGAAAAGTCTTCGGCAATCATTGACTTGCCTACTTCTTCTACATCCTTTGATGCCTCAGAAGGCAATCCGTATCGAGTAATACTGTCACGAACTTCTTCCTCTGTCACCTTGCGCATCACCTCATAGGTGCCGCCAACACTACCATTATATACCACTGCGTAATGGGCGTCGTCTACCAAGACATCGTCACCACGGTTCTGCACGGCACTTTTATAGGTATGTTCCAAGTCTATGGCGTCGCCTTGGTCATATTCCTTTGCCTCTTGCAGCAGACGGTCATAGTCACCTATATCTTTCAAACTATCCAATACACTTGTGTCATCGGTACTCTGCAGATAGGCAACAGAAGCGTAATATGGTGTAACAGTCTTATTATCTGCAACTTTCTGGTCTGCTTCTTTTACAACATCCTCCGTTTGTGGTTCTTCCAGTTCGAGCGACATCTTATCAATATGTTGATTGATGATTGATGTCGCTTTCTTCACATCAAGCAGCGTGGTCTTGATGAATTGTGGAGACTCCTTCAGACTTTCCAACCACGACTTCAAATAAGCCGCACTGTCTTCCTTGATATGCTTTGCCATTCCATATCTTTGAGCGACAAGCGCACTGCCTAATTCAGCCACCAATTCCTCGCGTGCATACTCAGATGAACCGAATGTTGTAGGTTTGAAACGGTCGAGTACTGTCTCATGTCCAGTCGAGTGTGCCATCTCATGAAACAAGGTTCCATAGAACGATTCTCCATCCACAAACTGTTGCTTCTCCGGCACTACAATCATATTCTTACTGATTGAGAAATATGCATTGTCTCCATATTGTGGTTTGATGGGACAAATCCAACGGTTGTCCTTTATCATTGCATCGATAGGAGCGAATGAGAATTGTTCACCTTGTTCCTGCGCCGGTTTTACATACTCTGTTTCCAACTTTGCCCACATCTCGGGACGAGCTTCCTGCAAGTTGGTCTGCTGTACATTGAAAACTCTATAGACTTGTAGTTTCGGATATACATTGTACTGCTTCCGCATTTCTTCCGACAGTTGACGGTAGTCATCATATTTGATGCGTTCCTTGGTGTCCTTGTCCACGCAGGTAAAGGTGGTTATAAAAACAGGAAATGATCTCTCACCCTTCAACACAGACACACGTGGCAATGCCTCTCCGTTGGCATCCTTTTTCTCCGTATTGTTCAACCGCTGCACACAGTCGAATGTACAGAAACGGGGTATCTTCCAACCTTGTTTCTCGCACTGAAGGAGCAGTACAAAGGCGTTCATACCGTTATAATCTCTACCATTAAGGTTCTTCGGCCATTGCAGTGCACCATCTGTAAACCAAGGCTTTTTCCAGTCTTTGTCAATGCTTTGGATTTTTTCGATCATCATCTCAGCAAACAGGTCCAAAGCTTTTTCCTCACTGCTCGGACCATCACTGGTTGGTTTGTTGTATCTTGCCATAAGCGTCAAGCATTAGGGTTATACGGCTGGGGTACGTATTCCGCCAATTCGTCCACTTTACATGAGAATGTTAGTCGGTCGTTATAGAGTGACAACTCCAGTTCGCCCTTAGCTGTTATTCGGCATCCTGGTACTAACCACGCCTCACGCTCCTTATTGAAACGGACAAGTCGTACCCAGATATATTCAAAACCATTTTCTGCTTTAGTCGCTGAATAAGCTGAAAACATTTGGTACGGCTCACCCTTCTTGCTCTTTTTCTCGTCGATGGTTTTACCTATCTTTCCACGGAACTCCAACTGTCCTACAATACTGTCTTCCTTTACTGTTGTATCGTTATGGATAGCTGTCGCATTCATGTTGTAATACATGTTCTCACCATGTTTCCTGGGGATAAGCACACCGACTGCTTCTATGCGCTGTCCCGTCACGATATTGCCCACTTCCGTCAGTGTTCCATCCTTCAACACGCTAACTTCAATTGTTTTATTGATTCCGTTCTTGGCAGGGATGACCACTGCAACACTAAATGTTACGAACGGCTTCCCTTCTTTATTCGTGCGACATGTGGCAACTTTGCTCACCACACCGCAAATAGTTACATTACATTTCATCATAGTCTTTTACTTTTTAAAAAGTTATCTCAATCATCACACTTCATTTATCTGTGCATGCTTTCGTTGCGTCCTTGCTGTTCCTGCATTCCTTGCTCAAAATTTTGCGAAGCCTGTTGACTGATGACAATGCTGTTTACCATTCCTGCTACTCGCAACCGTTTGGTATCTTCGCTCAATCCTTGGTCGTTCAAGGTGGCGGACAGTCTGCTCAATTCTGCTGATGTCAGTTCACGGCTTACTTTGACATTGCCATTGTCTGCCGTCAGTATCGCACGACCATTGTCACCAATACTCAGACTGCACATTTTCATGCCTGATACCAGTGAAGTCAAATCTACAGACCATTCACTGACTGATTGACTGATAGCTGCCTTTTGTTCCTCGGCTTCTTTGTTATCTATTTTCACAGCCAATATCATCAACGATGAGAAAGCTGTCATTGCCATTTCCAATATAGGGTCACTGCCAACTGGTAATCCTACACCGCTATCTTCAGACGACAGCAACTTCTTCATCCATGCATCAGGTGACATGCTTTCTGTATTGCTTGGCACATCGGTTTTGTATTTTGCCAACAGGTCATTGCCATTATACAAGGCTTGCTGTTTGATGTTGCCTTTTTGTGCGATTTCTGCTAGATAACTGGATGGATCCACGTCCCGACTTGTCCCGTCTGCTGCAATTGTTTTTACTCCAAAATGCAGATGCTCTCCTGTGGTTCTTGTTCCAGTATTGCCTGTTACACCTATCTTTTGTCCAGCTGACACGGCATCGCCCACTTTTACATTTACCTCCGACAAATGCATATAGGTAGTTTGCATCTTGCTGCCGTCCTCACGATTGTATTCCACCGTGATACTTTTTCCTCCTGCTGTATTCACATTCTGGTTGACGGCTACCACCTTACCGTCATTCTCGGTTGCTAATACGGCATCATGCTTACAACGGATGTCTATGCCTTTATGCATTTGCTGCTTGCTCTTGTCCATCGGATCTTGACGCATACCGAACGGAGAAGTGATGAATAGATAGGTTTCACGGAGCAAAGGGAATGAATACTTGCCATTTGGTCGTTTGTCTTGTACTCGTTCTTCGCTTGTTGCTTGTCTTGGATTGTTCTCCACTCCGAATGACTTCCCTTGCGCCTTCATCTCGCTCATCACTTGCTGGTCATACTTCTGTAGCCCATTCCGCTCGATGATGTCCTGCAAATGTGCCGCATATCCCATACCTGATGCGTACCCGGCTTTGGCTATCCCTTTAGTCCAACCCTTATAGTCATCTGGTGACAGCTGAAAGCACTTGGCATAACGCTGATTATTAGCGAGGAACTTGGAATGATGCTCGTAGCTGTCTGCCACAGAACTGTATTTGCAAAACTTTTCATTGGGCTTATCATCCGTATATACCAGATATTCACCTCCGTTCTTCAACCACGAAGCTGTTGCTTTGATGCCAAAGTGATTATTTCCTAATCGAGACAGTTCACTCTCTCCATTACTGCTTTCCAGCATGCCTTGCGCTAAGGTAACGGAGGCAGGAATGCCATAACGCTTCATCTGCTCCATAGCCGCCTCTGCATATTTGTCGGCGTATGATTGGTTCTTGCTCATTGTTCTTACTACTTTTTGTTATCCTTTTACTGTACTTAAACCTACCGCTTCATACCTCTCGATGGTTCTACCAACTCTTTCACTTCCTCCTGCTTGTGCCGTTTGGGCTCTTCCAACATATCGCAGATGGCTACTCGTTGTCCTTCCCGTATCAGTTTAGGCAGGTAGGTGTCAAGGGCATGGTATGGAAATCCTGCCATTTCTTTGATATTGCCGTTTGCTCGTCTGGTCAGCGTGATACCTAATATCTCAGACCCTTTGCGTGCATCTTGATTGTACATCTCATAGAAATCACCAATGCGGAACAACAATAATGCATCTGGGTGCTTGGCTTTCAAGTCATCCCATTGCTTTTTTATGCCAGATGCATTCTGCTCTTTCTTGCCTTGGGTTTCTTGTGCTTTCTTTTCCTCAGTTGCTTTTTCCTCCTTGACCTTCTCCTCGGATTTGTCTTGTTTGTCTTCTTCCTCGTGATATTCCCGGTGTTCCTCTTCATGCTTCTCTGTGGTTCCTTGCTGTTCCTGCTTCACCTCGGTCTCCACTTCCTGTTTCTCCGATGATGTCTGTTCTTGTTTTTCTCCTGCTTTCAGCACGTCAGCAAACAGGGTTGCTGCCAAATGGGTTTTATAGCTGTTTCTGTCTTCTGCTACCCATAACCGCTGCCATTGCTGTGGGGTAATGCATCTGGGTTTCATCTTCTCTCCGTCGATGGTTGCTGAACAAAGAATGCCGTTTTCTTTGGTCTTGAACACGCACACACGTTCTATGCGGTTCATATCAATGTCCTGGTCATTGCTTCCGAACAAGTCCACTTTCAAGTCAGGTTGTACGGCTGCACGATGGTGATACTTGTTTGCCAACTCCATCTTTACTGCTTCAAAATTGTCCATCGACTGCTTCAGTGTACTAAAGAACTGGTTGATGTCTGCCTTGTCTGGATATATACTATATCCGTTCTGTCCCTCGGGCTTGATATACAATGCCCAACGGTTTTTGTCGTCTTGTATCATCTGTACTTGACTGAACCCAACATCCTTGGCTCGCTCTACAGCAGGACTGGCATCTAATGTGGATAGATGTTCTAACGACCAATTTTTCAGTCGGGCGATGTCCACTTGCTTGTCCGCAAAGTAACTGTCATCGGGGCGATACCCCAATACTCCGTCAGAATTGTAGAAGCGTACGGTTTCGATGCCTTCACGTTCCAATGCTTTCTGGATGCGCTGCTTGCTCATGCCCTGTATCTCATTGTTTACTTCTAATGAGGCTCCTGACGGCATAACCACGTCGGCTGTCTTTCTCTCCTTGTCGATGACCAATACGATGGTCTTGTTGTCTTTGTCGGGATGCTGTTTGATTTCATCCGCTATGAGATAGTGTTTAGGCAACTGGTCCATCAGTTCTTTGGTCTCTCGCTGATTTCGCATGGTGGAGTATTCTATCTTTTCTCCTTGCTCTGCCTTGCGCATAACTAAAAGGGCATTGTTTACATCACTCTCTACAGCATCTATCAGGCAGGGATTTTCCTTCAACTCACGAACCCAGTAATCTGTCAGATGCAAGCCTTCTTCTGACAATCGCGCTGGCAGTCCCAACTCCAACATTTTCACTCCTGAAGCTAATTCTGCCACCAATCGTTCTCTTTTTATGGCATCCTCCGATGGGGCTGTACCATTTTTCATCACCATGCCTTCACGTGCCAACCGCTGCTGATGTCCTGTGGCAGAGACAATCTGGCGCAATGTTTCTTGCACATAGTCATTGTAATGTTCAAAGTCTTTTTGGCGTGGCATATACACTGCATCCTTTTCCGTGTCATAATGTGCGACGCCGCTGCCGTCCGTACGTATGGGTACCAGATTGTCACGCATTTTCAATAGGAAGTCATTGAAACGAACATGCATGGCTCGCTCATCTCTTTCTCCCTGACCTCGCTCCTCAGCTGTGCCATAATCTGCCAACAGCTTTTTGTATTCTTTCTCATTGGCAAATGGCATTGTGGTCTGGTCAATGCAAAACAGTGTGCGTATCTCTCGATTGTGTACACCTTTATATTGCTTCTGCTGTTCTACATCCAATGCCTGATAGTCGTTTCGACTGATAATATCCTTTGGATTGTTACGATTGACGTATTGGTTCCAATTATAGAAAAGGAACGGTACTCCTCGTTCATGCTCCCTTACCGCCACTCCTTGTCTTTTTGCCTCACTGAAAGGCATAAAAAGGTTGGTCTTGCTACCAGACTTGTCCGAATGCAATGACATGATCAATGCATTGAACGGACTTACTGTCAATCCCTTGGGATAGAAACTAGGATAGGTCTTACCCGATGCGTTCAACCAATATCCGTTTGCTGAAGGCGCACTGCCCAATGCAGTAGAGAGTAATTCCACTTGTCTCTCTGCTGCCGTTTTTTCTGCCAGACTCTTGTCTTTCATATTGTGCTTTTATTATATTCTTATTGTATTCCTCTTGATCTGCTAACTGTCTCACGCTCCTCACGACCATTCTCATACTGCTGCATGGCCACAGATTGCATCTGCTCATTTTTTGCAAGTATCGCATTGGCAAGGGTATTCAACGGCAACGCCCCTGCCTGATATGCATCCACCACGGTTTGTGGCAATTGAATGGTACAGGGCACCCGGTTGATATGTACAATCAAACAACTGCCTTTTAACACTGGATTGCTTAAACGTGGATTCAATGGCTCGTCTGCATATTGCCTGTATGCGACTTGTCGATAGCTTGCTGCATATCTATCTGGCACTACGCCTTCATTGGCTTTCCTCTCCAATGCTTCATGTCCGGCTTTATTTATCAGATTGGCTCCTCCCATACCTATCAATAACATTTTAAGTATCGGATTCTTCACGAACATTCCGGCCACAATACTTGCCAATGGTATCATGCTGTTGTCCATGTTCAAGGACTTTGTCTTGCCAGTAAGCAATCCTACTAACATATCTGGCAACATGGCGAGCACATATCCAAGGTTATGGGTGATGTCGCCGAAACCGTCTAACCCGAAATTTGCCAACAGTCCTTCCCAACCGTTTTCATTGGCTTGCTGCAACTGATTGGCTTGATCTTCATCTGCTGATGCGTCAACAGATTGTGCTTCTCCAGAACTGTCAGTTCCTTGTTCTCTTTCCGTACTTTTGCGCTCTGCCTCTTTTTGTTTTGCCGCTTCTTGCTGAGCTTTTTCCTTCAGATAGTCATCTTCCTTTCCTGGTGCTACAATCAACGGAACGTCCTTGTATTTTGGATCCTTACGTATGTCTTTGGGCTTCAGAAAGTCCGTATTGGGTGTAAACACCGGGAATGGGGATTTGTTATTGCTGTTTGTTGTCCATGTCACAGGCTTGTATTTTTTTGTTGGTAACTTGATTTTATGTGATAACTGTCCGTTAAGCGTTTGCAGGAAACCTCCAGATTCTTCAAGTTCATTGGCATGTTTGCGAAAGCCGTTGAAGACATTGCCGTTACTGCCAAAGATTCCTTTGCTGATGCTTAGCTCCATTACCTGCTCCTTGCGTTGCTCCGTACTGCCAACGGTTTTGTCTAAGGCATATCCTAATGCTACATCGCAGCCAACGAACTTGGCGAAGGTTGTCCAACCATTAAAAGCTCCCATCGATACGGCATCTACCGCAGAACCTGCCACTCGTCCCGTAACTTTCTCTGTGTTACTTGGCTTATAGGCTTTCTCGCTTCTTGCCTCAATCTCTTTGGTTAATGTGGACTTCATCAATTCCTCAGTAAATCCCCAGATACTTTGCTTGGCTGCCTTTCGCATGATGTATTCCATCGATGATTTGGGGATGTCATCCACAACCAATTTGTTGATCATCAGGTCTTCCATCCGCTGACCGATATAGGCATATGCCAAATCGCATCCTATTTGTTTGGATAGTGCATCGTATTTTGTACGTCCGATTTGTTCCACCACGGCTTTACGCCATTCTGCTGACAACAATGCGAAGTCACGCTGCATCGCTTTGTCGTTTTGCATTTTCTCATTGCACATCTTGAGATAGTCCTCGGTGGTCTTGCTGTTCCACTCGCCAGCTGTGCGCACTGCTTGCCAACCCATGTCTATCAACATAGGATTGGATGATGCCATGATACCTGCCGGACTACGCTGGTAGTCTGCCAGTTCCTTGACTTGCTTGTCGTTCAATGTCTTTCTGACTTGTTTCATTACAGACAAGACACTGCCTTCAAAGTAATGTTGCAGACTATATTCTATCTCCGCAAATCGTTTGCTGTTCTTTATGCTCATTGCTTTGTTACTTACAGGGTTTGGTTCAACAGTTGCTCTTTGGTCTGCTCTATCGCATGATGGTATACTTCCATCTGCTTTGGGAAATATTCAGTTAGCCACTCGTCTTTCTCTATGCGGTCAAGAATAAACAGAATGGCTTGCTGACGTTCTATCTCCACTGAACTCTCTCCGTTCTCATGATTGTTGAACCAGGCTTTGGTCCACCATCTTACTCCTGCGCGGTCGGGGTATACGCTGACTATTCTCGGTATGTCGAAGCTCTGAATGTCCACTTCCAAATTCATTAATGGATCGACGACTCCACTACTGCTCAGGAGGTCGCTGTGGACTTTTTTTTTAATGCTTCATTCAATGTGGATAGGAACACATTGTGGCGCAACGCCAAATAGTCAAGAAAATCCCCAATTAGGAGATTCTGTACCTTACATGCCAATGGTACGCTTCTCTGACTGATACCCAACGGATTGCTCATGCTTGGCATAACCTCAAAGAAGTAGCGTTTCATGGCTCCCAACGAGAAAATATTACGTAGCGATTGTTCCCGATGGGGCGACAATGCATATTGTCCATGCCGTAGGTCATCCATGTATAAAGGCAGATAACGCAGCATCAATGACTCGATTTCTTCTCTGTCGTTGTCATATTGTGTGGCGATATTCATGTCAAAATCGTCAATGTCTATCGCCCCGATCCTTCCTTGATGTTTCAATGCTTTAATATTGCCATAAAGCATGGTCATGAATTCCAACGGATTCAGCTCCTCTCCGTCGAATTTTACACTGATATGCAATCGGTCGCTGCTCAGGCTTACTGCTTGTCCTGCTACTACTGGCTCTCCGAAGTTGGCATACACATTGGCAAGATGTCCGTAGATCACCTCGTATTTACCATATCGTATCGTTTGGTATATGCCGTGTATGCTGTCACTGCCAACTCCCGATACGGTGCCACTTGCCACTGCGGACAGAGGATAATGGTTGACCATAAAGTCCAGTCCGTGATGAAAGAACTTTTCTCCTGTAGATGGATGTGTCTGTTCTCCATATCCCAATGTCATTGCCACTTCTTTACCAGGCTGCTCCTCAAACGGCATACAATATCCGCTCTTGGACTGTAATATCATTTCTTCTGTATATTGCATACTTTTTCTGTTATCTTCTCATTCCTCTTACTTGTGCATCTTCGGCAGTAGCTACTGCTGCACTACGCCTTTCTCCTGCGCTGTCACTTCCCATCATCTGATTGAGGTTGGCATTATTGCCCACCAGCATCATGCCGAGCATGGTTCCTGCTATTTTACCCAACCATCCGAAACGACCAAAGATGAGATAAGCTGCTGCCACCAGTCCCGCCAGACTCAATCCCGACACTTTGCCTTTGCCGAGGTTACTGAAGAAACTGCCGAACATATCCAGTCCGTTTCCATTGAAGATATTGCGGAAGAACTTGCTCATGCCGCTCCACTTGCTGTTGATGTCGCCCATGGCATTGTTCATGCTGTCTACCGCTTCTCCTGCCTTGTCTTTCAATTCCTTTACATCGCTGGCTGTTCCTGCAATGGCGTCGGTTGCTTCTTCTCCGATAACGGCATCGCTTACAATGCGTGTCACACTCTTGTCTGTGGTGAGTTTTTCCCAACCGACATATCCTACAGCTCCTCCTACTGTAGCTGTCTTTACCGCTTTGCCAGCGTGGTTCAGGGTTTGTGACGGATGAATCACAGAATTGCCTATAGACTTTGCAGAGGCTTTCGCTCCAGTCTTTGCGGCTCCCAATGCCTTACCACCTACTGTTAATAGTTTACTCCAAAATGACATATTCTATCGTTTTTTGTTATTTCATTATTTATTTGACCTCATATCTGCCTTATCCGACCTACTATTAATAGCCTTACAATTCCCTATGAAACTACTATGCCTACCTTCATCCTCAACTTAGAAAGGCTTAAAGATGCTTATCTCTGCTTATTGCTAAGGCATCACGTTTCGTCCGGCTTGTTCCCATCTTCTTTTTGCAGCATTCACGATTTCTTGTTTGTTGGCTTTTTGTGGCTTTGATCCTTCGTCTATCTCCAACCATATATCACCCATACTTGTGTACTTCACAGCTTTTGTCAGTCGTTGCAGTTTCTTGTTCATCACTTTCAATTTCGGACGAATTCCAAACACTACTTCCATACGTTCTTTCTCTGTCATCTTATTCTTTGACAGACATACTGTTCGTATGTCATTTACGATTTCTACGCTGTTCAGTATCAACTCACGATAGATCTTATTGCGCTTGGTGGATAACGCTACGGCCAATCCATTACTCGGATGGGTATCCAGTTGTTTGATTAATCCACCCATGTTATTTGTGAGCTGCGTCACCTCATGATAGAATCCGTATACCTGCGCTGCATAACATACAATCGAACGAAACGAGTCAAGGTAGTTGTTGAACTCTCGATGCAAGTCTGTAGTTGCCTTCACTTCTTCCTTTGTCCAGATATGACCAGTGGTCATCATCAACATCACTTGTTCTTGGTTCTTCAACTGTTTCTCTGCCTTGTTGGTGTACATCAGTATCATTCCCGTCAACGTCGGGTCTGACTGGGCATAGGTTTTGGCAATGCTCAGTAGCATCACTATCACCATTGCTCCTATATATTTTACAACTCCCATTTATTCCATTGCTCTTTTGTACAACATTGTATTTGTCCTAATCAACCTATAGCTTAGTTGCTTAGGAAATGGTCCAATAAGACTTATTCCTTATAATAGGAGTCTTATTCTCCTGTCACTTGCGCTGCTCTTCGCCATCGTTCCATTGCTTGCCTTGCAACATCTGCATTGTTTCTGTCTATCATTCCTGCCGTAGCATTATTCCATACGTCATTGAATGTATAGTAGCGTATGCTCAGATACAACCGATGGAGTTTCTTACTGAAACTGCTGAGTTTGTCATTCAAAGCCCAAAGGGTCTTGCTTCGGTCTGCTCCTGTTATCATGTTCTCGTTACCTCCTTGCGATACGGCATCGTTCAGCAAGGTAAAGACTGATACCAATTCTGTAGCTGTCTCAATATACAGGTTGTTCATTGACATATTCGCAACAATGCCTTGCGGATTATTGTTGATGGCTTTGCGCAACTTGCCCAAAGTAATGAAAATTCTCACTCCGTCATCATATAGATGGGTACAGGCTTTCAACGAAGAGGCGTAACCGCTGATGTCTTTCAAATAGCTGTTGTATTGTTTCTGCCATTTGTGCATTTGATTGAACTCGGCTGCAATGGTATTCTGTAATATGGCTGTTTTCTTCTGACCATTGATCTGACTGTCTATCTGCTTTTCCAACAGTTCATTACCCTCTGCCAGTGCCATCCATTCCAATGGATTTGATGCAGTTATCTGTGCCTTTCCATTCATGGCTGTTCCCAAAACTATTCCCATCACCAATATCATTCTTCTCATTTTTACCTCCTCATTCCTCCTGATTTTCTTTCGTCTGGTACTCCCAATGGTTCGAATTCTCCTTCCAGTGATTTGATATGCTCCTCACTTGGTTTGTCCAACAACACATCATTCCAATCTTTGGCCCACATGGGGATTGGCATGACTCTAACGTTGTCTGGATTTATACCTTGCTCTTTCGCAATTTGTTTGAATAGCTCCACAAATTCACGTCCTGCCTTATCGTTATCAAAGCATAGATAATGTTGAGCTTGCGGTGTGGCTTCCAACATTCCTTTTATTTGTCCTTTGGTTGGTGAACCGCCCGTAGATACGTATATGCCCTTACGGGATAGCTCGGGATTTTGCTTTATTGCCTCACGGTGTATCTGATAAAATGACATTGCATCATAGGCACTCTCAAACCATCCGACACCACCTACACGATCCAAAGGTTCGTTCTTCAAGTTGGCTATCCACAGACCTTCACTTCCATTGCTGCCTTCTGCCTTGCCTTTATATGTGCTGCTTCCATCCATTCTTGGACGACCGCGTTCTTCCAGTCCGACAATGGTGTTGTCTCCCGGCTTGGTCAACGGAAAAGCCAAATTGGTATATTTCAGTCCATCGTTCCTGTGTTTGGTCGCAAGAACAAAGTGCTTGTTAAAGGCATACTGTGTATACAGGTCTATACCTCTTGGCTTGAAGTAGAAATAAAATGGCTTTTGGGTGTTTCTATCTCCAGTGTCAAACTTCAACAAATCATAGTCTTTTAATGAGAATTGATTACTTGTTGCTTTTGGTGCCAATATCGGGTTGTAGTGCTCTTTCACTGGATTGTTCAACAAGCGGTTGCATACCAAGTTTACCAATCTGTCCGTGGACATTCCTGCTCGATATTCGTCAAATTTTTCTGGATGTTCCTTGATGAAGGAGATTACATTATACAGTTTCTGACGTGGTGGCTGAAAACAGCATTGACCGTTGGGTGTCACCAGAAATTTATCCCCATGCACACGCCTTCCGTCACTGTCTGTCCGCACATACGACGGATAGCGCAATCCATCTCGTTTATTCAGATGATAACCTGCATCCACGAGTACGTCTTGTATGCGCAATCGCTGCAAGAAGTCATTGTATGTCAAATCTCCGTTCATTAATATCCTCGTCGTATTTCTGTTATTTCCTGATTCATCTGTGCTTCGAAATTTCTCGCTGCCACCTCATTGGGCATGTCTACTCCAGGCTTGAAGTAGGGGCGTGGGGGATGTCTTCCTTCCGTGCAATCTACATAGATTTCAGGATGGGGATGATGGCTCATTCCATGCGCTACTTCTGATGTTACTACGGCTCCTGCGGCTAAAGCTGCAAAGATTTTGGTTCCCAATCCAGTGCTGGCTTCAGGACGTGACTTCATGTCCACTTCCTTAAAGATGTTGGAAAAGAGCTTCATACGGTGATAGTCATCCACTGCCATAAACTTGTCATATTGTTTCTGGCTTATTTCATGACTGATGGTTTCTCCGTTGATAATGGCTGTCATGCGGTATTTCACATCGCCCTTTTCTTGTTGCTTTGCTGATTGTCCCTGCTCTTTTGCTTGCTCGCTTGTTGCAACTGGTACTTCTGTATTCTGTATCTTTTCGACATATATTTCGTCCACTTGCACCTCACGGCCGTTCTTTACTTCTCGGTACCAACCTTTACTTTCGTTCAATAGGTTCAGGTCTTGTCCGTTTACCGATGCGTCACCATGAATCTGTGGCTCTCGCTCCACAGTCTGTTCTTCGTCTTGTCCGGCTTCAACGACTGGTTGCTGTCGTTGCTCCATTTCTTGCTGCACTTCTGGACGCAATCCTATATTGATGCGCTCTTTGCTGTTCAGCATATCCATGGTAACCTTATCCGCAAAGTCATCTTTGATTACATTGTTCAGTATGTCCAGTCGTTTGTCTATTGGCATTTGCTTGATGGAGTTGTTGGTCAACGCCTTCAACTCGTCTTCTTTCAAGTCATACACCATATCTACATTCGTGGCTTTTGACTGGATGGTAAGCGTTTTGCTCTGCTCATCAATGATGATACCATGCGATGAAAGACATTCCTGCCATTTCTCGTTGGAGAAATAGACTGGGGATGTTATCAACTCCTTGTAGGGTTTGGCTGGTTCATTACTTCTTGGTCTGCTTACCACTGGTGTTACCACTGCTTGCAGATTTTGCAGTACATCTTGACTTACAACAGGCTGTTGTGCCTGTCCCTTATAATAGAACCCATAACCGCCTGATTGCAGTTCGCCTGGATTCATTCTTCTGTCCCAACGTTCTGACACCATTGGGGCTTGCGGATAGAAAAGTTGACCGCCAACTCTTCGGAGATGCCAGCCATCCTGCATTCTCGGTGTCCATCCCAAAAAGTGAGGAGGGTGCATACAATACCCTCCTGTTCGTCCATACTCACCAATTCCTACACGATACCCATGTAGTCCCATTGCTACACGTCCGTTGGCATTACGGGCATGCACGAAGTTTTTAGGCAGATAAAAGTCATTGTCTACAACACTCGTGAAGGTATTATAGGCTGTCTTGTTGGCATAGCTGGTTCCCCAGTCTGTCAATGCAAGCATTTGCTTCTCGGTGAGCCTGTAGGTGAGCAACGGACTGTCATGTCCCTGCACTGCCAACTGATACCCATTGCCATCGGCAATGATATGCGCTTGCATACCATTGCGCATAAGCAGATCACGCAACTCTGGGGATATGTCCATCTGCCTTGGATTCAATTGTTTTCTTATCGCCATTCTTTTCTCGTGTTTTTAGTGATACTTCTACGCATCCCCTCGCTCCAGTGCTTCTTCCAACAATTTGTCTTTATATGCTACAAACTGTCTCGCACTGTCCTCGCAGATGCACAATCCCTTGTTTAAGCAGTACTGTGTGTATTCTTCCTGCCATTCCTCTGAGTAATGGTTGACATAATCCAACCAACCATATTCTCCTTTCTGAACTTTTTCTACCAGTACTTCCTCTGGATAATATTTGTTCTTTGCCATTCTTCTTGTATTATTCTACTATTCTTTTTTAATGATGTCCGATTCTCGCAAGATGTCCCTCTCGCTTGCGTGACAACTCATTCCACAACTCTTCCGTATAATCATCCTCACTGACATAGTCCAGATTACCGTCATCGTCCATCACCCAACAGCCATAACATCCGAATGTGTATTTATCCCATTCTCTTTTGGTCTGCTCTTGCCATTTCCGGTCATCACCTTGGCATAGTCTGATACCTGTGCTTTCATTCAGGTCAATGCCAACTGTAACAGGGTCTTCGTCCATTACGAATGTAAGCGGTTCACCATGTTGGATGACTTTTACTTCTGCTGAACTCAGATGCATTTCTCCTGACAGAACTTGCAGGTTGCGACCAATGACTGGTGTGGGGGCATACATCACTTGGTTGGTCTCTGCATCCAACTGCACGAATGCTTTGCTCTGTTTTCCGTCCATCATCATGTCTGCAAGGATGGCTTTTCCTGATAGCAACTGCTTCTGTTGTTCCTGGTCATATTGCGCCAAAGGTGCTTGGCTCAGTACTGGATAGAACATTACGTCTACCTTACCATCTTTCATGCGTACAAAAGCGAAACGTGTTCGACTCTTGATAACATTCTCATTTTCATCCTCCACCTGTATGGGCAGTATAGGCGAACGTCTTCCCTGACCGATGTCTTCCAATACATGCATGGGCAGGTCTTCAATCATTTCTCGTGTCAATCCGTACTTGGCAAGTGTCTCATACGGCACTTCATGTTCTTCTATTCTTGCTTTCATATTTGATTGTATTTATTGATTTTCAACTGTGCAGTCTTTTGCCTTCAACACAAACATACGCCACACATCAGCAAAATTATATTGTAATGCGGCCACTGCAAGAATATCGCTCATTCTTGGAGCTTACATTTATGCTAATTTATAATTCAAGTATGATAATCAATGAATAATCATACTTGATTCTTATTTGATGTTATATTTTCGTTCCTTCAACCTTCTCTGTTTTGCCTTTCCTTTTCTTGATACTACTTTTGTCTACATGAAAAAGTTTTTATTGGTCTTCATAACTGCTGTCGGACTCTCTGCTTCTACAACAGTTCATGCACAGTTCTACTCCGTAGATAGTCATAATCGTCGTTACAAGGTTAAGGTCATAACACCACACACGAAAAAAGAGGCACCACTTTCTCGTGATACCTCTTCTATTAAGCTACCATCAGTCATTGACTCGACGGCTACCAATGATTTTACAACAAATAAGCCTGTTACAGCAAGCTCACAAATCTCGTTTCCTCTTCAAAATATCTATATTACGTCACCATATGGCTATCGCAATGATCCATTCACTGCCAAGAGAAAGTTTCATAACGGTATTGACCTGCGTGCCAACTATGAACCTTGTTATGCCATACTTGATGGTATTGTAGAACGCATCGGCAATGACAAACGTTCCGGCAATTTCATTACTCTTCGTCATGGTAACTATACTATCAGCTACTGCCATCTCTCGCACATTCTCGTTCCCAAAGGTGCATCTATCCAATCGGGCACTCCAATCGCCATTACTGGTTCCTCTGGTCGCTCCACCGCTCCCCATCTTCATTTGTCCATAAAATACAAGCGTAAGTCCGTAGATGCCAAGGTATTATTGGACTATATCGTCCAATCCAAATAGCTCAAGATTTTGGTGTCAGGGTGTAAATCCGCTAAAAAGATTTTGGTATTAGGCAGTATTTTGGCAAAATAAATTTTGGTATCAGGGATTTTCCATGTGACTCAGATAGGTTTCAACTCGATTATGTGTTACTATCGAGGCGACATTTTCATACCATGCTTCCCATAAATTGAAAATCTTGGGAATTTTATATTGAAAATCTTGGGAATTTTATATTGAAAATCTTGGGAATTTTGTAATTTTGCAGAAGCAAAACGTAAATAGGCATTTTATGTATTACAATAGACTAGTAGAAAAAGAAATCGAGTTGAAGTTAAAAACTTCAGGAGCTGTCGTTGTTGCAGGACCTAAGTTCTGTGGCAAAACAACTACATGTATGCTTTATCAAAAAAGTTATGTAAAACTTAATACGAAGCAGTCCATTACCATGGCACGAATGAACCCTAAAGGAGTGTTGGGTGGTGAGAAACCAAGGCTTATAGACGAATGGCAAAAAGCTCCAGATATTTGGAATCAAGTGAAAGATGATTTGGATTTTGAATATCAGTTTGGAAAATATATCCTTACGGGCAGTTCTACTCCTGCAGACAAAACGGAAGTTCACCACAGTGGAGCTGGCAGAATAACTCCAGTAAAGATGAGACCTATGAGTTTGTGGGAATCTAAAGAATCTAAAGGAACTATTTCTTTGATGGATTTGTTTGATGGAAAGAACAATTACCCATGGGATATGAATGACGAAATATCTCTTAATGACATAGCTTTCCTCATATGTAGAGGTGGTTGGCCTATATCTGTACAGGCTCCTAAGGAGATTGCTATAGAAATAACTAAGAATTATTATAATGGCTTGTTCGTATTTGAGGATTGCGAAAATGAAAGATTCAGGAACAAACGTCCTGATGTATTAAGAATGATATTGAGAAGTTATGCTCGACATATTTCAACAGAGGCTGCTGTTTCCACTATAATAGCTGATGTTCGTCAAAGTAATGAAAGGACAATGGACCCGAAGACTTTTGATGATTACATGGAGGCATTAAAAGATTTGTATATTCTTGAAGATTTACCAGCATGGAATCCAAACATTCGTTCGAAGACTTCTATAAGAGGAACTCCTACAAGACATTTCATAGATACGTCTATTGCTTGTCGTTCATTGGGAGTAAGTCCGAACGACTTGATGCACGATCTGGAAAGTTTTGGATTATTCTTTGAAGATTTTGCTGTAAGAGACCTCTCTATATACGCTAATTCTATTGGTGGCTCAGTGTCTCATTACCGCGATAATACTGGTTTGGAATGTGATGCAATACTTCATCTTGAAGACGGAAGATGGGGGGCTATAGAAATCAAATTAGGGGGTGACGATTTGATTGAACACGGGGCTAATTCCCTTAAGACTCTGCGAAATAAAATAATAGAAAAGAGTGAGGAACAAGCACCTTCTTTTTTGATGGTACTTACTGCAACTGGTGGTGCTTATCAGCGTGAAGATGGTGTATATGTAGCTCCTATCAATTTGCTTAAACCATAACATAAACCTCAAAGGCGGATGCCCAAGACTCTTCATCTTGCACATCCGCCTTTGCCTATACTCATTCTATGAAGCTACTTCTTCACTCCGTATATCTCATAATCCTTCTTTCGTCTTTCTACTATCGGAGGATTCTTCCCGTCGTAGTACATATCATACCATGTTGATGATTCTTTTGGCTTCATACTATCACTCAGCACAAAATGTTTGCCGTCCAATGACCGTTGCTGTATGTAATAATGGTGTAGTCTATATGCCGTCTTGACAAATACTTCTCTTGATCCCAAGAAGCAAATGTCGTCATACATCCTTATTTCTGCTTTTCTGTAAGTTTCACCATTGTTTCTTCCACGTCTCATATACACTCCACCTATCTTCAGGAAGTTCATGAAACCGATGGTGACAAATTCCGGCTTACGGGTAAAGCATGTCATATTCTCCAAATATACCCAGTATTCCTTGCCTTGCTCCGTGAAATGAAGCAGGGCGTTGTCCTGAAGCTCTGCAAACTCATACGTCTGTTCTGGCTTTTCCATTGTTTTGTACAGTTCAGTGCGTACAAGGTATTTGCCTTCTCTGTTCTGCACTATTCTTATACCGTATGCCTGTGGGTATATCTTAGCATAACTGCCTAATGACTCCCATTTATCCAGCCAATTTCTTCGAT
The DNA here is from genome assembly GCA_900539625.1 of uncultured Prevotella sp. Taxonomy (GTDB): domain Bacteria; phylum Bacteroidota; class Bacteroidia; order Bacteroidales; family Bacteroidaceae; genus Alloprevotella. The sequence continues at coordinate 111,149 of UQCW01000002.1, forward strand.
AATATACTTGGTAATTGTTCTTCGTGACGCAGGTGACTCTCAGATTGGCAGGTTCTTTATAGTCAGCTAACTGTGTTCTGCATCCGATGTAATCTATTTTTATTTCTGGTCTGAAAAACCTTATATATTGTTTCTTTTCCTCTTCGAACTGCTTGACTTCTTCTTCCCATGTGTTTCTCTTTTCTACTAATTCTTCAGCTGTCATAGGATGCAACATGGTATCCCAAGCCTTGCGCCAAGCCAAACCTCCTTGCTCGTCTTCCCAAATCGACAGGTCTTCTATTTTCTCCTTGAATATGTATAGTCTGTCTGGCTCTGATGGCTGCACAAAGAAATTGCGGAACCGCAGCCCTTCGTCTGTCCCATTATTCAACGCATTCCGCAATACAAAACTGTTCTCGTCCATCCGACGTGTCTTTACTCTCGGATAGAGGCGCAACCCGTCTGTAGTGGAAAACTCCATAAAGCCATGTTTCTCGATTCTCGGACGCTTGAAGTATCGCACACCATTACGCAAGTCCATCCAGGGGCGTTCTCTGTCTATCTTCCGTCGAGAATACAGTTTGGTTATTCCGTATGCTTTCAGTTCTACCTTATTATATTCACAAGGCAGTATTTCCTTGCCGTCCTTATCCACAACACCAGACAGACCTTCCTTGTTGCTGACTATCTCGTAGCCGTATGCTTCCTCCAAGTCCATACGTTGCCCCTCATGTGTCATCACGGTGATTAACTCTGTTCGTGCGTCCGAAGTGATTCTCTCTTGTTCGTTGCAAATGGAATAGGCTATGTTATACAGCCCTTCCACTTCCTCTGTCAGAATGCCTTTACCAGCGACACGTCCCTCAAACATGGCTTGCCAGTCTCTGTCATCTGACGGGAGTCCAAACAAACGGTACAGCCCGACATTGTCCAATATCAAGCAATACTTCTTACCCTCAAACACACGCATGCCACGTCCTACTTGCTGCAGGTACTTTGCCAACGACAGTGTGGGTCTTGCCAACTGGATAAACTCTACATCGGGACAGTCAAAACCTTCACCAAACAAATCTACATTAACCAACACTTGTATGTTATTTGTTTGCGCCAATGGAGTATCAGTATTATCCGTACTATCAGCCTTATTGCTAACATCTGTATCTAACGGCTTAGTAAGGCTCAAAGAGGCATAGTTAGGCTTACTATCAATGCTTGTTTCCTTAAACCTTTCAATGATCTCCTTTCTTTCTTCAAGCGGTGTCTTGCTGCTTATCGCCACTGCATTTATGCCATGCTGTCTGTATGCTTCTGCTATATGCTCCGCATGGGCTATGTCTATGGCATAAGTGATGCCTTTCTTGTTAGCTGCATATCTCATCACCGTATCGCAAAGCCTCTCGATACTTGGCTGCACATTCATTTTCTCACTCATCTCTCTCAGCGAGAAGTCTCCGTCGGCACCTCTTTTCTTCAGCGAGTTCACCATGCGCCAGTCCTCGCTGTCCTCTCTGATGGACATATAGTCATACAGAGATAGCCACCCATCGGCAATAAACTTCTTTGCTGACCACGACTGCAGTAGCACGTCAAACAAATCGGTGAACCCTCGTTTGGTCAGTCGGCAGGGCGTGGCTGTCAGTCCCAGTTTCTTTGCCTCAGGATAAGCATCCATCACCTCCTTGTAGGTTTTCGCCACGGCATGATGCGCCTCGTCGATAACTATCAATGATGGAATTTCCTCCATTTCTTGATAGTGTCTCGACAGCCATTGTATCGACATTACTTTTATGCGAGAATCATCCAATAAAAGGGAAAGAGCAGTGCCAGAAGTAGAGCAAGGACTGCTTAGCATGGTTTCAAGCGTTTCTCTTATCTGTTCTACCAATTCACGCCGATGTACCACAATCCACACCCATGTATTTTTCCCTTTTAACTTTTCACTTTTCACTACTTCTGCAAGAAGTATCGTTTTACCCGTACCTGTCGGCATCTGCACCATCACGGACTGACACGACCGAAAAGCCGCCTCAATCCGTTCACTCATGTCTCTTTGATAGTCGTATAGCTGAATATCCTTCATATCAACTTCGTCTCGGTAACCACATCGAGGGTATTTCTTTACGAGTCTTCGAGTTGGCATTAGTAATGTCAATCAGTATCAGATACCACTGTTCCTTTCTTCGGTGCTCTCCAGATATATAGTAGACTTTATTGGGTTGGTCTCTAAGTATCATATACAGGTCCAAGAACTGGAATATTCTGTCATTTGCCACGCATTCCCGATGATGCATCGGTATGCCTGCCATGTCTCTGTTTTTATAGAAATAATAGTTATAGCCAACTCTCAGCACGTCCATGAATCCCATATGCTCTACAATCGGACGCTCATCAAACTCCTGCATGGTGTACAGATTTACCCACGTGGTTTTGTCTTCTCCTGCAAACACTACTTCTGCGATATTGTCATCTGAGAGTTTTACGCTCTTTAATCCTTCCAGAATGATATGGTGGTCATTGTTGCTGATGGCATACTCGTTGCGCATGAAATGTTCACAGACGTATGCGTCCTTACTGTTGTATTCCTTTCCTCTGTTCTTGTTGATAGCATAATAGGCGTATGTCACAAGGCATTCTTCTCCATTGATGGTTTTATAGATGCTGAAGTTCTCCTGCTTGCGCTTCTTACCTGTAATATATTCTCTTTCATCGGTTGTCACTTCCTGCATCGAACCTTGCGCATTATCCATATAGAGATATTGCTCCTTGGTGCCTACTGTCAGTGGTGACCATGGGTCTTTTCGTCCTACGTATTCAATGGCTTCATTTTTATTGTTCAGCAGGTAGTACTTTGTTATGTCACCTTCTGTCTGACTGACTAACTGCCAGTTAAAACGCATATCATCGTAGGTCTTATATATCCCATGCATATTGTCACCAATACGGATATAATTCCCATCCTTTATATAGCCAAATTTTGTTTTTCGCATAATGTAATTAGATAATCGAAATAATCTTAAATGGCAGTTCCACAAATAATTATCTACGCATTAAATCAAATTCATGCGCTTTATCTCAGCAATGTTTTCCTTGATAAATTCACTGACTTTCTTGCCGTTGTTTGGGTATATCACGGTTATTCGGATGCTGTCATCCAATGCCCCATGCACCTCGTCCACCAATTTATTGAATGGGCTATCTTTACATATATCCGGTAACCATAATATCACGTCTCCACACTTCACGGTTACATGATAGTCCTTTATCAGATAGTGTCCCACCAATTCCCTTATTTTCTTTTCTATTTCAACACTATTCATAATTTTTCATAGATATATTTGATTCATCCGACACCTACTGCCCACTAAAAGGGCAAAGCCCCTCTCGGCACCCCATAATCCGTACAACTCTCCGTTCCCTCAATCTCTTTCCACGCCTCATGCAAATAAGCATTCACATCCTCTGGCAGTTTTCCTTCTTTCGCCAACTTCTCAAACTCCTCTGTCAAGTCTCTTATGGCATATTCTGGACTGTACATATCATCAAAATACTCCCAGTGCCTGTCTATCACAAAGTGTCTGCACATGGATTTCGTCAGTTGTAGGAACATCAATGCTGCCGCCTGGTATTCTCCAACAGCAAGCAACTTCTCGATATTCTTGTTCTCTTCCAACATCAGCTGCCAGATGCTATAACAGTCCCAATCCACATTTCTTCTGTTGAAGATACGCTGTTCATAGTCCTTGTTCAGTGGTATCAACGACTTGGCTTCTTTCTCTACCTCCAGCATCTGTCGCTCTTTCTCCCGTCGCCTACGCTCTGCTTCTCTTGCAGCGCGTTCTTCTTCGTCATTCATCTCTCGCTCGATCTTCACGGGCTCTCCCGTGAATTTCTTACTTGGTGCCAACATCTGTATATTGTTCTGCACTCGTTTGAAATCATCAAACCGTGACAGATGCGTAAAGATATAGGTGAAGACCTCTTCTCGCTTCTCCTCGTTGTTCCATGCTGCCACACTGTCCACCAATGCTGCAAAGCTCGCATATATCAGTTTGCCGATACGTAGTTTGTATTCATTTAGATAATCTCTAATGTCATCCCTATATATCAGCAACGGCAGATGTTCGCACAGTCCCATAGCAATGGCATACGCTGCGTCTGGTCGTCCTTTTGCCAACACTGCTGGTATCGACTTCTTCTCCCAACGCTCCAACAGTCGTAGCATATACATGAAGTCGTCTTTGTCATCAGGGAAGAAGGTCACCACTTGCTGAAAGTACTTGGCATATGCTTCCTCCAGGTCTATATACAATCCTTTGGGTATATAATCTATCTTCGGACGTTCCATACAGCTTCTCCTTCTGCGCACCTCGGCTGCTTCATCCTGCTTTTTCTGATGGGCAAGTTGTTCTTCCTTGTCTCTACGAACCGTCTCCAACTCTTCTTGAAACTCTGCTGCCTGCATGGTCTCCGCACATAGCAGCTTGTCTATCTTCTTTGACAGGTATCTGCTCCATGCCTGATAATTACTTTCATCCACGCAATCGGGGCAGGATATACCACTCATGCTCCATGTATTTTCAGACAGGTAGAAAATCATGCTGTATCTTTTCTTTTTGCTCATATTCTAAGTTTTTATAACGAATATGGGGTGATAGATTTTTCTTAGTGATTTGACATAAACCATAAAAACCGATTGTTGGCACAGTTTGCAAGTCCAAACGGTTTATCTCTGTTTATTGCCAGTTTGTTTTTCCGAGTGGCGTGTGCGCCACTACTGATGTGGGGCGGACTTTCCGTCGAGAGTTTACTCTCGTAAGGGAAGTGCGAACCACAGCAGTAAGCCGAAGGCTCGGAAAAACAGACTGGTGTTTTTACTCCGTTTTTGTTAAAGCCCACCCAGCAGCTGTTTTTGTTTAAACCCACTCAGCAGTAGGTTTTATCGGTTTTTGTTTTTATCCATCTCCACCAAATAGTCGTACCCAAACACAAACGTGTCCCTCTTTGCATCCCCATACAGAAAATCCTCAAAACTGGTGAATGAAGACTGAAACATCTGCCCATACAGCATATCAATCGTGTTAATATGCCAAACCATAGCATTACTATATCGCTGCTCTGTACGCTTGTCTTTCATAACAAGTGTCAGAATATAACATACAGCCTCCAATAGAAACTCATAATACGAGCAATGACTCTCTCTGTCTGGCTCAAAGTAATCCACATCTTTACAGTGTAGCCTTGCAAGTCGTTCAAGAAGATAAAAAGCATTTCCTGCCGCCTCCTCATTCTTGCCTTCTTCATATTGCTTCATAAAGACTTCAAGCAATGGAATATATGCCATAGCTGCCTTTTTACCATCATTCCACGTGCTCGGTTCTATCCAAACCTTGTCAATTTCTTCACGCATGGTTGGAGTGAACCCTATAAAACTATAGTTCTTCCATGACTTCACCGTGCGCATAGCTGCAGGATACTTGTTCGGATGATTATACTTAATGTCTTGCAGCATATGTCCAAGTGTCTCTGCCATACACTTGGCATGCATATACCGTTCTTCATCTGTCTCACTGGCAGCATAGTCGCAACAGTCTGTGTACCATTCTTCATGCGGAAGGTCACTCTCCACTACATATTTACGGCTATCAATAGCTTCTGACCAATAGGTCAAGTAGCGGATTAGCACGCCATGAGGCAATGCCTTCAGCTCTTCTACGACTTTCTGTATTTTCTTGTCTACAACCAAATCGTAATAATCGCCTTCGGCGTTGTAGACGAAATCGAATGGTTCGTTATACATATTCCCTTATTGTTTATTACATTCATTAATCAACCAGGAATCCTGTTCTCACTGTAATACTTTTGTGCATTATCATATAACCTTTTGTATTTTTGATAATCACTTCCAAACATCCCATGTTTCAAAGGTTTCCAATTGTCCTGTACTTTTTCTGCCTCTTCAAAAAATCGCCAATATGAATTTTTTCTTAATTCTTGATAACGATAATAAGATGCAGCTCTAACAAAATCGCCTGTTGGGAAATACTCACGACCTTCCCAACAACATCCATGTGCAACATAACTCAACGACAAGATTTGTTCCCAGATGTAAAAATAGTTTTCGAATTCACTTTCCGCATAAAAAACATTCTTAAAGAATGGCTTTAAAGTATCCTTAAAGAAAATACTCCTTGGATAGTAATAATTCTGCTGCAAAAGTGCATTCCACAAGTCTTTGTCCCAGTGAGTCATTCCTACAATGGATAGGAATTTTTCTGGATGTACACTTACAAAATTAAATGGTGGCACCTCCAATGACAAAATATCTTCCAACTCTTTAAATCTTTCGTATTTTACACATGCAACACCTATTGCATAGAATAGTATTTCTACAGCTAATGCATGGATATAAGATGTATTTTGGGTTTCTGTTCGACCATTTTCTAATGGACGAAGACAAAGTTTTATTAGAATATCTTTGAATATGGCTATATGCTCGGATTTTCCCCATCTTGCTGCAAGAGTAAAAGCATCAATCAATGGAGCTACCGCTTCTTTATGTATTTCTGCATATTGCTGAAATGACGTAACGGATAACGTAAAGTTGTAATAGGCATACTCTTGTATAGTGTTATAAGCCTTCCGACCTAATGTCTCTATAAGGTCTGCATATTCAATGGAGTAATTGTCTGATGATAGAAATTTCTTTATTTTAGCAATGAACAAGTCATGACTCATGGTACGTGACACATTGACTTTTTCTAATGCTTGTACTTGCTCCAATAGAGAGGTGAACATTTCATCTGCACCTAAAATCCTTAGAAGTTCGCCATCTCGTGATTCAGATAAGTTCTGTAGTTCTTCGCTAAATTTCCCAACTTCCGCAAAGAATGATGTGTAACGAGGTCGTTGGCTTTCTGTGATAATCTCGATGAGTCCTTTATCCCATTTGGCAGACCATCCACAGGTCACCAGTCCAAAATCCGAGAAAATCCCATGAAGATGTCCTTTCAATATCTGTGGATAATCATCAAGTTCTTTTGTTGTGTTCCTAAACTGACAATCAAGATAGTCACCATTTACTTTTATGATTGTTGGCTCTTTGCTATGGATAATCGGTGTCGCCGTGTTCCAATCACTTTCGTTCTTAATAACTTGTGGGTGTACTCCAATCTCCTCTAAAGCATTCTCTAACAGCCTATCAAAATTCGTTGTTACCACAACTTTTACATATCCTTCTCTAATCAGATTAGCAATCGCTCTATGTGCTTTTGTAGGCAATTTCCATCCCAACTCTTTTTCATCTGTTGTTGGTTCGAAGAAATTCTGCATTAGCCGCACACGCTCTGTCGGAGTTTTCACCATTTCTTCTAATAAATCAGAATAATTGGCTTGCTTTCCATATTGTTTAAGATACCATTGATGCCAATCGTTCGTTTCTGATACGTTTTGCGTCGCAGCTATTTGCTCTATAAGTCGCTCCTCGACCTCCCATCCTGTTGGTATATGCGCTTTTCTTGATATTCCAGAACCAAGCAATAGGGCATATGCTCCTTTATTGCTATATATGGACAATGCCAATGTTGTTAGTTTCTCAATTTTCATAGTATGATTTCTTATGTATACTAGAATCTTTGATTACGTATGTCCCATTTTCGACTAGAATGTGATATACGACTCTTGAAGCAATTACATCAAGGTTTGAGAATAACTTTTCTAAAGTGCATTTCTCAAATGGTGTCCCTTTTCGTAGCTCTCTCATATTTGTTTCAGAATGATGCAATGCGAAAGCCAATAAAACATCTCTAAGCTGATAATGAAAAGAAAATGACATACCATCAGCATTATTTGTAAAATGAACATAATCGGCAAAATTATCAATATGTACATTAATAGCAAAAGAACACTTGAAATATTTTATTGTGTTAGTTGTGTCATTCGCTTCAATATTCATACTTACAGTTATCAGTTCTTTATCTTCAATTATTTCAAATGTAGGTCCTGTTATTTGCATCGTAATATCACGCAAGTCCCTGTCGTTTATTGAACCATAATAAAGCGATTCAAAATGAATCTTTTCCATTTTTACAACAGATAAATACTCAGGTTTAAACTCAGGCATTACAACATCTTTGAGCTCTGATTTCTTAGTCAGACATTCGCTGAATATATCATCACTCTTTGGTTGTATCACTACATCATCCGCTATAGGATTCACAATCCAGTCTATCCATGGAGTTGACAAATCCCTGTTAGTTGTGTCTTGCCGCTGCCATTTGTCAAATCCCATCCATTGTTTTATTTTTTCCCAATGGTCGCTTAAGTCGCTATCATATTTGTATGCACCATTGTCAATGTCCACGAATGGAATGATAAAAACATAGGCTATATCGTAAATCCAAATAATGCCAGTACAATATGGTGCTTTTAAATCTTCTTGGCGGTTGTTTATGAAAACATCCAATACTGGTTGTTTGAATGGTATATAGTTTTTGTCGGCATCTGTTAGCACAACCAACCATATTGAGGGCAATGTGTCAGGTATAAAGTCTTTGGACTTAATCCACTTGATTGTGTTTTGAAAATGCGACAACTCCCTTGTAGGTAACATATCTATTACCATTTTGCACAAGGCTTTGTACATTTGCTCATTGACAATCGGTGATTTCAGTTCAAAATGATGTGCAAATGGCTTTTGGTCACTTACGCTCAGTGGTATTGCCTCCTTCATCAGATGCAGTATTGGATCTCCGTTTTTATCTGGGACAATGATGAAATCTTTTCCGACAACCTTGGCAGCCTTGGTTGTTCCTTTCCTTGGTATGCGAAAGATGGAACGACGGAAATCCATCATAACTCTAAACTGATCTTCTACTACAGCTAAGTCATGATTGCAAGTATCGCACTCTTCATAACAGAAAAGTAGCTTGTTGCCCAATGCATCCTGTATAGCATGGGCTACTTTCTTAAACGATACATCTGGTACTGACTTGCCGCAAAACCTACACACTCGCTTTTTTTCATCTGCTTCGCCAATCCATTCTTCTAATCCGTCAAAACCATATGAATGGTATTCGAATAGCAGATTCATGATGCAGAAATGCTCAAAGATATTGTTATGGAGCATTACTGAGAACTTATTTGTCATATTTTCAATAGTTAAACAGGCTATAGCTGTTCTCCGTTCTGCTACAGAAGTTTTCTCTTCATTAAAGTAATAGAAATACTCACCCATAGACAAGTTTCTTACAAATCCGAGCAGTTTCCTAATATGAAACCCTGTAGCATGATCATACTTTGCTTGTAGAACTTGCAAAGCATCAATCGTCTTGTCACTGACATTGATTCTTGCTCCTGTATGACGCAAAGACAAGACATCACAATGGTTCATAAACGTTTGTTCTATTTCAGTCGTCATCACGCTGTCATTGTCTGAAAATAGTATTCTTTGTTTCTTAGACTTAGAATATAATAACATTCTGAGTTCCGTCATAAGCTATTAAATGATTTACATTAAATCTACCATTCTATAAACATTATTCATAATTAATGTTTGAAGGCTACATGTGTCTTTTTTGTAAAACCATAAGGTTCGATAGAATCTATTTTGACACATATTTTAGCATACATTCTATTATCGCCGCAAAGTCCGTTTCATTCTCTCTTCCTGATGATTCGAATAATCCTCCTATTTCCCCTTTTCCTGTTTTTTCATCAATAACAACATCTTGGCGGTAATATATCCCATCTTGACCTTTGGAGAAAACGGAAACACCCAATCTTTGGCATTCTTCAAATGACAATAACATATAGGGAGCAAAATAAGTAAAGAAATCTTTCGGACTTTTCTGATAAACATTTCGAGCTATATTTTTCATACTGTCATCTGTCCATCCCAACCGTCTCATAACAGACAAAACTCTAAGCATTACTGTACACAACACTATCGTATGCCCATTATAATCAACCGTTATACTGTCTTGTTTCTTTTCTTCTGTTATAATCACATGTACAACATCACGGATTGTTTTACTGTAAAAGTAGTCTTTTCCTATAAGGTCTCGTAATAGAGGAACAGGACATTCTGTAATAACGGCTAATTGTTCAAATATGTATTTTGTACGTTCCTCTTGAAGCGAGTAGTTGAATGGTATGCTTGACAGGAACTTGCCAATATATCCGCTGAAGTCTGTTTCTCTACCATAGAAATGTTTGAATATTTTTCTCACATTTGAATAATCACATACAAGAACTATATTATCAAGATTGAATTTGTTACCAACAAGTGTGCAATCAGGCTTTACGAAACACTTGTAACAATAGTCAATATGAGCAGAAAACACATTGAGTATTCTAAATAGATGTGCAGGATCTATCCTATCCAAATCTTCTACGACAAGAACAACTTCTTTATGGGTACGTTGCTTGTAATTTCCAATTGACCTCTTAATAATAGCTGTTATAATGTCATCCTCATAAATGGTTTTGTTGTCAACCTTACTAAGAAAGTCGTCTAAGAGGGCATTTTCGTCATAATTCACTTTGAACTTTTCAAATTTGACTTTCATGTCCTTAAACAGTTTCAATGACTTCATACAACTCATTATTAACGGCTTGTATTCATTGGGAACCGCAATGGCAGACAAGTAAGAAAGCAAATCTGAAAGTAAAGACTTACCATTGTTTTGGAGATAAAACCATAAGGCTATATCGTTAGGAACAACGACTTGGTCACTTATCATACTATTCAACATCAACTGAAACAATATGTCCCGTTTGATTAGACTGAATATGTCCTCATTTGATGCGACTTGATAGTTGACTGGGTATATGGTAAGAAACATGAAGTGTTCACTGACAAAATCTGTCTTTTTATATTTGTCCAAGAAATAGGATTTTCCGTCACCAAACTTTGATGAAAGTATCGTTCTTGGATTTACCTTCATATGCTCAAAGAACCCTTTTATTGCACTGTCTATTGGTATGACAAAATCCATTTACTCCTCTATTTTTGATTTCACAAATGAATAAGACTCAGCAACCTCTTCTCGTTGCCAATAACTTGAAATATCAGAAAGACTATTTCCGCAACTGCTGCTCGATATTCTCTGATTTAAGAAGTTCACATAAACACGCCCATTGTCATTTTCCACAAAGGCAATGGAATCAGTATTTATGTATACCGGATTTCCGTTATGTTTGATGTGTAATTCTATAAAGTGTGCCATATAACAATGCTTCTTATCATTTACCTAAATTGCGCTTCGCAATAGCCACTTCTGGTGTGTCCAACAATTTCATTCCTGTAATAGAACCATATTCAGCTAACTTGTCATGCGACAATTCGTGATTATAGACATAGTTACGAACGCGAGCATTTATTAATCTGAGAATTACAGGATTATTCTTATAGGTTTTCACCATTGCTCTCAAATCATTGGCTCTCATAGTTCCATAATATGTATTAATAGTGAAAGAGATGATGGCAGCAGCTGGAGTACCGATTTTTTCAGCTACCTTTTCATAGATTTCTGGCATTCCTGTTCCGCCAGTTCCTACCGATAAAGATAATCTTGCAAATGAAAACAGGCAGAATTTCATCAAAACCATTTGAAGCAAACGATTTAGACGTTCTTGGATTTTCTTTTCATTTGTTCCCTTTATCAAGTTCGGATTCTTTGTTATCTCCTCAACAAAAGATTTCCTGTCATCTTCGATTATCTTGGTAATAAAAGATAATGAGCGGAATGTCGCGTAATATGCATCTTCAATCAACCCCATCAATTCGTCCTTTCGGAGCGTGTCACGTTGATTCTTTACGATTTGCCCCATTATTTGTGTCACAAATAGTGAGTTCCTGAAATCTATCAGATCTTGATTTTGCTCATATTCTTCATTGTCTGGCAGTGCTTCAGCAGAACTTGCCTTTCGTATCGCCATGTCTTCCTTATCATGGGCGGCCAAACGTTTGTATCTTTCCTTCCTGTAATCTACACCCTCTCTCAAGACATCTTCTTTAAAGGAATTAACCAAGTCAGCCAAACGACTATATAATTTATCATCTGTATTAAGAGTAATAGGGTCCAATTTCTCGAAAGGCAACCAACTGATAAATTTTATTTCTGTAAGGAGTGTGTCACTATTGTCCAAATAAGCAAGGAATAATAATATGTTGGCATTGTTTTCTTTATGCAGTGAATTGCAGAGTTCTTTTACTTCCCTTTCACCTTCTTCCGTGTTAATGATTCGAGACAACTTTAATGCAGTTAGATAGAAAAACAAATATTTATATGAGAATTGGTAAACTTTATCCTCTTGTTCCTTAATAATAGCGGATTCTTTCAACTTGGCTAAGAATGTTTCTTTAGTCGCAACAACATTTCTTTCTTTAGAGTATTCTGCATAAAAGTCATTATAGTTTACAGCATCTTTTATGTCACATTCTGCAAACGAACTTACTTTCTTCTTGTACATTTCGTAAGACAATTCCGACAAGAACATACTATATCCATCTAATTTACCTTGTTGAACCCCAGATCTAATAAGAGATGCAAACAATAGACTTTGATATAATGCAGCGTATGAAGTTGGCGAGACATCAAAAGTATTAACACCTGTGTCGATATTTTGCAACAGCGTAAGCAAGAATATTGGATTTGACGGCAACAACTGTTTGCCTAATATGTTTGCGACTTGATCATAAGCTGTTTTTACTGCTTCTGCCAACTTGTTATTGTCAACGGTATATATATCAGAGCCTAACATTATCCATCTTTCTATCAACAGATTACGCTTTACATATCCAAGAGAATGTACAGAATAATATATCACATCCATATTGTCAGCAGTAGACAAGAATCCCCTAATATCTATATTCTCTGATGTAGTAATTATAACCTTGTCATAAACTTTCAATAATGATGAGATAAGTTCCTTCATTCCCGATTTATTGAGAGAAGACTTATCCATATTATCTATAAAGACAATTCGTTTTGACCTTTCAATGGTATAATACTCTTGAAATTTCTTTTTGGATTTGTCATATTGATTGTCATACGCTCTGTTCAATAAATGCTTGATGTTGACCTTCGTGATATCTTTTCCATGAAGCAATATTGGATAGATTGAGCGATGATAGCATTGAGATATGAGCATCTTTAGCAATGCTGTTTTCCCACACTGGCTTTCTCCTTCCAAGATTATCACTTTCGTCGCTTCGTTATACGAAAAAATTTCCTTTGAGTCTATATATGTATAAACCCTGTCATCATCTACGTTTCCATTCAATGGTTCCAAATCAGGATATACATATATATCATCCAATAACAGAGGGTCTTTACGTGGATGCTTAATTGGAGCATCCAAGCTATGAAGATATGTATAAAATTGCTCTGTAAAGTCAAAAGAATGACCATGATAAGTAATCGGAACATTCTTTTCTGCAATAGGTAGGCAAACATCTTTCTTTGCGTCAATAGAAATTGTATATAATACAGCATTTGTTAAATCCGTATCATCAAATACAAGAACAGAAAAGGATTGTTCTTCACCCTGTTGCAAAGAATCATTCTCTAAATATAAAATTGCAGCTCTATTGTCCAAATCCGAAATTTGCTTTCCACGATGTTGATGTTCGTGACCACACATCAATATTTGCGATTGCTTTTGAATGTGCTCACTAAATAAATGGTTGTTATTTTTCGTTCCGCGTGTTGCTAACCAACCTGTCTTGTGGTGAAAAACGGATATGACAATATCATTTCTTCCATTGTCATCATTGTACGTTATGAAATTTGCTTCTGGAACAATTAGGCTTTGTGGTTGTTCATTTATGGTGGACAATAAAGCTGTATTATAGCAATGAAATATCAGAGAACTGTTATTGTTGATTTTTATTTGTTTCTCGTAAGAAATTCGATTCAGGTGTTCTTCTTCACTTAATTCAGCATAAAATTTCCAAAACTCATATTGAGGTTTCAGGGCCTCGCTTTCATATTCATTACGTTTAAAAGCTCCATTATCCAAGACATCTTTTAGTACGAAGTCACGAAAAGGCACATCCATTCCAAAATCCAAGTCGTGATTACCTGGAACAAAAACGTACTCCCAAGAGTCAAACTTTCTCTCCTTTTCAATTTCATTCTTGAAATCTTGAAACATTTTCTTCGCAAATTGGTAGTTTGCGACATTCCCTTTATCAACGATGTCTCCAGTGACAACGACTGCCACTTTTGAACACTCATTTAGAATAGAAGCAGTGGCACGTGCAAGATTTCTTGATTTTTCCACAATATAGTCTGTTCCCGATGTTATGTGAAGATCAGACATTTGAATAACTGCTAATTTCATACGTTACAATTATTTCTTGATACTATCCTTTATACGCCCCATCCTTTGCTTCAAATATCACACTCGGCTCTATCACTTCCACCGTGTGCCATGCCCCTTTTGGTATCTGACATCCATACTTTGCCTCCGCTGGGCAAAGATGAATGCGTTGCACCTCACGATACTCTACTTTCCGTATTACATCCTGCGTATCTATACCCATAGGCAGGGCTTCAGATGCAGCATTCTCGTATGTCACTACCTCCTCATATATAATTTCATCCATTTTTCCACACAAGCAAACAACTGTTTCTGTCGTGTTCTCATGCCTGTGGATAGGCACAACCGTACCAGGAAGTAATGCATTTAAGATACGCTGACTATTATCAGCCGAAGATGTACGCAAATCAAAACTCTGACGTAATCTTGGGTTTATTGTGGCTTGCTCAAAGAGCTTACCTAAAAAGTCTTTATCAAATTCCATAGTCATTAATCATTTGGTAGGTGATGTGCCTTTCTTGGCACGAACAAATATTTGCAGAATTGCCAAACAGCATATAGTAATCTTCTCATCGTTCTGTGACAATAACCTTGAATGTCTCGAAGATTAGCTTTACATCATACCAGAACGAGCTATTCTTCACATACTCCAAGTACAGCTTTATCTTCTCCTGCATAATCACATGGATATAGTAATCCTCAGGATCCTCAGCCTTTTCCATCAGTTCGTTCTCGTTGCGGAACTTGATGCTGGCAGGGTCGGTGATTCCTGGACGAACATCCAATACGTGCATCTGTTCGAGTGTCCAGTAATTCACATAGTGACGCACTTCAGGACGAGGACCAACCAAACTCATATCTCCAATAAACACGTTTATAAGCTGGGGGAGTTCATCAAACTTATATTTACGGATATAATATCCCGAACGGGTCACACGAGGATCACGACCACCAATGGTTACTAAAGAACCCTTATCTGCTCCTACACGCATAGATCGGAATTTGAATATTCTGAAATCCTTATTTCCACGTCCCACACGCACTTGTCTATAAAACACGGGACCTTTAGAATCAAATTTGATCCAAATAGCCAATATTATAAACAATGGGCTTAAAACTATTAATCCACAACCAGATGCAACTATGTCAAATAATCTTTTCATACTTTTAGGGTAAGAAAAACCTGAAGATAAAGATATTGTCTTCATCTCCAGGCCTTTGATAATTAATGATTACAATTCAGATACTATCTCTACGAAATTCTCTATCACATACTCCAAATCCTCGTCTGTCATCTTTGTGTTCAACGGCAGAGTAACCTCATTAACAAACATATTATAAGCGTTAGGAAAATCTTTAATGTCGAAGCCCAACTTCTTATAGGCCGTCATCATGGGTAGTGGTTTGTAGTGAACATTTGTAGCAATGCCACGTTCCGCCATCTTTTCTATCACCTTGTTTGTTTCCTCACGAGTCTTACCCAACAGACGAACCAAATACAAGTGTCCCGATGAAGTATGCTCCTCGTCATAATGGTTCAGCACAGCCACGTTCAAGGGTTTCAAAGCCTCATCATAACGCTCAATCATCTTGCGTCTGTGCTCCAGCATACCCTTATAACGTTGCATCTGCACCAGTCCGATAGCAGCCACCACGTCAGTCATATTACATTTATACCAAGTGCCAATGATGTCATACTCCCAAGCACCCAGCTTAGTCTTAGCCAGAGCATCCTTGTTCTGTCCATGCAGACTCAACAGCTGTACCTTACGATAAAGATTCTCATTCCAAGTCTCTCCCTCAATCTCAGGCACACCACTAAATGTATTATCCACATTCTTGTCCAAGTCCTTCACCACCTTCTCATTACCGAAAGGCAGATTCCACGACAAGGCACCACCCTCAGCAGTTGTGAAATTCTTCACAGCATGGAACGAGAAAGACGAGAAGTCGGCAATTGCTCCCACCATCTTTCCCTTGCGTGATGCACCAAAGGCATGTGCGGCATCACAGCAAATGGCAACACGTCCAAGCATCTTCTGCAAGTCGGTCTTAGGAGTAAACATCTCCTTCTTGCCTTCCACGATACTATACAGTCTGTCGTAGTCGCAAGGAATACCAGCCAAGTCAACTGGAATGATAGCCTTAGTATTAGGAGTGATAGCCTTCTCCACAGCCTCATAGTCCATTTCAAGGCAATCCTTCTGCACATCCACAAACACTAACTTGGCACCCACATGCTCCACAATAGAAGCACTTGCTGTATATGTATAGGCAGGCACAATCACCTCGTCGCCCTCACCAACGCCCAACAGTCTAAGAGCCATTTCACCACAAGCAGTTTGCGAGTTAAGGCATACAGCCTTTTGCACACCCACAAACTCAGCAACTTCTTTCTCTAACTTTTTTGTGCGTGGTCCAGTTGTAATCCAACCAGACAAAATAGCATCACGCACTTCTGCAGCCTCAGCCTCCGTCATATCAGGCGGAGAGAAAGGCACATTACGCAATTTCATTGTCATAATATGATTATAAAATGTTTAATTGATTAAATTATTTATTTAGATAAGTTCAATTCTACTATCTTTATTGCTGAAATTCAGCACTTTACAGATGGGCAAGAAAATACTTCATCCAAACCTCCATAAGGTTTGAGTGTAAATAAAATTTATGAGTAATTTATGGATAATTTATGGAAATTCGTGTTTAAAAATGACACGATAGTCTATTGTAAAGGCGGTAAATATTATAATGTCTATTTACGATTCCACACACTCTTTTTTCCCCACTTCCAATTCACCCAAGAGCGAATTCTCAACAAGAATCCCATTAAGTGATTTTCTTTGCTATACACCAACTGATACTTCCAACGGTTCTTGAAGTATCGTTTTATCTTACTTGGCAAAGAATGTACATCCACAGATGTTGGATTTAGAATTTCAGCTAATATCCGTTCTTCTATATCCTTATACCTTGGCCAGTCAGGGAAACAATCAGAAGGAATACCAATATGGTCCATACATATTCCATTCAAGCAGCATAGGAATTTGAAATAACCTCCTTCAATAGCCAATGCCTTAATCTTCTCCCAATCTATCTGATTAGTATCAGAGTTAAGGTTTGCATTTTTCACCACCAAAGCATAGTCAACTATTTGCCTTAGATTAGCTCCACCATACACAAAGTGTCCAGCAAAATGTAAGGGTAAAAAAACAACATTAAACATTGTAGAAGGTAACCAACATCCAGATTCCTCATCAAGATGAAGATTTCTTTCAAGGTCATCCTTTAAGAACTCTTCCACCTTCAATAGCGAGAGGTGTTCTTGCTCACAAATCATAGAAGCGTGGTTCTCTACGTGAAAGCCATTAATGCTATATACACTATGCTTTTCCTCATTCTGTTTTACTTCAATGCCCTTCTCCTTTATCAGTTCATCAGCATACTGCCCTTTTCCACAGAAGTAAACATCCAAATCACCACTCCCTCGATGTTTAGGAATAGGATATAACTTCGACAGACCATATCCCTTCATCAACACCATCTTCAAGCCATGTTTAGAGAAGAAGGAAGCAAGTTCTTTTATGAACACCTTTTGACGTTCATACTCTTTCTCTAACGTCATCACACTGCCAATCCACTTTATCAATACATTTCGTGGTGGCATAGCCCCATTAGATTTTAATTTATCAAGAGCATCTAAACATAATCCAAGAACCGATTGCTGTCCTGCTATCCGCATCAGCTTAAACCAATCGTTTTCGGATAGTGAAGAAAATAAAGTTGAATCTGTAGGTTGAGTGTTTAGACTATAATGTAGGAGTAATAAAATACGTTTACGATTCATTTGTATCATTTCAATCTTCTTCCAGTGAAGAAACCTACTATCGTACCCCATCCATACGAGATATGCACACAGAAGAACATCAAGAACAATGGTAACAGATATTTCCAACCATGTTTTTTAGCTGCCATTACTGAAGCCAATAAGTCACATGCAAAATACAAGCACAAACAGGCTAATAATGCAAAGAAGAAAGGCAACCATACGAATGACAAAAAGACACCACATATAATACCTATTACGAACAATAGAGGCACAAGATGACGTAAACCTATAGATTCTCTGTCTACATAAAACAAATGACCGATAGATTCACCATTGGCATACATCTGCTTGCAAGATGTGCGTAAAGTGGGACGAGCATAATAAGAACTCACAATCTCAGGGTCAAAGTATACTTTATATCCAGCTTTGCGAATACGAGAATTGTATTCGTTATCTTCTGCACGAGGAAGATCTTCACGCATACCTCCTACATTATTAAACACAGTACGAGGGAATGCACCAAACGGAACAGAGTCAACATAGTCTGGTTTCATTCCTACACGAAAAGCAGAACCTCCTATACCAAAGCGAGAATAGTTCAAAATGGCATTAGTTTTCGCCCATAACGTTTCCTTAAAAGGCAGAATTATACAACGACCACCCACGTTGCCTCTTTCACTATCAGTTTCCAATCCTTTGATACACTTTTCTATATAATCATTATTATATAATGCGTGTGCATCCAAACGTACAATATAAGGTGCATCAGATGACTTCACACCGATATTAAAGGCTATTGATTGTATTCTACCTGGATTATTGAGGAATCGTATATTCTGATATTTACGTTTATACTCCTCCACTATATTCTTTGTTCTATCCTTACTTCCACCATCAACCACCATCACATCCATATCATTAAACGGATAAGACTGAGCAATAACGGAATCAAGACAACGGGCTATAAACTTCTCCTCGTTTAAGGTAGGGATAACTACTGCTACTTTATAATTCATATATCAACGTTTTCCTAATAATAATCTGATTTTATGCTGTAAACTCACTGGTATGGAACTCCAAATCAAGTATGACAATTTGAAATCGTGTTTCTTCCAATACTGATTAACTTCTGCCCAGTTCATTCTCTTTCTCCATTCAGAAAGGATAACACTACGTTTATCAGTATGCCTTGACGGATGATTCAGTGGCTCATTACCGTCTTTTATATCTTCATACGATACAGTATATTGCTCTATACCACAAGAGTCAACAACTGTTTTTCCTCTATCCGAATTGACTAAAAGACAGGATACACCTTTCTCTATATCTATTTTTTCTTTTAAATCTGCCCTTCTTCCTACAACGCCCCAAAAGTCACCAATAGTGATATCTGCACCACGTTCAGGTTTTGCATAAGGACATTCATAGCAGGAGTCTCTATAAGTCTCACCCTCGAGGAAATAAGTCATATACGAAGACAAACGATGATTTATCTTCTTTACACTACCGTTTTTATAGACTATCAAATTGTTGAAAGTCCAACCCTGGCCTTTATCCCTGAATAAGAAGTCCTTTATTGAGGCTTTATTGTAAAGTGTCAACGAGGAATGAAACATCTTAACATTAGGAACACCATGACAGATTACCTCAATAGTTAGCAGATTCTCATTACTCTTTGTATATCTCTTAACAGCAGCCACTTGGCAAGGAGTTCCTGAAAAGAGAACTTTTCTTCCTGACTTTAGAGCATCTTTTACCGATTTATAAATGCCATTTGTATCACTTTGAACATATTTCGACCCATACATTCTACGCAACTCTTTGACATTGTCTGTAAGAATATGACGTGGATTAAGGTCTGCATCGATAATACAACCTGCAACCATCCAGCCTTTAGAAATAAGATACTCTGCTATAGCTGCAAATACTCCACCAGACGATGACATTTTTATTTTATCCTTATCCGAACGAACAGCAGCAGAAGTTGATATTGGAGCTGTCGTTTCTGTCGGATGCACTATTACACATTGTTTTGAGCACAACCCACAATCAATGCAATTAGAATCGTCAATAATAGGTCTTTTATATCCAAGAGAATCCTCAGACATCGTTATGCATCCTTTTGGGCACACATTTTCGCATAACCCACAACCTGAACATTCTTTGCTTTCAAAATCTGTTACTCTTTGTTTTTCGAAAACCTTTTTCATTATAATGGTTTTATTTTTTTTATTCCATCATTTTTTACGACAAGACATTACAGACTCTTGTAAATACCTCTTTGCTATTTCTCTTTCAGCAGTTAGTATCTCATCAGAATGTGTAAAGTCTAAGTTTATCTCTGTATTTGCTTCTTCACTTGGTTCATACCTCTCCATCAGTCCAACTTTCTTCAATAAAGAGATCACACGGCTACTCTGCGAATGTGCGGCACCATAATTTCTATCAAATACAAAGAAAGGAGTATGCAAGTTTATTGAGAAGGCTGTACCGTGAAAAGAGTCTGTAACAACAGCTACAGCATTATCTACCAAACTTAGAAACTCAAGTGGACCTGTTGGCACTACGTTTGTGGCATAACTCATATCCTCATGTTCATAAGGAATGGCAATAACGTCACATTGGTATTTCTTTTTGAGATTGTTTATACAACACTTTGCTTGTCGAGATGGAGCATCAAGGAAATATGCTAATATGTATTTATTATTTTGATTCTGTATCTCAAGCTTTTTTCTCCATGTCTCTCCATTCAGCAATAGTGTTGGATCAAGAAGATGTAGAGCTTCTCTACCACACAGTTCCTTTATTAACTTTACGCCACTATCCTCTCTAACAGAAAGGTGTTTTACCTCTGAAATCCACTTTCTTAGTTTCTTCTCGTTATA
Source organism: uncultured Prevotella sp. (assembly GCA_900539625.1). Lineage (GTDB taxonomy): Bacteria > Bacteroidota > Bacteroidia > Bacteroidales > Bacteroidaceae > Alloprevotella. The sequence continues at coordinate 132,170 of UQCW01000002.1, forward strand.
TTTTGCCACAAAGTCATGTCCCATACTTGTGGCAAATGATATACGTTTATCTTTTGGAGCAAATCTAAGATAATACATAGGGTCTACATAAAGCGTTGTTGGATCCCACAGTTGGTCACTTCCTGCAACACAAGCAACAGAATCCTTTGCCTCCTTTTGCAACTCCGACCATCCCATTCTCTTCGGTTGTAGATATTTATCTTCAAAATCAGAGAACCTTTTTACTGAATCACCTATCAAGGTTTTCTGATATGAGCTTTTGTATGCTTTTAGAGTTTTTGTATCAACCGTAAGCAACGTTCTCCATAGTATCGTGAATAATTTACCCAATCTTATATCACGTCCTTTAACTATGCTTTTTCTTGCAACCAATTCACACTCACATCCCAATTCTTCTATTATGGATTTTGTTGCAAACGTCTGCAATGACGACCCGTAATTATAACCAGAAAAAAGGGTTGTTAATAATATCTTGTTCATCGTATATTTCATTATAAATCCTCTAAAGTAATATCAGGAGCATAAGTTGTTTCTATTTTATTTCCATACAACAAGAAGCCATCAATATGTGCGAATTCTTTTAGATCAAACTCGGCATCACCCCAAAACTGATTGGCCCATTATTGTGTATGTTCTTTGGTTATCGGATTCCGTTATCATTACGATAATCCTTTATGGTTTCATCGATGTCTTCTATTAAGCTCTTCATTTTATAACTTTATTATGTTTGCATGCAATTAAGGGCTTAACAGAGAGACTTATATCTGAATGTTAACGAAGCGTCCCTAATAATCTTGTTATAAAAAAAAACAACGAATATTTTTGAGGCTTTTTCAAATAAATTGAGATGTAGGCTCTTATCATACTCATTTTATTTGAAATTATTTCTCTTTTTGTCTTACCTCTTGTATAAGCACTATTATCTCTGTATCTACGGTAATAGGTAGCATCTTTAGATGTAAAAGCGACCTTCTTTATTTTATCTGATATTAAGAACATAAACAAGCTATCTTCTCCATTCTTAAATCTCACGTCGTACCTCCTATCATGTATGAAGCTCATTGGAATGAGCTTCATACATGGTCCGGAAAAATATTTCCGGACCATGGATGATAATTTTTTACATTTGTGTTTACAAATATATTCATATGCTTTTGTTATACTATATGGCAATTGTTTTTCAATATGTCCATCATTGAAAGCATAAGGATAGCACAACGAAACAGTATCAGGAGTCGCCTTTTCATATAATTCTTTCAGATATGCAGTGGAAATAAGGTCATCATCATCAATGAACGTCACATATTCTCCTCTTGCATTGTCAAGTGCTATATTGCGAGCATTAGAAACTCCGCCCGTTTCTGTCTGAAAGAACTGTACGTTCAGATCTTTGTGTTTTGAAAGCCAATCTAATATTTGGGTATTATATGGCTCATTGCAACCATTTAAAACAAGCACAAGTTCATAATCTGACTTTGGTAATATTTGATTGTATATAGAATCAAGACACTCCCATAAATATACCTGAGGTTTATAAGTAGGAACTATAACTGAAATCTTCATATATTGTTTTTATTGATAAGATTGTATCATTTTGATTACACGTTCCATTTGGATTTTGGAATTCTTTTTTTCAATTATGAACCGTCTTCCTGATTCCGAACGTTTTTCACGAATATCCTTATCTATGTGAATAACGTTAGAAATACATTCAGCAAATGCGTCCACACTTTCATCTTTTGGAGTATATACATAATCGTAATATTCTTCAGGAATGCCGGGCAAACGATTAATTATAACACTTCGCCCTGCAAGTAGATATTCCATTGTTTTTGATGGAAATGAATATCTTGTATATTTCCCTTCACTAGTTCGAGGATTTACGAGAATTGTTGCTTTATGCTGCATCTCAAGAGCAGTCTTGCTATCCACTAGTCCGAAGAACTTTATACGCGAATCTTTTCTTGCCGCTTCTTCAATTGCTTCTTCAGAGTCTCCAGACCCGCATATCCACAATTCTACATTTTTATCATGAACCATTCTGAAAGCATTAACAAGATTCATAACGCCAAATATCTTGCGAAGTGTTCCAGTATAGAGTATAACTTCCTTATTTGTTACTATTGGAACCTGTTTCATATCCATTGTTGAGACATCGACAATCCCCTCCATTACTATGTGTTTGACTGGTTTGGAAACATAATCCATCATAGCCTCTGTTAGCAATACTAGGCCATTGCTATTTGCAGTATACTCCATAACCTTGAAATCTCTTTTTGCTAATAGGTAAGCTTTAATAGGATTTTGTTTATCCATAGCTGTTACCATTGATGGTATATCTGGAATAATGACCGTTTTTGTGAAACGTTTTTTTGTTTTCCTTTCTGCCATTCTAACAGCGTCAAACAATCGAATATCAGGAGTGTTAATTATAATATGCAAGTCATCTCCTACAAATGAGTTCGTAGCTTTTACAATCAAACGAGCGCATGAACGAGCTGCACATTTTTCTTTTATGCCCACAAGATTACAAAAACCCGCTGAATCAATATGGGTATTTTTATAATCATAACTTTCCGGTTTCGTGTATAAATTCTTATTATTATGAGGATAAGAATAAACGCCTGGGATCGTAATACATTTCAAATCTATTCCTTCTTGTTGACAAAGTCCATTAAGTATTGACATCTCAAAGTTATGATTTGACATTCCCATTTTCACTTTACAATCTTCGTTTATTGTTCTCAATAAAGTTTGAGGGAAGAATTTTCCTAAATAAATGATATTCATATATTATAATATTTTTCTATATTCTTTTTGATGCGGAAATAACCATACTCCATATTAATATTAACAAAACGAAGAATAATAACGATCCTTCTATTACGGGTTCATCCATAGAATTTAGCATCATGGATAGATACACAGTTAATAATACTGACTTGAAAGGCGTAAGCTTTTGATGCATTGTTTTAAAAAAACATTTAATAGATACTAACGTTGTTGTAAAGAAAAAGACAAGTGAAATCCATCCTCCAACAGCAGCTAGGTCAAGCCATAAATTATGTGCGTATTTTAATCTTTTCCAACCAAATGGATGAGTTAAGATATTTGATAAGGCATCACTCCATAATACCGTTCGTCCACCAAATTCAGAAGCATTAGTTGTTGCACTATCTTCTCGCATTGAATAAGCGTCTATAACGTCCTTAGGTATAAGCCCAGATTTTATAATAACAAAAAAAACAATTAATAATAAAAGTGTAGTTATTATAAGTTTTGATGGTTTGAATCGCGTTGAATTGACAAATGAAAAAAGTATACATAATGCCAATAATACAAGCCCTGTACGATTTGCAAGGTGTATAATAATGAGAACCGAAATGACACAAATAGAAAAATATAAGATTTTTTTAAATATTTTCAATCTTGAAGAGAATAATATTGAAACAAAACCAATACCTGTTGAACCCATAAGCCCATATAAGGTAGCGGCAAGTGTTGTGTCTTCTTTTCCTATATCCGAGAGTAGGCGCCTGCTTTCATTAATAAAACCAACCAAAATCATATCTTGAATTGTCAGTAGTAATGCTGGCAACAAATAGCATAAAAACATACAAAATAGAAAATTCAATCGTTGTCTGTCTTCTTGCATCCAATCCATAAGCCAACATCCAAATTTATAAAAAGAGATAGGTGCTATTAAGGTAGATAAAAATACAAAACCACTACCAGTTCCAACTGTTGCATATTGGTTTAGACAATAAAAGCACGAAAAGAGAAAAAGACAAAAGAAAGCTTTATCATTTTTTAAATTTGTATTTATCAAAAAAAGATTAGCCAAGGAAAAAGTAAACAATAAATATATATTATCTGGCCATAACGATGTTATCATTGTAGCAAAAAACAAAGCCAAAACAATATAATGTCTTATAGTTAATTTCATTATCTTTTACTATTAATGATGGTTTTATATATTGAAAATAAGATACTACAATTTAAATTTGGAGAATGACGTTCTGCTGCTATAACATGCATATCAACCTGTTTCTCTGCATCTGCAAAAACCCTACATACCTTCTCCGCCAACATTTCCACTTCTTCAAAGCGATAAAGGTTTTCTTCATTTCCTTTCATCATATCTGGAATACCACCTACATAACTTGCAATACATGGAGTTCCAAGAATCTGTGCTTCACCAAGTGAATTAGGACTATTCTCTATGGTTGATGGACAAACAAACACATTCGTACGAAGATATTCTTGCTTCATTTGCTCTCCATTAAGGCTACCAGTAAATGTGACTTTATCTTCGAGAGCATTTTTATTTATCAGTCTCTTAATGTATCTTCCATATCCTGAGAGACGAAGCTTCTCTGATAAAGTGCTCGATTTTGTAATATCGGTACCTGCAATTCTAATTGATGTGTCAGGGTAATGACGCAAGATAAAAGGCATAGCCTTAAGAACTTGATGCAATCCCTTTATCGGATATCCTGCTTGGCTTAAAAAAATGGAATGTTTATTACACTTATTGTAAATCCATCTACTACCATCATAGAAATCAGAACGTAAAGTTTCATTGCAAAAATGATATTCTGCATTAGGGTTTATAGCCCAAACTCTTGCTTTATCCCATGAGGTGCGACCAATTATGTGTTTAGCATTCTTTATCACCTCTATTTCATAAGCAGCTCTTTGCTTGAATTGTTTTTGTCCACTCAATATACTTCCTCTAATAATATCTCTAAAGGTCAGATTTCTATATATGTCCTTTTTAGTCATTCCGTAGTAGTAGTAGTAGTAGGCAGAAGTAAGACCTTGAATAGAAATAACAACATTGTCACAACCACATGCACTCATATAGGCATATCCATGTGAACACTCTGTTCCATGAATGTGAACGACATCTGGATTCACGTCGTTATTCACTTGCTGCCAATATTTGCAATATTCCATATTAAAATTCATATTGCCTTTTCCCATCGGAAGGATATAATATAATATATCATGTCCTTCCAATTTAGTAAGTTTATGAACCTTTGTTGAAACTGAAGCAACAGTTAGTTTTACTTCCTTATTCTGTAGCAAAGCATTCGCCGCTCCAAGCATCCAACCACCAGTTGCTTTAAGTTCACCCGTTCCATTCAAAAGTTGTTCTGCCTCAGGAAATAATATATTAGTAATCCAAAGAATTTTCATTGTCTTTATTTTTTATTATTTTTTTATTATATGTCGGTATTAAAAATAATAGTAGATTTATTATACTTAATATCACAAATGATAGTACAGTCATTATTGCTCCACCACTATAAGAATATTGATGAACAAATATTGGCATAGCTAAGACAATAGCTATACTGCCTAAAATTGTAGTTATTAGATAAAAATGGGGTTTACCTCTTGCTATTGAATAATCATTAATAATATAATATATTGAATTAGTCAAACTGACTAAAGCAAAAATCCTCGCATACGGAACTGATTCCATATATTTTCCTGCGGTCAATAACATAACAACAAATGGACAAAGTATAATAAATACTAAGACTACAGAGAATGTCAGTCCCCAACGTATCGCCACAACTCTGGCTAATTTCTTTTTGTTATTACTTATGATAGCCTCATAAGTATCTGGTTGGAATGTAGAGCTTATAGAGTTGGTAAATACTCCGAGATATGCAGCAATACTCGTTCCAACACAATAATAGCCAAACTCTGTGGTATTTCCAATACTCTCAAGAACTGATTTATCATAACCATTAGAATAATATCCAAGTGCAGCCCCTAATGCAAGAGGCCAACAAAATTGAAGGACAGGCCATAATTCGGACCTTGATGTTTCTATCTTCCAAATGTCTGAATGTTTTATGAGAATATAAATAAAAATACAAATTTCAACAAGTAAAGGTGCTAACAGTTTTCCAAAAGCTCCCCATTTTATGAAAACAACAAATAGCAACGTGCAACATACTACAACAATTCCCCTTGTCACAGAAATATTCATATACTCTTTACTTTTTCTTTGCATCTTATAATCTGCTAATTCCAAGTTATAGATGCCTGTAAACGGAATAGTCATTACAGCCATATACAAGTATGGGAAAGTAGCCAATGAAGTGTCTGAAATACATTTAACATATATCAGTAGTCCCACAAGACACAATATAGACACGCCAAACGAGAAGAAAATTAAAGCTTTAAATAAAACTGCATACAAATGTCTCCTTCCATCTTCGTCAAGTTCAAAATAGCGTTTGTTATAATAATGAATCATATAAAAAGCTATTATCGGAGATATAAGAGTGCTAAACGACGTAAAATATCCTGTTATTGCAAAATCCTCTGGATCCATATTCAACGACACCAATGGATTTATCAGAAGATTAAGAATTAATGGTATCAATGATGCACTGAAATAACGAGATATTTGTTTGCCATAATCTAAAATTTGTTTGAGTTCCATGTATTTATCTATAACCTAAATATTTATACAATTTTACATTATGCATCTGCTGAAGTAAGAGTTTACCTATCCATACTACTATTAAAATAAGGAAGAAAATAAGTGGAACTTTCAGATATTCAAACCATGCTCCAAAGACCATTTGACCATGTCTATTTAGGATACTAGCAGGTACAAGATGAACCAAATATATTACATACGATAGTTTTCCTACTTCTTCACCGTATTTTATATGATAAGCTATTCTGTAGAGAACAACAAATGAACAAATAGAAACAACAACAGAGTAAAGAGAAAAGTAGGATGGTGTTTCGCTCCACACACAAAGGCTTGTAATACAAACAGCCAATGACATAAAAAACAGCTTAACATTTAAAAGTTCAATGTTATTTTGACGTATGATACGACCAGTCTGAAAATAAACATAGAAATTTAATGGATTGGTATAAGCCGTAAAGTATTCATTATATGGAATAATATTTTTTGCTGTCAAATATATAGACATCAAACTTATTAGCAAAAGTATGTAATAGTATCTATCAAAGCACCTGGAAAGGATTTTGCACCAGAAAAGCACTGGCACAAAATACAACCAACTACCACAACCATAAATCCATTTTAGAACATCCAAGACTTGTACATGAAGACTCAACAATGATATATAATTGGCAAGGAAATAACTTATAAGTCCCCACATCAAAACAGGAACAAACAAATTCCTTGCAGTCTTTATTAGATTCGTTGAACTGTTATAGTCGAAGAAACCTGAGAGTATCAGAAAGGAGGGAACACCTAACATCCCTAAGAGGTTATAAATATAGGATATCCATTCATATGGCCCATTATATGGTACATGAGCGAAGAAGACTGTAAAAATAGCAATACCTTTTAGTCTCCATATTAAGTCTGATTTTTCTTTTTCTATCTTTTGCATACTAAATTCTTTCAGCCTTACTACAGGGACCATTTTTAGGTATTAACGCACTGTTCTTTGTTGTAAGTGCTTCAACTAACTCAAAAAAGCTTTTCGATGCGTTTTTCGGAGACCATACACTTCTCATTGTTAGAATAGCATTCTTTGCTATTTCTATTCTTCTTGAAGGATGATCCAAAAGATAAGTCACATTCTTTTCTAGCGAATCAATATCTTCAGATTTAAAGATTAATCCATTTTTACCATTTTGTATCAAAAAAGGAACAGAACCAATTAGGTTACTTGCTACAACAGCACAGCCATTGCTCATTGATTCGTTTAATACGGCTCCCCAACCTTCATTTCTATCACTCGTGAAGAGAAAAATTTCATGCTGTCTCATCTGATTTAAAATATCTTCATTAGGAAGATTACCACAAAAAGACACCTTATCATCCACTGCTAAGTTTTGGGCTAATTGCATAGTTGCATTCAATTCTTCACCAGAACCATACATATCAATGTGAAATTTATAACCTTTATCCTTTAAACGCTTTGCTAACATCACTGGTAATTCTGGATGCTTCAAGCGAAGAAAGCGTGCACACCACATTATATGTGGTGTGCTTTCTTCGCTGGAAGCATCCAGTTTTTTACATGCTTCAAGCGGGAATTCATCCACACGAGTAAAATACCCCCATTTAAAAACTTTTCCAATGTACGCACCTATAGCATTAACATCACGGCAAGTATAAGCGCTTGCAGCCAGCATATAGAGAGGCTTTTTCCAATGGATAATATGGCATTTAAAATAATTAATCCACGCTTTTGGCCCAGAGAGATACCATCTACGATCTTTAAACCACCGTTCTGAATACCTAAAAGTTATCTTTCCTTCTTTTATTCTATTTGTTACATAATATTCTGGAGCAGAACCAATAATGACAACATCTGCTTCATCTGCAAGCTTTTGAGCATATTTCAATGTCTCATCACTTTCATAAGCACGTATAATATATGATCTATTTATGGTTGGATCATATCCTCCTTTTATTAACCATTCAGGCATTGGCTCTGTACTGATATACTTATAATCATCACCCAATAAGTTGTAGAACTCATCTGCAACTGGTGTTTGATGATGATGTACAAGATTTGTCACAAATACTAATTTCATATTCTATTTATATTATGCTTTATTTTGATCGCTTCAAGAAATTTGCGCTATTATAGTTTACTTTCTTGAATTTATTTCATAATCTTTTCGGGATTGATAATTTGTATTTACATATTTCTTATTAAAAATTGCGCATGACTAATTGATAAACAATAGAATATTTCTTTGTATTTTTCAATTAGTAAAGTATTGCAATTATTCTAATTTGTAGCTGCTGGTGGTATCGAACCACATTCTTTACAGAACAACCTGTACAACAGCTTCCATTTTTTAGAATTTGCGCCAAACCATTTTATTGACTATACCAACGTATGACTGTACGATTTTCACAACCTTAGTTGATACATTCTCATCTACATAATCAGGCACAGGGATGCCATGCTGACCGTCACTGCAAAGCTCTACAGCAGTATCTACAGCCTGAAGCAATGATTTTTCGTCGATACCAGCGATGATAAAGTCTCCCTTGTCGATAGCCTCAGGACGCTCTGTTGATGTACGGATGCAGATAGCAGGGAAAGGATGACCTACTGAGGTGAAGAAACTTGATTCTTCGGGGAGTGTACCAGAATCTGATACTACTGCAAAGGCATTCATCTGAAGACAGTTGTAGTCGTGGAAGCCAAGAGGATCATGTTGGATGACACGTGGGTCAAGTTGGAAACCTGAGGCCGCAAGGCGATTGCGAGAGCGCGGATGACAGCTGTAGAGGATGGGCATGTCGTACTTTTCTGCCATTTTGTTAATTGCTGAGAAAAGGGACATGAAGTTCTTCTCTGTGTCGATGTTTTCTTCGCGGTGGGCAGAGAGAAGGATATACTTGCCCTTCTCCAAACCGAGACGCTGATGAACATCACTTGCCTCAATCTCAGCAAGGTTGTTGTGTAGAACTTCTGCCATTGGTGAACCTGTAACGTATGTACGTTCCTTAGGCAAACCACAGTCTGCAAGGTAGCGACGGGCGTGCTCTGAGTATGCCATGTTAACATCACTGATGATGTCTACGATACGGCGGTTGGTCTCTTCTGGAAGACATTCGTCTTTGCAGCGGTTGCCTGCCTCCATGTGGAAAATAGGAATGTGTAGACGCTTAGCTCCGATGACGCTAAGACATGAATTGGTATCGCCTAATACCAATACTCCGTCTGGCTTTGTTTGTGCAAAGAGCTTATAAGAGCAGTTGATGATGTTGCCGCATGTCGCACCAAGATCATCACCTACTGCATCCATGTATACCTCAGGCTCGGCTAACTTCAGATCCTTGAAGAAGATACCGTTGAGGTTGTAGTCGTAGTTCTGGCCTGTATGGGCGAGAATAACATCAAAATACTGACGGCATTTGTTAATAACAGCTGCGAGACGGATAATCTCGGGACGTGTGCCAACAACGATAATCAATTTTAATTTGCCGTTATCTTTAAACTTTATGTCGGAATAGTCAAATTTGGGTTGTTTGTCCATTTTATAAATTCATTTTTTGTTTTATTTTTTCTATAGCATTCACTCTCTCTGAAAAGATTTGACCATCTCTTATATACCAAGCATCCATCGGTTTTATTATCTTAGCAGGTGCGCCTGCTATCATTATATTACCATCAACAAATGATTTATTTACAACAGAGTTTGCACCTACAGATATATTTTTCCCTAAAGTTACCTTTGATGTTATTTTTGCACCTGTTGAAAGATATAAAGCATCACCTATATTCTTTCCGTTGTCTGATATACAAGTTGATGTATGAAGAACACAATAATTTCCACATTTATTGCTTCCACCTACTACGATTGTGCCATAATGAGGAATTACCAATCCGTATCCAAAAGCATTGTATCCAATAGATATTCCAAGTTTCTTTCCCAACTTGTTATATCTTATTATATAATAGATGAATTTTACCCCCCCCCGAATGGCTATAATATTGACATTTTCGCATCAATTTTAAAAACAAAAGAATATCATCTTTTAAAAATAACCTTTTAATACGTTCCTTAAATGGAAGCTTGAAATATCCTCTATTCATCATGGTGTCAGCCATGATATAAAAAGACAATTCTCTTTTAGACTTTATCATAATATGTATCGGGCTTATTAGGGTCGAATATCTCGTTACAGTACATTACTGTAACCAAGTCTTCGGTGTCGGAGAGGTTTACGATGTTGTGTGTGTAACCAGGAAGCATGATGACAGACTGGATTTTGTCGCCACTTACTTCATAGTTCAACACCTCGTCTGTGCCTTCCTTGCGGAGCTGAATAAGTCCATGACCTGCTACAACAATAAACTGTTCCCACTTGGTGTTATGCCAATGCTCTCCTTTTGTGATACCAGGCTTTGAGATATTGATGCTTACCTGACCACAGTTGAGAGTGTGTACCAATTCTGTAAATGAGCCACGAGGGTCTACATTCATTTTCAAGTCGAAGATAGCCTTGTCCTTGGGCAAATAGCTAAGGAATGTGCTGTATAGACGCTTAGCGAATGAGTCGGCAGGTATTTCTGGAATCATCAATGTCTTGGGCATGTCGGCAAACTTATGGAGTAAGTCTACTATTTCACCAAGGGTTGCCTTGTGGGTGATAGGACAATAGCAGTACCTACCATCTGCTGAAGGAAGTACTTCAAGTCCCTCAAACTCACAATGATGTTCCTCACCTTTTAATGCGTGAATCATCTCGTCAACAAGGTCGTCGATGTAAAGCAGTTCAAGTTCTACACTTGGGTCGTTGACGGTGATGGGGAGGTCGTTGGCTATGTTATTACAGAATGTTGCTACGGCACTATTATAGTTAGGACGGCACCATTTACCATAGAGATTTGGGAAACGGTAGACCAATACCTTGGCTCCTGTCTCCTTGCCATATTCAAGGAACAAATCCTCACCAGCTTTCTTACTTCTCCCATACTCACTGTTACCGAAGCGTCCAGTCAAGGATGCTTGCTGTGAGCTGGAGAGCATAACAGGACAGTTGTTACCATGAGCTTTAAGGGTGTCGAGCAAAGTAGAGGCGAAACCGAAGTTGCCCTTCATAAACTCGTCGTTGTCCTTGGGACGGTTTACACCGGCAAGGTTGAACACGAAGTCACATTCCTTGCACCATTGATCAAGCTGCTCGGGTGTAGAGTCGAGGTCGTACTCGAAGACCTCATCAATTGTGAGGTCTCCGTAGCAGCGAGCCTTGCCGTCTTTTATATTGTTGAGTTGAGCGCAAAGGTTTTTACCAACAAAACCTTTGGCACCAGTTACTAATATCTTCATATGCTTATTACTGTACAAAGTTACCTTCGCCACTCAATTCTTTCTTGATGTACTCCAAAGCGCCAATCTTAGCCTTTGTTTCCTCAAGGTTCAAACGATAGGTGTTATCTGAGTTAAACTCTTCGATTTCAGCACGCTTGGTATCACCTTCTTTGAAATATTTGTCGTAGTTCAAACCACGGTTGTCGGCAGGTACACGATAGAAGTTGCCCATATCCTCAGCCTTGGCACACTCTTCCTTGGTGAGCAATGTCTCGTACATCTTCTCACCATGACGGATACCGATAACTTTGATTTCTTCTTTCTTGCCACCGAAGAGTTCACATACTGCCTCTGCCTGTGTCTGAATAGTACAAGCAGGAGCCTTCTGAACGAGGATGTCGCCGTTCTGACCATGCTCGAAAGCGAAGAGAACGAGGTCAACAGCCTCTTCCAATGACATGATAAAGCGAGTCATCTTGGGCTCGGTCAATGTGATAGGGTTGCCATTGCGAATCTGATCTATCCACAAAGGAATTACAGAACCACGTGAGCACATCACGTTACCATAACGTGTGCAGCAAATCTTTGTCTTCCCAGAATAACGACTCTTTGCCACAGCAATCTTTTCCTCAATCGCTTTAGTGATACCCATAGCGTTAATAGGGTAAGCAGCCTTGTCTGTTGAGAGACAAATAACAGCACCCACTCCAAATTCAATAGCAGCAGTAAGCACATTGTCAGTACCAATTACATTGGTCTTAACAGCCTCCATAGGGAAAAACTCACATGAAGGTACCTGCTTCAAGGCTGCTGCGTGGAAGATATAATCTACGCCAGGCATAGCGTTACGGCATGATTGCAAATCACGTACATCACCAATAAAGAACTTAATCTTGTTGGCAACATCAGGATATTTTACCTGATATTCGTGACGCATGTCATCCTGCTTCTTCTCATCGCGTGAAAAAATACGAATTTCACCGATGTCTGTACGAAGGAAACGATTTAATACTGCATTACCGAAGGAACCTGTTCCACCAGTAATCATAAGAGTCTTACCTGCAAAAATGCTCATAGTTTTATTATTAAATTATTTTAAAATCCTAAATTATCTTGCTCACACTCACCCTATCTATAGCTCTCTGATAGATATCTTTTACCATGCCCATTGACGGAACAACAGATAGGTTGCAACGAGTAGCAATTCTTTTAAAGGCTCTCATCACATTCTGTCGCACCCTTTTCACCTCGCAATCCGCCATTTGCATATCTGCTGATTTGATGAAAGGAAATAAGAATTCTGAATCAGAGGGGTAGCGGTCTGCGATTTCCTGCATGGCTGCATCCCATTGTACGGTTATACGTGGCAATCCTGGTATTTGTGAGATGTATGTTAATGTGAATCCTTTGATGTCGGTTTTCTTGATGTTTGCCAAATCTGTAAAACTGATGCCTCTGCCGTAGATGCAAAAGAAGAACATATCACGGGCAAAAGTTTGTGGTATGGAATCAGACAGGTCGGCATAACGCATTCTACGTAATTCATCAACTGACAGCAATTCACGTTCTTTTTTGGCTGGCAAAGCAACTCTTACGCCTTTCAGTAATTTAAGTTTTGGAACAATTCCTTCTTTTACTGCAATATTATATACCAAACTGATTTGGTATAGATAGAGTCGAGTCGTTGATTGTTTACGCCCTTTGGTATTCAACCATTCCTCGAATTTTACCATAAGTTCTGGAGTCAATTCGTTTAATGACAATTCCTCTTTACCCAAGAAGTTGACAAAGCAACGGAGTGCCATCTCACGATTGTGAGCAGCCTCAAAGTGACCTTCTTCTTTGTCTTTTTCTATTTTTCGACGAGAATATGCGAAGAAATCGGTTTCCATTTTTACTTCTCTACGATGACTAATAAAAACTATTCAAACAGATAGCCGTAGTTGTTTTGCAACGCCTCAAATTCTGTTTCGCAGCGATTGTGCAATTCTTTGTCGC
>UQCW01000003.1 GCA_900539625.1 uncultured Prevotella sp.
CAACTACAAAGGAAAACGCCACGCCATGCTGCTCAAACGGAGAAAGGCGGAGTTTGCGCTGTTGTATATCCCATAAAAGGACTGACAAAACTGGCAAAAGACGTGCCATATTTAACTTGGCACGTCTTTTGCTCTATCACTTGATAGATTATCGTAGGATTTTCTCGTTAATTGACATCGTTGAGCCATTTTTGCCTATCGGTTTCCAAATAACACTTCAAGTTGTAAGTGTTGTGAGAGCAATACAAAACATAGTTATTAACCATAAAAAGTATAGCGAAATTATGAAGAAAGTATTTAGGAAAATTCAGAAAGGAACAACAAAAATGATTGAACGTATCAAATCGTTGGGGGAAATGGAGACGAAGCAGAAATGTGTAGTTCAACGGTTCGAGATTATCATTCCCCTCCACCAAAAAATAACGACCCAATATATAGCCTCCGCAAGTTTTACTTGCGGATTTTTTAGTTATCGCAGATTGGACAAAGGTTTCTTTGCTACTTTCTTTGTCCGCCATCATGCTCACTGAAAGAAAGTAGGGCGGCTCTCGCCGCCCCGCCACTCAAAAGCGTGTGTAAAGTCCCGTCACCATCGTGAACATTTCCTCCAGCATATCAAAATAGATACCCTCGTGTACGGCAATGTCCTTTGTCTTGCACTCAAAGGTCTTTTTGCTGAACGTCCTGCGGTAGAAGCGCATATTGTAGAGGTCTGCCCCTTCGTCATAGATGATGTCAAGGCGGTTGGCACTTGTTTTGTTCCTTGCAAGGCTCATCCGTAAGCCGTTGCCCATATCTATGAAATCACGGCTACCTGTCATGGCGGTGAAGCGTTTTCCGCCTATCTGCTGTAATATCGTCTTGGCTATCATATCTTTTGTTTTTAGGGTTTTAAGTATTGGCGGTGCGGACACCGCCATCCCGTTCAAAATTCTCGCATTTCGGAAATGGGGGTCTGCCGTTGTAGCCACTCTTTCACACATTCCATATTGTACTCGCTCGTGATGACTGCCGTATGGCTGTCGGTGGCGGTGAAACGTGTGCTTTCGTAATCATCTATCCACCCCTTGAGGGTGTCCGTTCCCCACGCTCCGGTATCGTCAAAGATACCGTCCAATGCCGTGATAGGTTCGCTGAACTTGACTATCAGCGTTTGATAGGTCGTGTTCATAGTCTGTCCTCCTTTCCCTTCTTTGCGTTCAGCCACTTGTCCCGTGCGGCTCGGCACTCGTCCAACGTGGGTTTGACACAAGAGAACAATTCTCTGTCTATGGGGTGGCGGTAGTCGTACTGCACAAGTGTCCGCCTGCGTCTTCCGATACCCGATTGGAAACGCTCGTATTTCTCCGTACCTGCTTCCGCGCAGGTGCTTACTCCGTTGATGGTCATTCGTGTTGTCATAATGTTGCTTTTTAGATGGTTAAAAATGTACTGACAGAACTCTGTTCTTCATCACCATTTCGGGGTTGCTTGTGTAGCGTTGGTGCAGGTAGAAATGGTGTGAGCCGAAGCCGTAAAGGAAAAACTTGTCAAGTTCGTGCTTCTCGGCAAACTCCTTTACGCTCTTTCTCAATTCCCCCTCACTCGTTGTGAGAGTGAGGAGGTTCACAAATTCAAGGAACATCGTGGGGATTGCATCATCCCACACACAAATCATACTTTCAATTCTTACTTCCATATCAATGTTGTTTTAGGGGTTATGCTATGCCGCTTTCATCCGCTCACGGATAAGGTTGGCGTTCTTGTTCACAAGGTCTATGATGCGCTCGTGATATTCGGTGTCCTGGTTGT
Source organism: uncultured Prevotella sp. (assembly GCA_900539625.1). Lineage (GTDB taxonomy): Bacteria > Bacteroidota > Bacteroidia > Bacteroidales > Bacteroidaceae > Alloprevotella. The sequence goes on from UQCW01000003.1 coordinate 1,792, forward strand.
GCTTGCCGTGGCACTGCACCACTTCGAGGGTTCGCAAGTCCACCTCTACGGTTTCAATAATCTCATCGCCAATCCTTGCCGATAGTATGAGGGTGTCGGCTTTCTTGTAGTATCCACTGCCAAACACGCAGATGCCCTGCGTCTTGCCCTCGTTGTAATACTCGTCTATGCTTTCAAGCACCTTGACGATTATTTCCTCGTCCGTGATTACCAAGCCGAAGAATTTGGATTTGTTGGCGATGAAATCCTCCGCATCTTTCTTTCGTTGGAGTTGTCGCTGTTGCTCACGCTCACGCCTTTCAATCTCCCAACGGCGTTGCTCTGCGGCTCTTTCCTTCTCGTGTATGGCTTCAATTTTTCGGGTTGCGTTGTCGTGTGCCGCCATGAAATCTTCGGGACAGATGTTCTTCGGGTTACGGAGGTCTTGACCGAGTTTTTTGAGCATACGCAGATAGTCGCACCACATTGAGAGGTTGTCTATCTGATACTTGTGACGCTTGGCAATCAGATATGATGCCCAACATTCATCGGCAGTACGGGTATTGAAAAGAAAGTGTTTCATGACCTCAATCTCACCGCCTTTCATAAGGGTTTCAATTCTTGGGTCTGAAAGCAAGGCTTTGAAAAGACGCACGGGGGAGATGCCGTGGAAATCGCCCTTGAAGCCGTTACGTCTGAGTTGGGGCAATATCCTCATCTTTGGATATGCACAGCTTCTTGCCACCACATCATCGTATAGGCTGTTGTGCGGTCTTACCTCCATATCGCTGCCTAATGCCCACACATCGCAATAGCAGAAAAGGAAGCCACGGAGCAACGCCATGTCCGTAACCTTGCCGTCGGGTGAAATCCAACGCTGCACGACCTCGTGGCAGTAGAAACGCATCGGTTCGCCTTTCCTGCTCTCGCATCTGACCTGCGCCACGCGGATTACCTGATACCCTTTGCAGGTGGTTATCACGCTGAAATTCTGCGTTTCCTTGTAGATGCGTCTGCGTGTGTCCTGCACTTTGAGTTCGGCATGGCATTTGGGGCAGGTGCAGCCTTCAAGGGTGTCGCATAGTCCGCTGTCGCTGTGCCACTCGTGACCGCAGTCGGAACAGGTGATGTTCCCTTTCTTGGTGCGGTAGCCGATATGCTCAACGCAGTGGCGGTATGCCCAATCTATTTGTGTCGCTGATATGGGGCGAAGGTTGGCGGAAAGTCTTGCCACCTCTTTCTGTATCTTGGTCTTCGGTTTCATAAGCCTAAATCAAATAATGAGGGTTGGGGTTGGTTTTCTTTTCTCGCTGACGGTCTGTGGCGGTTCTGCAACTTGCGGAGTTCCTCCTCTTGGTATTTGCGGACAGCGTTCTGACGTGCCTCCGCCTTTTCCTCTGCCGTGAGTTTCACAACGTGGTTCACAACCACTTGGCAGTCCATCGGTTTGCCCACCTCTATCTCGTTTTCCTCATAGTAGTGGATGGCTTGCCCGAATATCTCTCCGTCCGTGAAACCGTTGCAACCGCTTTTCTGCACATAGTTCAGAATGTGGGTCACGCACTCGTCCATGTTCTTGGCAGGGTTGCGGTACTTCTTTGCAAATAGCGCATCTTCCTCCGCACGCTGTTCCAAGTACATATATATCGTTCTCTTGAAATGGTCTGTTCCTTTCATATCGCTGTCATTTTTAGATTATCTGTTTCAGTATCTCTCTCCAATAGGTCGGCTCTACCTCGCTGAGAAGGAAGTCCATGAAATCCCTCCGTGCGTCCTTGTTCAGTTCGTGGTACAATCTTCGGAAAGTTTCAAAATTGCCGTTGATGTACGTTTCCACCATATACACGAAGATGTTGTCCACCTCGTAATATCTGCACTGCTGCGCTGCCGTCTTGCTGTTTCTTTTTGCCATGTCGGTAAGGGTTAAAGGGTGAATAACCAAAGGATGAAGCCAAAGAAGGCAATGGTGGAAAGGATAGCCACGATTACACCTATCGCCACTCGGAACACTCCGTTTACAATCTCTCTGATGATGCCCCAAAGGATGCCGAACACCCCGAAGGCGGTGCGCATCATCAAGCCGCATATCGCCAACCCGATGTGTTGCGCCATTTGTCTGAAATTTGCCGTTGCCGTCATATCTTCGCTGTTTTTGATTTTTTTGTTTTTAATGCGGATTCAAGAGCTGAGGGAGTTGAGTTTCAAACTATCTTATCTGCCTCTCGTTTATCCGACATTTTTTTTATGCGTCTTTCTGTCGCATCGGTCGTTTTCGTTTCGGGTGCTTGAAAAGGTAGGGATTAGGGAATGCAAGGTTTTTCGGTCAAAATACTACCCGCAGGGCTGGAGATTTTTACCGAAAACAGGAGGCTTGACCTTGCTTTCCCGTCCAATCCCGGAATTACCTTTGCGCCCAGAACGAAAATGACTGACTGATGCGGCTTACTGAAAGGCGCAAAATGGAGGTAAACGAAAACAGAGGCAGATTGTGTAGAAAAAAACTTCAGGGGAAAATCCGTAAAAAAAAGAATCACCAAAAGGAAAAAGACATCACCGGAAGCGTGAAAAGGGCAAACCACAACAAAGGAAGTATGATTGTTTCCGATCCGACGGAACTTGTTCAGCCGGGTGGCAACAATCATTCTTCCCGGTTTGTCCGGCTGTGTGTGGGCGCCTGTTTCATTCATGGGGCAGGCTGACACACTCTGCATTCACTTTCCGCTTCCGGCAAAAGAGACAGCGAAAAAAGAAAAATCATTTGAAAACCCGTAAAAGCACCTCTTGGCATAGGCGCAAAAGAAAGGGGCATTGCTTCATCTGTCTAAACATCGTTTAGGCGTGAGGCAATGCCCTTTTCTCCAGCTATGCGGTAGTCGGCACACGTTTGTTCCAAACTCGTTTTGGGCAATGGTGTGCCGACGGACAATACCGCTTTTACGGAAAATTCTTATGAATGAGGGGATAAAAAACGGGAGTTTATATCAAAATCTCGAATTAAATAGCTACTTTTGCATACGAAGAGTTCTTTGAAGGTTACGCAACGCGCAGAAGGATAATGCAGTAGATAACTAACTAAATCGTAACCTATTACTATCAAGAGCAATTAACCTACGCTCATTTCCAATAAATTACACTCTTTTCGTAACTTCTGGCTGCAAATTTACATAAAAAATCGGTTTGTAAGCCAGTCAAAATGAAAAACCTAATGCCATATCCCCGAATGTGCCGCTTTTGTAAGGATATGACATTAGGTTTTAGGGAGCCAGGTATTGCTTTTGCGGTTGACTTTCAGAGTACCTGCTTATACTGTGATTTCTCCGCTCCCGGCGCAGATGGTGCCGTCTTGGGTGTAGAGCACACCGAATTGGCCTGGGGCGATGCCTTGGATTTCCTGTGAAGAACGGATGAGAAAACGCCCGTCTGTTTGTCGGCAGAGCGTCCCCGCTATGGGAGGCTCCGTGTGTCGAATTTTAAAAAGGATGTTGGCCAACGGCGCTCCGTTCCACGGGTCGGCTGTCAGGAAGTGGAAATCGGTGAGGAGGAATTGGCGGCCGTATTGTTGCCGCGTGTCATATCCGTGGGATACGAAAACAATATTTTTCTCAATGTCTTTCTTGACAACAAACCACGGACCGCCACCGAGGCCGAGGCCCTTTCGCTGACCGATGGTGTGAAACCAATAGCCGTGGTGAGTGCCAACCTTGCGCCCCGTTTCAAACTCAACGACATCGCCTTTCTGCTCTCCGAGGAGCTGGCGGAGAAAACCGCTGTAATTGATTTTTCCGAGGAAGCAGATGTCTTGGCTGTCGCGGCGCTTGGCTGGCGCGAGATGGTGCGTGGCGGCGATGCGCCTCACCTCTTCTTTGTGGAGGTGCCCGATTGGCAGCAGGAGTTTCCCAACTTGCTGGCTGGTCAGTTGCGCGAGAAAGTCCGATTGGTCTTTCACGGGGTCGGGCGACGGTGCGAGCCATGTGCTGCCGTCTGGTTGCCGAAGAATCTGTGCGTAATGGCCTGTGGCAATGCGGTCGTAGGCAAATCCGATGCGCTCTTCAAAAGCTCCGAATTTGATGAGGCGGTTGCACATCACGTCAGGATTAGGCGTAAGTCCGCGTTTGACGCGGTCTGTCACGTAGGCCACCACGCGGTCGTGGTATTCCTTTTGAAGGTCAACCACTTCCAGATGTAGTCCGTAGCGGCGTGCCGTGGCCTGCGAGAGTTCGATGTCTTCTTCCGCCGTGCAAGACATGCCTTCGCCTTCCATTCCAATTTTAATATAGAAGAGGTCGGGCTTGAGTCCCTGTTCGCAGAGCAGATGCGTGGCCACAGCGCTGTCAACGCCGCCCGAAATCAGTAGGGCGATGCGGAGTCCGCTGAGGGACGCTTGTTGTTGGGTTTCAGTAGGGGAAGAGAAAATTGTGGTATTGGGCATGGAGTGATTGTCTTAAGAAATAAGTCAGTTCGCACAGGCAGACAAGCTTGACGAGGCATCACACTGGATATTCGTCAAATGCGTAGAGCACCGTTGAAAGATAGCGTTCGCCTGTGTCGGGCAGTAGGGCAACGATGGTTTTTTCTTTGTTTTCTGGCTGGCGGGCCAGTTGGATGGCGGCGTGCAGGGCCGCGCCTGAGGAAATCCCCACCAGCAAGCCTTCGTGTTTCGCCAGAAGACGCGAGGCGCGGAAGGCATCGTTGTCGGCCACCGCGATGACCCCATCGGCCGCCGCACGGTCGAAATTCTTGGGGATGAAGTTGGCGCCGATGCCTTGGATTTTGTGAGCACCCGCCGGCGCCCCCGAAATCATTGCCGACGAGGCCGGTTCAACCGCGTAAGCCTTGATGGCCGCGTTGTGCCGCTTCAGTCCGCGAGCCACACCGCTGAGCGTGCCGCCCGTGCCAACGCCAGCCACGAAAATGTCAACTTCCCCCTCCGTGTCTCTCCAAATCTCCTGCGCCGTGGTGGCCACGTGGGCCGCGGGGTTGGCAGGATTGTCAAACTGTCCTGGGATGAAAGCCCCCGGATGTTCCGTTCGCAATTCTTCGGCGCGGCGAATCGCCCCCTTCATGCCTTCCGCCCCCGGCGTCAACACCAGTTCGGCCCCCAGCGCCCTCAGCAGATTACGGCGTTCGAGGCTCATTGTTTCGGGCATGGTCAGGATGATGCGATAACCCTTCACCGAGGCCACCCATGCCAGCCCCACTCCCGTGTTGCCGCTCGTCGGTTCGATGATGATGCCGCCGGGTCGCAGGGCACCGCGTCGTTCCGCATCTTCAATCATGGCCAGGGCCACGCGGTCTTTCACGCTGCCGCCAGGGTTGAAATATTCCAATTTGACAACGAGCCGCGCTTCCAATTGCAGTTCCTTTTCAATTCTCTTCACTTCGAGCAGTGGCGTGTTGCCAACAAGCTCCGTCAGATTGCCATATATTTTGCTCATGATGTATTCGCTGTTGGTTGGAGATTGTTTTTGAGGGGAGTAAGTCAGTAATTAAAAAATTGGGCATCCACCTGCGTGCAGGCGGATGCTCATGCGTTTTCAGATTTCCCTTTAGCGATTAAGTAATTGTAAAAAAATAACTTGAACAATTTTGTGGAGTAGGAATAAGGTGTTATTTCTTCTGCCCTGTCAAAAATGCTCAACTTATTCTTTCACCATTACTTTAAATCGCTTCAAACGCCTGCGAGAGGTCGTCAATGATGTCGTTGATGTGTTCCGTGCCGATGCTCAGTCGGATGGTCGATGGCGTGATGTGTTGTTGCGCCAGTTCTTCAGGCGACATCTGCGAGTGAGTAGTGGTGTAGGGGTGAATCACGAGACTCTTCACGTCGGCCACATTGGCGAGCAGAGAGAAAATCTGCAATGCGTCGATGAATTTCCAGGCCTCTTCCTGGCCGCCTTTGATTTCGAAGGTGAAAATGCTGCCTGCGCCGTTCGGGAAATATTTCTCGTAAAGCGCGTGGTCGGGGTGTGAAGGCAGAGAGGGGTGGTTCACCTTCGCCACCTTCGGATGGTTGGCCAGGAAATTGACCACCTTCAAGGCATTTGCCACATGACGTTCCACACGCAACGACAGTGTTTCCAATCCTTGGAGAAGGATGAAAGCGTTGAAGGGCGAGATGGTGGCGCCCGTGTCGCGCAGGATGACGGCGCGGATGCGTGTCACAAAAGCCGCCTTCCCCGCCACGTCGGCAAACACGGCACCGTGGTAAGAAGGGTCGGGCTTCGCCAGCGACGGATATTTGTCGGCATTGGCTTTCCAGTTGAAAGTGCCGCCGTCAACGATGACACCGCCGAGGCTCGAACCGTGGCCGCCGATGAATTTCGTAGCAGAATGCACCACGATGTCAGCCCCGTGTTCAATGGGGCGGATGAGATAAGGCGTGCCGAAGGTGTTGTCAACGATGAAGACGATGTTGTGGCGATGGGCCACCTCTGCCACGGCCTCCAGGTTCGTGACGTCGGAATTGGGGTTGCCAAACGTTTCCGCGTAAACCACCTTCGTGTTCGGGCGGATGGCAGCCTCCAGCGCCTCCGTGTCGTTGACGTTGACGATGGTGTTGCTGATGCCCTGCGTGGCCAGCGTGTGCGTGATGAGGTTAAACGAACCGCCGTAGAGATTGTCGGCGGCAACGATGTGATCGCCAGCGGCCAACACATTTTGTAAAGCGTAAGTCACGGCAGCGGCGCCGCTTGCAACAGCCAGACCCGCCACGCCGCCTTCGAGGGCGGCCACGCGCGTTTCAAAAACGCCCTGTGTGGAATTAGTCAGACGTCCGTAAATGTTTCCCGCATCGCGCAGGCCAAAGCGGTCGGCCGCATGTTGCGAGTTGCGAAACACGTAAGAGGTGGTTTGGTAAATGGGCACAGCGCGTGCGTCGGTGGCTGGGTCGGGCTGTTCCTGTCCGACATGGAGTTGCAGCGTTTCAAAGTGAAGTTTCTTGGTAGTCATAGGGTATGCATATTGGGTTATAAGTAATGGAGAAAAATAATTCTCATCGTTGGTAGAGGGTCAAGGAGCATGCGTCGGCTTTTGTTACCATCGTTTCTGGATGCAAAGTTACGGATTATGGAAAAACTGTCCAAACATATTTTGAAACTTGGATTATTTTTCTAACTTTGTGCTGTTGTATAGAAAATCAATAATAAAAAGGAACACAGGAAGGTCGCGTCATGGAAAAATATTCTGCCGCCCCTCAGTGTTCCAGAAAAGAATGAAAGGAAAAAGATGGAGAAAACAGAGTTGCTGGATGCCGTTGACATGGAAATTCTCCGTGCCCTGCAAAAAAATGCCCGCCTCACCACCAAGGAGTTGGCGGCGATGGTCAATCTCTCGACCACACCCGTTTTCGAGCGCGTCAAGCGTTTGGAGCAGCGGGGCTATGTCAAAGGCTATGTGGCCGTGCTCGATGCAGAGAAACTCGGCCGTGGTTTCGTTGTGTTTTGCAGTGTGAAGATGCGCCGCATTGGGCGCGAAATTGCGGAAGATTTCGCCCGCGTGGTGCGCAGCATCCCCGAAGTCACCGAATGCTACAACATCTCGGGCAGTTACGACTATCTGCTGAAAATCCATGCGCCCAACATGAAATACTATCAGGAGTTCGTTTTGAACATTCTTGGCAACATCGACCACCTCGGCTCCCTGGAGAGCACCTTCGTGATGGACGAAATCAAACATGATTTCGGATTACACATATAATATATAGTATATAGGGGGTAATATATAGGAGGGATTATAAGTCGTATAAGCGTGCCCCCTCATATAAAACAATAGCAACAGAATATATGGTCAAACTGACATTGGTGCGTCATGGCGAAACCGAGGAGAATGTGTCTGGCATTCTTCAGGGACGGATGCCGGGGACGCTGACAGAAAAAGGATGGCGGCAGATAGCCGCCTTGAGAGACACCCTGGCCGCGCAGCCGACGCCTTTCGATTTGATGCTGACAAGCCCCCTGCTGCGTGCCGTCCAAACGGCCAACGCGCTCAACGCGTCGTTGCATCTGCCCTTGCAAGAAGCGCCGCTTTTGCAGGAGCGCGACTGGGGCGAACTGACGGGGCGCCCCGTGGCAGAGGTGCGTGCCTTGAAGGAGATGCCTGGCAGCGTGGAAACGGTTGGTGCCATGTTCCTTCGCGCCCATGCCTTTTTGAAGCAGGTGTTGGCGGAGTGCGACGGAAAATGCGTGCTGGCCGTCACGCACGGCCTCTTTGCGCGTTGCCTGCAGGCCGCCTTTTATGGCGTCACCATTCGCGAAATCCCGCCGATGGAAAACACTGAGACACGCCTGCTGGAGATTACGCCAGGCGCCCTCGGATTGGCACCATGTGGAGCATCGGCCGACGTGGTCTCCGACAAATAATGCCCCGTCCCCCCGATGCCGTTCCTGTGCGCAGCGGGCATCGCGTCGCCAGTTTTTTGGGAGGCGGCGTGGGAAGTATTTTCAACCACATAGGCAGTATATGTAACCGCTTAGGCATTGATTCCGACCACTGGTGCGTGATGTTACGAAAGTGAAATTTTGCACATAAAAAATAAAATGTAACTTTGTGCTTTTAATCGCTGTGCAGGCCGGCTGGGCGTTCCCGCCGCCTGTTCATAAACAATCAGACAGAAATGGCATGTAGCGCAAACAAGAAACTCGTTGTGTTCATCGTGGACGACGAGCCGGGACCATTGCAAACTTTGGCAAACGACTTAAAGGGAATGCCAGAGGTGGGCGAGGTGTGCACCTTCAGTTCCTACAACGATGCCGTCTACCCGCTCATCACGAAGCAGCCCGACGTGGTTTTTCTTGATGTCGAGGTGCCAGGAAAGAGTGGGCTGGATTTTCTCAGAGACATCCGTCCGCGCATATCCTTCACCTTCCATGCCGTGTTCTACACGGCCTACAGCCATTACATGATTGACGCCATCCGCAATTCCGCCTTCGATTTTCTCTTGAAGCCCTACAAGCCCGAGGAGTTGCGCACGGTGATTGACCGCGTGATTCTGGCGCCAGCCGACAGTGTGCCACCTTCCAGCCACTATGCCCCCAAGCAGCAGTCTGGGGCGCACAAGCTCGCCCTGCAAACCATCAGCGAACTGCTACTGGTGTCGGTCAGCGAAGTCCTGATGTTGCAATACGAGCGACAGAGCCGCGCGTGGCTGCTTTATCTGACGGACAACAGCACCCACCGCCTGCATTCAGGCATCAAGGCAACGGAACTGCTCAACATGTCGAGCGCGTTCGTGCAAACCAGTTCCGGCTGCATCGTCAATCTCACCTATTTGGCCGCCATTGAAAACACCACCCAGCGCTGCCGTTTCTGCCAGCCTTTCGAGGGGGTGGAACTTTACGCTTCGCGGCGCTATTTCAGCAAACTCAAGGAGCGCTTTGAGATGATATAGAAAAACGGACGGACCGACGCCTTAAATTAAACCGTTGTTTTCCAGCGACGCATTTCTGTAAGCGTTGGCTTCGTTGTGTCGAAATTAGTTGATATTTTCAAAGCAGAGATTCCCCCATATTAAAAACTATGACTTTTGGCGAATCTGCACCCAGGCGCGTCCGAATCTGGAAGCGGATGCGGTTGTCTCTGCTCCCAGATTCGGTCGTCTCTGGGAGCAGACACGGATGCACCTGCTCCAGCGTTCGTCAACAACTATAGGGAAAGATATAGTCGGCTTGCCACAAGGCATACAACAAACAGCAAGGGCGTTCTAAATTCTCGGTTTAGAACGCCCTTGCTGTTTTGTTCTCACATTTCCCATTGGTAGTCCCTCGGGATGTTCAGTGTCACTTCCGTTCCGTGTTGCCCGTCCGTTCGGTTTCCGATGAAGAGCGAAGCCTGGCGGCTGTTGCGTGCGTTGAGCAGATGGATGGTGCGCGAGAGCACACGTATGCCCGTTCCCGTGTCGCGTCCCGTTTGCGGAATGAGTCCCGGGTTGTAGCCCCGTCCGTTGTCGACGATGCGGAGCGAGAGTGTGTCGTCAGAGAATTTGATGTACACCTCGATGCGGCTCTCCGGCGTGATGGGGGAGAAAGCGTGCTTCAAGGCGTTTTCCACTGGAATCTGCAAGCACATGGCCGGCACCATCATGTCGTGCGGTGGCATCCCCTCTTCGTGCCACGTCAGGGTGGGGTAGGCGCCGTTGGTGATGTGATGGAGTTTCACAAAACGCTCCACGAGTTGGCGCTCGTTGGCGAGCGGAATGGCTGTTTTGTCGGCGATGAGCAAGTTTCCTCGGAGCACATCGATGAGCAGATTGATGTCGTTTGAGAGTTCGGGATAATTGTTGAGTTTCGGCAGCAGGGTGCCCAGCACATTGAAAATGTAGTGGGGCTGCATGCGGTTTTGCACGAGCGACATACGTAGTCGTCCCATCTGTTGCACCTGTGCCTGGTGGCGCTGTTCGGCCCGGCGGCGCAGGAGGATGATGACGGCGAGGGCCGCCAAGGCAATCGTGACGAGGCCGAGGGAGACACCGGTGATGATGAGCTGTTGGTGCGATGTGCGTGCCTCGTAGCGCATGATGGTGTTTTTCTGTTGCAGGAGCGTGGCGTCTTGCTCGTAGCGCGAGCGGATTTCGATGATGTTGTTGGCCGTTTGCTTGCTCTTGAGCGAGTCGTCGTAGTGGTGGCCCAGTTTCTGCATCAGATAGGCTTCGCGCCAGTTTCCGCGTTTTTCATAATAGCGTTGCAGGCGATAGAAATGCAGCGCGATGAAACGCGGTTCGTCAACGCCAGTTGTGTCCACTTCGTGTTTCAGCAACTGCTCCGCATCGTTAAGGCGGTTGTCAACGAGCGCCAGTTCGGTGGCCATGCTCAATGTGTAGAACCGCAGTGATGCTGGGGCGTCGGGATGTTTTCTGACGTAGTTCAGAGAGCGTTGGAGATAGGGGCGGGCTTGCTCCGTGCGCCCCATGCAGAGCAGCGTTTCCCCCATGTTGCATTCGCTGCGCACCATGTTGATTTCGTCGCCTGTGGCTTTTGCGCATACGTGTGCGCTGTCGAACATCGTCAGGGCCTGTTCGTATTTCTTTTCAAAGAAACAGCAGTTGCCCCGTGTCATGAAATAGAATCCGCGCTCCATGGGCGGCTGCTGGTGGATGCGAAGTTCTGCCATGTTGAGGCAGGAGCGTGCTTCTGGGTAGTTTTCGAGCATGGAATAGACCTGCCCCAGGCCGCAATAGATGGCAGGCTTGATGTCGTCCAGGTTGAGAGAGTCGGCCAGGAAAATGGCGCGGCGGTAGTGTTGTACCGCCGTGACGGGGCGCCCGATGTGGAGGTTGGCGTTGGCTGCGTTGATGTAGGCGTTGATGAGGCTCTGGTTGACAATTCTGCCGTCGAGCATGTGGCACGCCTTTTCAAAATATTTGCAGCTCTCGTGGATTTTCCCAGCGCCGACCAGTTCAACGCCCAGGTGGTTCCACACCATGCCAGAAAGGTAGTTGTCCCCAGGATGGGCCTTACACCATTGCAACACCTTGTTGCGGATTTCGTTGCTCTCCCTTTTCTTGTTCATCTCGTTTAGAACCACAGCCTTGTAGAGTTCCACGTGGAATCTGCTGGCCGTGTCCTTCTGTTGGTTTTCGAGTTGCTCCAAGCGGCGTGTCGCTTCTTCGGGATTGTCGAAGCGCCCAGAGAGACAGGTGCGTGCAAGACTGTCGAGATGGGCAGACGCCTGCATGTTGCTCTCAGTTTGCTCCCTGCGTTGGCAGGCAGACATCAGGCAGAGCATCAGGGCGATGACGATGTAGGGGAGGGCAGTTGTGGTGCGCCAGAGGTGTTTTCTTCCGGCGTGAGTTTTTTTCATGGAAGTCATACGGGGGGGTGAGGGCGTTTCTGGAATGAGTGGGGAGGGAATGAAATTTAGGCGAGGCTCATGTGTCTGTTTATAAGATTATTCGGCGCACACCAATATTGTTCGGTTCCTCCGCAAAAGTAGTAAAAAAAGCATTGGCGGGGAAAGAAAAAATAAAAGAATTTAAACGTTTTGCTGCAATACTCTTGTTCGGTTGGAAGTTTATAGGCATATTTGCAGGTATGAAACATCTGAAAGCATTAAAAACCATCGTCCTTTTGATTTGCCTGGCAGTGTCTTTTTCCAGCATGCAGGCCCGGAAGAAGGAAGGAACCTGGCGCCCGAAGGTCGGCGTCGTCTTGAGCGGCGGCGGCGTGAAAGGTGCTGCCCATGTGAGCATTCTCAAAGCCATCGAGCAGGCGGGCATCCCCATCGACTATATCGTCGGTACCAGCATGGGAAGCATCGTTGGTGGACTGTATGCCATGGGATATTCCACCGACCAGCTCGACTCCTTGTTTCGGCAGCAGGATTGGGCTTTCGTTTTGAGCGATCAGCCTTCGCGCCGGCAGCAGTCGTTGCAGGAGCGGGAATGGCGTGAGCGTTTTCTCGTTTCCGCCTCCCTCTCTTCGCAGGGTAAAAGCCAGAAGAGCGGGTTGATTCGCGGGCAGAACCTCGGCAATCTCTTGGCGCGGCTCACGATGGGCTATCACGACAGCATTTCTTTCGACAGTCTGCGCATCCCCTTTGCCTGCGTCGCCACCAACCTCTCCAACGGTGCGGAAATCGTGATGCGCAGCGGCATCCCCGCCACGGCCCTTCGTGCCAGTATGGCCATCCCTGGCGTTTTCACTCCCGTCTTGAAACAGGGAATGACGCTCGTTGACGGCGGACTCTCCAACAACTATCCCGTTGACGTGGCTCGCCGGATGGGGGCCGACATCGTGATTGGCTCAACGGTGCAGAAAGAATTTGACGACACAACGCAATTCCCTACCGTTCAAGACGTTTTGGAGCAGTCTGTCAGCTTGATGTGTCGCAAGAAATATGAGGAGAACGTGGCCAACAGCGACCTTTGCTTGCGCACCGTTTTGGAAGAGCTTTCTACGATGGATTTCAGTGCGGCGGCCATCGACACCTCCATCAACCGCGCTGCGGCCGTTGCCGCCGCCCATCGCCCACAGCTCGACAGTCTGCGCCGCGTGGTGTTGGGCTACGACGGCACCTACCTGCCCACCGTCTTGCCAGGGCGCAGTTTGCCTTCCGAGAAAGATGCCGTGTTTAAGGTGGGGCATGTGTTGTTTGAAAACATCAGCGACAACGAGGCGAAGACCTTGATGCGCACTTGCGGCATTGCCGAAAACACGCAGGTGTCGCTTCAGCAGATTGAAGAGGCCATGCGTCTCTTGCGCGACAAATATCTCTATATGGACGTGACCTATTCGGTGACGCAAGACCAGAACCATTACGACCTCACCCTCCGCGCCTTCCACAAGAGCAAGAGCAAGGTGGGGCTCGGTGCGCGTTTCGACACGGAGGACATGGCCTCCGTGATCATGGGTGCCGATTTGGTGTTGAACACGCGGGTGCCTTCGCGCCTCGGTGTCGTGGGCAAACTGGGAGAGCAATATTATGTGCGGGCAAATTTCTCTCTGGAGCCACATCTCTACAGGACGTTGGGATTCTCCTACGAGTTTCGCAACAGCGATATGAACATCAATCACAGGGGGCGGCGTGTTTATAATCTTTCATACCACCGCCACACCGTCGGCGTGAGCTTCACCCATTTGCGTCTGCGCAATTTCAGTGGAGAAATCGGTATCAAGGGAACGGGCTACGATTATGGCGACGTTTTGTCGGGCGTGTATGAAGTGGACCACCTGAAAAATAAATTCTTTTATTCCGCTTATACCAACCTGCGCTACAACTCGCAGGATAAGGGCTATTATCCCATGCGCGGTTCGAAACTCTATGTGGAATGCAGCTATGTCTCCGACAAGATTGCCGATTGGAGCCGTTCGCATGCCTTCGGGGTCATGTCGGCCTCTTGGGAAACCATTTCGCGCCTCTCCAGGCGTTTCGCCCTGCAACCAGGAGTGCGCGGCCGCATGTTGTGGGGACGCGACATCCCGCTGCCGTTTGCAAACGCTTATGGCGGAAGCATGGCTGGGAAATATGTCGACCAGCAGTTGCCCTTTGTTGGTGTTTCGCGCTTGGAGCCCGGCAAGGCAGCGCTGATGGTGGCCGACGTGAAGTTGCGCTACAATCTCTTGAAAAACCATTACGTGACCGGCATCTTCAACGTTGCCGCTGAAAACGACAAACTCTCCAACTTGCTCCGTGGCCGCTATTTCTACGGCTTCGGCTTCAAATACGGACTCGACACGCGCTTCGGGCCCATCGAAGCCATGTTTAGCTATTCAAACAACAGCGAGAAACTCCTGTTTTATCTCGGTGTTGGATTTGATTTCTGACACAGACAACTAAACAACAGAAGGGATGCTCTGATTCAATCAGGGCATCCCTTCTGCTTAGGTGTTCAAAATTGAAATATTAAAGGTTTGTAGAGAGGCATCAGCGCTGCCCCTGAAAGGTAGGGTGTTCAAAATCCTCATAATTTTTATGTCCAAATTATTCCAAAAATAGATACCTAACTAACAGTAAATCAACAAACTGCAATTTTAAAATCGTGCAGGATTTCCATTCCGATACATTATGCATATAATTGTTGCAGAATATCAGTGAGTTATAGCGTTTATTTGGTCAAAAATCGTGCGGGATTTTTTCTGGATTTTGAACACCCTACCTGAAAGGGGCTCATATTCCAGGATAGGGGCTCGCCCCTATCTTCCGCCGCAGTTCATTGATTCTCGCTGCTGCCCCTGTAAGGGGCGCATATCGTTGGCGGGGCTTGCCCCGCAATATGATTCGAGATATGAGCCCCTTACAGGGGCGAGGTTCATCAAGAGGTAGGGGCTTGCCCCTACCCTAAATATGAGCCCCTTTCAGGGGCGCTGTCGCCTCTCTACCAATCTTGATTTTTCTGAATTTTGAAAACCCTACCTCTGTCGTCATATATATGTCGTTCGCTGTTATATATAAATATGTGTAGGCGCACCGAAAAAGAAGCGCTTTGTCGTTTGGTCATTTTCCCAGCGAGCGTTGGTCGATAATATGTGTAGGCGTATCGAAAAAGAAGCATTCTGTCGTTTGGTCATTTCCCCAGCGAGCGTTGGTCGATATATTCCCCGATGGCAGTGCGGTAAGTGTCGCCCACGGGAATTTCTTCCCCGTTGTTGAGCACGATGCCAGAGCGGTTCATTTCGCGAATGCAGGTGAGATTGATGATAAACGAGCGGTGGACGCGCATAAAGGGGTGGTTGGTCAGGCGTTCCTCCATTCGCTTCATGCTCAGCAACACGATGATGGGCTTCGTTTGGTTTTTGATGTAGATGCGCAGGTATTCCCCCATGCCTTTGACATATTCGATGTCGGCAATGCCAACGCGCACCACGCGATAGTCCGTCTTCAGAAACATGAAATCAGCGTCGTCGGCCGGGGTGTCGGAACCCTGGGAGGAAGGCGTTGCCTTTTGCGCCAGTTCTGCCGCCTGCTGCAAGTCATAGCGCTCCTTGATTTTGTTGGCCGCCCTCTGTATGTCGGCCATGCCGTAGGGTTTGAGTAGATAGTCAACGGCATTCGTCTTGTAGCCCTCAAGCGCATATTCTGAATAGGCGGTGGTGAACACAATGAGCGGCTGATGGACGAGCGACTGCACAAACTCCAGTCCGTTGAGGTCGGGCATGTTGATGTCAAGGAAAATGGCGTCGACAGGCTCTTCGCTGAGGATTTTCATGGCCTCGGAAGCACTTAGGCAACTGCCTGCGATTTCGAAGAAAGGCACCTTTTTCAAGTAGTTGGTGAGCTGCTGGAGCGCCAGGGGCTCATCGTCAATGGCTATACATTTAATCATGATTCAATTCTGTTTGTCAGGATGATTTTTTGGTTGTGCCTGCTTGTTCTTAAGTAATGGTGAAAGAATAAGTTGAGTAATTTTGACCTGTATTTTTGTTGGTTTTGGAATTTGGAAGAGGGAGCATAGCGGGCTATGTGACCGATGACAAATTTCAAAAGCGGCAAAAAGACAGGGTATAAGAAATAACTCCTTACTCCACAAAATTGGTCAAGTTATTTTTTTACCATTACTAAGTTTCAAATTGCTGTTTTGCAATCCCTGTTCTTCAGCGCTTGTGAGAAACGGCATGGAGAGGCAGACGTTGTAGATCGCTTCGTTTTGCGTAATCTCCAGTTTGTAGGCATCGTGGTAGATGAGGTCAAGGCGTTTGCGGACGTTGCTTAGTCCGACACCCCCGTATGACTTGTCTTCCGAGGGATTGCAACTATTTCGGCATGTGAAGCGCACGCCCACTTCGTCAACCATCAGCCCCACTTCGATAAACGATTTGCGTTCGTAGCTCACGCCGTGTTTGAAGGCATTTTCAACGAATGTGACAAAGATGAGCGGCGGCACCATCTTTTTCGTGGTCACTTCCGGCAGGTTGAGGTCGATTCTCACGCGGCTGGCATACCGGATGCGCATCAGTTCCACATAGTTGTTCAGAAATTGCGTCTCTTTTTCCAGCGGCGCCAGCGGTTTGTCGCCATCGTAGAGCACGTATCTCATCAGTTTCGAGAGCACCTCAATCGTCTCCTCCGCCTTTGCCGGGTCGATGCTCACCAGCGCGTGGATATTGTTGAGCGTGTTCATGAAGAAATGTGGGTTGATTTGGTATTTCAAGTAGGCCAACTGCTGGTTGAGGTTTTCATGCTCCAGCTCCAGCATGCGCTTTTTGATGTTGAGCGTTCTGAAGAAATATTTCACCCCCACGTTCACCCCCAGCAAAAGTAGGAGGAGCCAGAGGAGCATCATTTCGCGCCCGCTGATGTTATACCATTGGTTGCGCTGGCGGAAGTGGTCGTCGGGCTTCCAGGGCTTGTGGCGGCTGTTCTTCCCCATATTCTTCTCCATGCCCTTTTCCTGGTTTTTCTTTCTTCCCGCATTTTCGGGCGAGAGCGGTTGGTGGGGAGGCATGGCCTCTTCCTCCTTTGGGTGTGGCGGTTGCATGAAGCGCTCCTTGGCCATTTTCTCGAAAAACTGGCGGCGCACCATCTGTCGGTATGAAAGATAACCGAAGAATATCGCAATCAGCAAAGTCAATCCGAGCACATAGCGCCACCGCTGGCCTTTATAAACCAGCCGCGGGGCAACAAAAAGGTTGTGCAGCCAGAAGAGTACACAGAAAACCGACAGCGTCAGATAGGTGCGGCAGAGCTCGTAACGGTCAATCGCATTCAGCTTCGTGCCCGTCTGCCAATATTCCCAGAGAAAAGGCACGATGAACATCACCAGCCAGGCTGCGCCATACACAAGCAACTCCGTTTTCTTTTGTCCGTCTTTAAATGTCATAGCAGGAAAATCGTTGGTTCCACACCGCTAAATTACAATATTTCATCCTTACGGCAAAAACATTTCAACAAACCCCGCGTTTCTGTCAGCGAACAATCTGCTTGCAGGCCGCCTTTTTCCAGTGTCTTCACGCCTTCCGTCTGAGAAGTATGGTTGCCGAATACTGGTAGTTGCATTTGGCAGAATGAGGGGATGTGCGGGGCAAAAGTGTTTAAAATAATAGAGGGGTGTATCGTAGTCCGTTCATTCTTTGTAACTTTGCGGGCTGAAAACCTGCATCTTACGAAACGCCGGATGCAAAAAAAAATTTGGAAAGAAATGAACCAGAAATATAATAAGGGGCCTTGGCGCGTTTGCACCTTCTTGGCATCGGCGCTCATCGCCTTGGTCTTTATGCGGGCCCTTCCAGTCATTGCCGTTGGCGACTATGAAGTGAAGCCGGTGGATTTCCTCTCCGACCTCCTTCCAGTGGACTCGTCGGCCGCCCCGTTGCAAACGCCATCGGCCGTTGCCGAAGCGGCACTCTTGGATGCCAAGGCCGAACCTTGTCCGAAGGGCGTGACTTGCATAGAGGACTATTCCGCAGGAAAGGCGCATGGCATGCACTGTTTTTATCAGGCCCTTTCGAAAAGAAAAAGTTTGGGCCGCCCTGTGCGCATCGCCTATTTCGGCGATTCCTTTATCGAGGGCGACATCCTGACGGCCGACCTTCGCCAGTTGCTTCAAAAACGCTTCGGTGGCTGTGGTGTTGGGTTTGTTGACACCGATTCCCCCTTCACCAAATTGCGGGCCTCCGTCAAGCATACGGCCGGAGGATGGGTGGAACACAACGTGCTGAAGAAAGAGGGGCTTGACATGGCTTCGCTGGGCGTCAGTCAGCGGTATGCCCAAGGCGGTGCTGGCGCTTTTGTTGAATATGGCGGTGTGAAAGACTATGCCTGTCTCGACTCCTTCGAAGTGGCCACGCTCTTCCTGAAAGACGGCGGCGCTCCCGTTGCCGTGAAAATCAATAATGGTCCGAATCGCTCCTCCCCGATGGTTTCCCACGGTTGTCTGAGCACAGTGACTGCCAAGGCCGATGGTATTCGCCAAGTTAGATTCACCCTTCGCGGACGCGCCACCTGCTATGGTGTGGCGCTCGAAGGGCGTGGCGGCGTTTCGGTCGACAATTTCTCTTTGCGCGGCAGCAGCGGTACCACGCTGGCAGGCGTGGCGGAGAAACATCTGAAAGCCCTCAACGAAGCACACCCCTACGACCTCATCGTCTTGCAGTTTGGCCTCAACGTGGCCAACAAGAAGCAGAAAGACTATAAAGGATATATCAAACAGATGGTTCCCGTCTTGCGGCATTTCAAAACGTGCTTCCCCAAAGCCGCCATCCTCATTGTCAGCATCGGCGACCGCGAAGATAAAACAAACGGGCAGCTCACCACCATGCCAGGCGTGAAGGAACTCCTTGCACAGCAGCAGACGATGGCGGCCGAAGCGGGCCTCCCGTTCTGGGACCTCTATGAAGCGATGGGGGGAGAGGGCGGCATCCGCCGTATGGCTGAAGCCAACCCGCCAGAAGCCGGAAAAGACTATACGCACATCAACCGCCGCGGCGGTAAACGCGTGGCCAAAGCGCTCTATAAGGCGCTGATGCACGGCTTCAAAGAGAAGTAAAACCACATGCTTATGAAATCATCAAAAAATATTATGTGGGCCATGTTGCTCACCTTTCTTCTCGGCTATATGGCATCAACTGCCACAGCCGGATCCGACGGAAAATTCAAGGCCGCCCAGGGCAAGGAACAGCCGTTGGAGCCCGTCCGCGAGAGCGAACTGACCAAAGAACTCCACAACAAGAATATCTCTGCACGCTGGAAAAGCGCAGACCTCGGTGTTAAATTGCCCACTTATTTCACCGACACCAAGCCCAATGTCGTCAATCGTTCCGCTTGCCTCGACAAGGTGTTCAACGTGTTGTGTCATAGCAACCGCCCTTTGCGCATTTTGCAGTTGGGCGACTCCCATGTGGCAGGCAAAAGTTATCCCCGTGCCGTCAAGCAAACGCTTGAAAACGCCTGGGGGGCAGCTTTGGCAGATTCTCTCCAGACGGGTGTTGAATATTCTTATATAGGTAGCAACGGAGCCACCACCGTCCGTTTCGCAACGCCGGCCTACATGGAAAAGGTGGCGCAGAAAAATCCCGACCTCATCATCCTTTCCTTCGGCACTAATGAGTGTCACGGCATGGGCTATCGCGAGGCGCAACATCGCGAGCAACTCGAGAACTTCTACGCCATGCTCAAGGAAACATGCCCCGATGCTGTCATCATGATGACAACGCCGCCCGGCGACTACCTCACAACGCGCAGCGTGAAATACGTGAGACGCGGAAGTGGAAGGAAAAGACGGAAAGTCACGCGTTCCGTTTCGCGCGTGAATCCCATGAGCGTGCGTTGTGCCGCCGAACTCGAATCTTTCGGAGAAGAACACGGCCTGCCCGTTTGGGACCTCAACACCATTGCCGGCGGCGATGACGCGCAGCGCAATTGGAAGTCGGCATCGCTCATGCGCCCCGACCGCATCCACTTTACCCCCGAAGGCTATACCCTCCAAGGCCGGCTTCTCGGAGAGGCCATCCTTTCGGCCTACAACCAGTATCTCCGCAACAACCAGTCCACCACCAACAATCCCTCATGACAGAGACCCTTCTCAACCTCCTGACCTTCTCCCCCACGCAGCCCCTGTTGTTCAACAGCGGCCTTTTCCTGTTCATCTTCGTGGCCTTCTGCTTGGGTTATGCCCTGCTGTCGGGAAAGAAGAACACGGCTTTGCGTCTGCTCTACGTAACTGCCTTTTCTTATTATTTCTACTATAAGAACGCTGGTTCCTATTGCGCTCTTTTGGCGTTGATCACGTTCGTAAATTTCGGTGCGGCTCTCGCCATGAACCGCGTGGAGTCGCAGGGAAAACGTCGTGGCATCCTCGTTCTCGCCGTGGCCTTCATGCTATTCCAACTTGGCTTCTTCAAGTACACCAATTTCTTCCTCTCGTCGGTCGTCCCCCTCTTCGGCGGCGAGGCATCTTCGTTCGATATTTTCGTGCCGCTCGGCATATCCTTCTTTACCTTCCAGTCGTTGAGCTACATCGTCGACGTCTATCGCCGCCAGATGCGCCCTACCAGTAACCTGCTCGACCTGGCCTTTTTTGTGTCCTTCTTCCCCACCTTGCTTTCGGGCCCCATCCTTCGTGCCCGCACTTTCCTGCCACAGCTTCGGCAGCCGCTCGTTGTGACGCGCAAGATGTTTGGCACAGGTTTGTGGTTCGTCATGATGGGACTCTTCAAGAAGGCCGTCATCTCCGACTATATCGGAGAGAACTTTGTCAACCGCATCTTCGACAACCCCTCGCTTTACACCGGGCTTGAAAATCTCATGGGCGTCTATGGTTATGCCCTGAAGCTCTATTGCGACTTCTCCGGCTACAGCGACATCGCCATTGGCATCGCCCTCTGGATGGGCTTCCAGATTCCCGCCAACTTCCGCGCCCCCTACAAGGCCGACAGTATCACCGACTTCTGGCGCCGTTGGCACATCTCCCTCTCCACCTGGCTTCGCGATTACCTCTACATTTCTATGGGGGGCAACCGTTGCAGCCGTTGGCGCATGTATTTTAATCAGTTTATGACCATGATTCTCGGCGGCCTGTGGCATGGAGCCTCGTGGAACTTCGTAGTGTGGGGCGCCCTTCATGGAGCGGCACTCTGCGGACACAAAGCATGGCAAAACCGTCTGGGGCATGACAAACGCTACCATCCGTCGGGCATTCGTCGCCTCTTGGCCATCGTTCTCACCTTCCATCTCGTCTGTCTTTGCTGGCTCTTCTTTGCCAATGCCACCTTTGAGGCATCGGGCGTGATGCTCCAGAAAATCTTCACCGACTTCCACGGCGAACTCCTTCCCGAGTTCCTGGCCGGCTATCCAACGGTGATGGCGCTCATTCTTTTCGGTTTCGTCGTTCACTATCTGCCCACATCATGGAGCGATGCCGCCTGCCGTTTTCTGACGCGCGAATCGCTCGTTGTGCAGCTCATCCTGTTTCTCCTCCTGATATTCATCATCGTCCAGGTGCGCGGCAGCGAAGTGCAGCCCTTCATCTATTTGCAATTCTGATATTCGCAGTGTCGAGGAGAGGGAGGCAATGCCTTTCCACGCTCCTTTTGCGCTCGTTTCCATAAAAAGCGGTCAAGACCTTTCCCAGGGCATCAGGCTGACAACCTTTTGCTTCGCAGGAAAAGTCTTGACCGCTTTGCGTTTTCCCAGTCTTCGTTCTCATACTTTAATATATGGAGTTCCGAAGTGAATATTCTACGGTTCTCGTAAAACCAGCACGAGCAGATATTGTTATTTGGGAGGGACTTATTTATAGTTGCAAAATATTTATAGTTGCGAAATATTTTTGGATACGAAAAAAGAGGCTTTCGCCTCTCCTTCAAGTGGTTCGAACCCCTGCTTTGAGGTTACGACCATCGGCTCACGTTTTGAGCCTTCAACATCTAAAATGTTACCTAATCTACAAACCTTTTTACTATGTGTCCAAATACTCATCTCCACTTCCGTCTCAAAAGAAGAATTTCTTATGAGGCGCGGGACTTATAAAACCCTGCTTCACAGCGGTGTATCATACGTCTACCGTTCTGTTTTCGAGTGCAAAGTTACAGGATTTCCCGATACGCTGCAAGCATCTTCACATCCTTTTAGCGTAATTTTGACCTGAAAAAATGCGATTGCCATTCTGCGTTTGCAAAATAAATGCCATAATGGATTTTGATACGTAGGAGATGGCAAAACGAACGCTAAGCAGGGGTGCACTCTTAGAGCTTTCGGCTCTTGGTTTAAGGGGGGGGCGAGGTAAGCGGGCGGTGGCTTAAGCGGAGGATGCTTCATATATTAATATGTTGCATGTGTGCTCCATATATGTGTCATGTGTTTCCCGCCATATCCTTTGCCTCGTCTTTTTACATATTCTCCGCCTCCTTCCCCAAAATCCCACGCCTCTTCAATCTTGAAGGAGAAAAAGTCGGGCCAAGTTCAAAATAAAAACGTAATTTTGCAGTTATGAATAAGAGGGAAGATTTTAAGCAATTGGTCAGGTATGGCGTGGTCGGCGTTGCCAACACCCTGCTGACCTTTGTTTCCTATTGGATTTTCAGATACATCACTGGCAATGTTGACCTTGCCAACGGCGTGAGCTATGCCCTCGGCATGGTGTGTAGCTTCCTGCTCAACAAGCGGTGGACCTTCAACGCGGGAAGTGGGCGGTGGCGTCGCGAAGCCTGCTTCTTCTTCGGCGGTTCGGTTTTGTGCTGGTGTGTGCAGTGGGCGTTTTTCCGTCTGAGCCTCCGCTTTGTGCCAGAAATTGTGGCGCAGTTGGGAGGCATGGCCGTTTACACCTTGCTGGGCTTTGTCTTTAATAAGAAAATCACTTTCAGAACGCCCTTGAAATAATACAGCCCCTATAAGTAAGCAGACGCTCTCGGACAGCGGCGGAGAGGCGGTTTTTCCCCGATGGGGCGCCCCGTTGCCACCGTCATCCGGTGCGCGTTCCCTTCCCCTCCTTTTTTGGGGGGAGATTGTCTGCAAAAAAAACAATAGATTGATATGAAGCGACTTCTTTCACTACCGCCCAATGTGGTGGCGTGTTTCCATGATATCACAAACACGAAACGCTCTGACTTCTTCTGCACCTCCGACCCTGTTGGGCGCAAGCTTGGCTCTGGCGGAGGCACGGCGTGGCTGCTCGAGGCCTGCCATTGCGACGAGCGCCCCGATGAGAATTTTGAACAATGGCTGAAGCGCGACAAGCGTATCTTGCTTCATGCCGGGGGGCAGAGCCGCCGTCTGCCGGCCTATGCGCCGAGCGGAAAGGTGCTTACGCCTGTGCCGGTGTTTCGCTGGGAGCGTGGCCAGCGCATTGACCAGACATTGCTGAACCTCCAAATGCCGCTTTATGAAAACATGTTGCGGCGGGCGCCGGAGTCGTTGAGAACGCTCGTGGCCAGTGGCGACGTTTATATTCGCACAACGGAGGCTTTGCAGGACATTCCTGAAGCCGATGTCGTGTGCTACGGTTTGTGGGGCGACCCTGTGCAGGCCTCCCACCACGGCGTGTTCATGATGGACCGCAGAAAACCCGGCGAGCTCGATTTTATGCTCCAAAAGCCCAGCACCGACGAACAGGCGCGTCTCATGCAGACCCACTATGCCCTCATGGACATCGGCGTTTGGCTCTTGTCGGACCGCGCCGTCATGGCCCTCATGAATAAATCCTATAAAGAAGAAGTGGGCAAGGGCGACATTGATTTCTACGACCTCTATTCGCAGTTTGGTTGTGCGTTGGGCAAACATCCTTCGCAGCCCGATGAGGAACTGGCGGGGCTCTCCGTGGCAATTCTCCCGCTGGAAGGCGGCGAGTTTTACCATTTCGGCACCATTCCCGAAATGGTCAGTTCTTCGGTGGCCATACAGAATCTCGTGAAAGATCAGCGATATATCATCCAGAAGGGCATCAAGCGGCAGTCGTCTGTTTTTACGCAGAATGCCGTCATTGCCAACCGCCCAACGCTCCACAACACTTCCGTGTGGATTGAAAACTCTTTCTTGGGCAAGGGCTGGCACCTCTCTTCGCGCAACATCGTCACGGGAGTGCCAGAAAACTCATGGCAGGTGGCCTTGAAGAGTGGCATTTGCGTGGATGTCGTTCCTGTCGGTGAGACGGGGTATGCCTTGCGGCCTTATGGCTACACCGATGCTTTCCGCGGCGCAGTCAGCGACGAAGCGACGCATTTCCTGGAACAGCCCGTCGGTCAATGGATGGAGAAGCGCGGTGTTGTGGCGGCCGATCTTGAAAACTCGGCAGACTTGCAGGCGGCCAAGCTCTTCCCTGTGACAGACAATTTGGAAGAGATGGAAAGACTTCTCCACTGGTTTGTCGACGACAATCCCAGCGAAGAGATCACGGCCCTATGGCGCTCGTTGCCGCGTTTTTCGGCCGACGATCTGTGTGTGGAGGCCAATCTGCGCCGCCTGGTCAAGATGCGCCGTCAGATGCAGAACAAGACCTTGCCAGTTTTGGCCAAAAACTGGCAGAAGAGCGTGTTCTATCAGGTGAACCTCAAGGACATGGCGGGCAAGTTTGCCGAAAACAATCTGGTCTTGCCAAAGGATCTCTCTGCCGATGCTCCCTTAATGACTCGCATCCACAACGCCATGTTTCGCTCGGAGGCCTTGGCCAGAAGAGACGACGTGCAGTCGAAGGCCGAGGAGGCAAAGGCTTTCTCCCTTTTGCGCGAGGGCATCACGGCCGAAGCCTTACGTCATAAATGCCAGCCCCGCATGACCACCTGTGCCGACCAAATCGTGTGGGCCCGCAGTGCGGCTCGCATTGACCTGGCAGGAGGTTGGACCGACACACCGCCATATTCGCTGCTCTTTGGCGGCAACGTTGTGAACATCGCCATCGAGATGAACGGCCAGCCGCCGCTTCAGGTCTATGTGAAACCTAGCAGTGAGCCCATCGTGATTTGCCGCTCCATCGACCTTGGGGCCATGGAACGCATCGAGACGTTTGAAGAACTGAAGCAATACGACAAGGTCGGTTCGCCATTCTCCATCCCGAAGGCCGCCCTGAGTCTGGCTGGATTCCTTCCAGGGTTTGGCGCAGAGACCTATACCTCCCTCCGTCAGCAGTTGGAAGCCTTTGGCTGCGGCATCGAAATCACCTTGCTCTCCGCCATTCCCGCAGGGTCGGGGCTCGGCACGAGCAGCATCCTGGCCGCCACTGTATTGGGCGCCTTGAGCGATTTCTGCGGACTCGGATGGGACAAGAATGAAATCTGCTATCGTACCCTCGTGCTCGAGCAGATGCTCACCACTGGAGGCGGTTGGCAGGACCAGTATGGCGGCGTGTTGAACGGTGTCAAATTGCTCCAGACCGTGCCTGGCTTCGACCAGAACGCCACGGCGAGATGGATGCCCGATTCTATGTTCTCCGATCCAGAACTCAAACCCTGCCATTTGCTCTATTACACTGGCGTGACCCGTACGGCCAAACATATCCTGGCAGAAATTGTGCGGGGCATGTTCCTCAACAATACGCGCCATCTGGCTTTGCTCGGCGACATGAAACGCCATGCCATGGATATGTATGAGGCATTGCAACTCAACGATTTCAATCGCTACGGACATCTCGTCAGAAGAACATGGAATCAGAACAAGGCGCTCGATTCGGGCACCAATCCGCCCGTCATCGAAGCCCTCTGCCAGCGCATTGACGATTATTGTCTTGGCTACAAACTGCCAGGAGCGGGTGGGGGAGGCTTTATGTATATGGTGGCCAAAGACCCCGTTGCCGCTTTGCGCATACGTGAGGAACTGACCAGTCATCCGCTTTCGCCCAATGCCCGTTTCGTGGAAATGAAAATATCCGAGACGGGATTGCAGGTCAGCCGTTCTTGAGAAAACGGGGCGGTGCGCGTTCATTCCGCAATCATTCTGGGTGTGTTCTGAATTTTCCCGGAAAAGAGGGTTCAGAACACACTTTTAATCTCTGAACCCCATTACGTAATGGTAAAAAATAACTTGTGCAATTTTGAGGAATAAGGAGTTATATCTTATGTCCTGTCTTTTTGCCGTTTTTGGTATTTGTCATCGGTCACATAGCCCGCTATGCTCCCTCTTCCAAATTCCAAAACCAACAAAAATACAGGTCAAAATTGCCCAACTTATTCTTTCACCATTACTTATTCTTCGCATCAAACCATCAATTCCGTAATTATGAAGTTTGACAAAATCATATTGTTGAGTGCAGCCATATTGGCGACATCTCCGCTGCCGTTGGAAGCCAAAAGCCGCAAGGGAAAAGGCGACGTGACTGTGGCGGTCTTCTCGCTCAACGATTTTCATGGCGGTTTCGTCCGCAACGATTATAAGAACATCCCTGGGGCCCCTGCCGTTTGGCAGACGCTCGACTCCCTCAAAAGCGTTTATCCCTACAACGTGACCGTTGCTGCGGGCGACAATTTCGGCGGTAGTTTCTTCTATGCCGCCACGAAGGGCGTGTTGCTCCCTGTGTTTTACAACGATTTAGGCATCCGCCTCTCGGCCCTCGGCAACCATGAGTTTGACGACGGCCAGAAAGCCCTTGCCCGGAAATGGCAGGGTGCTCCGCTCCGTCCTGCGGGATGGGACCTCTCCTATGTCTGTGCCAACGTGCGCAACGCCTCAGGGGAGATTCCCGCCTTCGCACAGCCCTTTGCCAGTGCGGAAATCCCCATCGGAAAAGGTAAGAGCGTGAAGGTCGGCTTCGTCGGACTGCTGGCGTCGTCAACGCCCTCGCAGACCAGCAAGTCGAAAATTGCGGGACTGACATTCGATGGTCGGTACACCGCCGTGCTCGACAGCGTGAAACGTCTTCCGGGCTATTCTTCCACCGTCGGCAATGCCGATCTTCGTCTGTTGCTCACCCACATCGGTTCGCGGATGAGCGACGGACAGCCCGCTTGGGACGACAAGGACGCTGCGAATTTGCAGCTTCTCGACGATTCCACATGGAACGGCATTCTCTCGGCCCATAGTCATCAGCCAGTGTGTGGCACCATCAATGCGTGCCATTATCCCATCGTGCAAGGCAAATGGCACGGCGAATACATCAGTGTGCTGAAGGCAACCATCAATCTCAAAAAGCGCAAGGTGAAGAAGGTCGAGGTGGAACTCTGCCCCGTCAATCCCAACGCCGCGCTCGGTGCTCCGCAGCGTCGCCTGCAATCGCAGATTGATTCGCTGCTCACCCATACCAAAACGCAGGGTGGGGCATCGCTCGGTATGCAGCTCGCCACGGCACCGCAGACCCTGGAACACGATCGCGACCACAAGCACCAGCAAACCGTTGTCGGGGCCATCGTCTGCCGCGCTTATGCCGAAGCCTATCGCAGTTCCGCCTCTTTGCCCGACAGCGCCATCGTCATCGGTGCAAGCCATTTTGGTAGCATCCGTGCCGGCTTCACCAAGGGCCCCGTCAGTGTGCTCGACGTGGGAGAGGTGTTGCCCTT
Organism: uncultured Prevotella sp.; assembly: GCA_900539625.1. Taxonomy (GTDB): domain Bacteria; phylum Bacteroidota; class Bacteroidia; order Bacteroidales; family Bacteroidaceae; genus Alloprevotella. The sequence continues at coordinate 29,115 of UQCW01000003.1, forward strand.
CTCCAATCCCCTGTGTGCCTTCCGCATGACGGGCCGTCAGTTGCGCGAGCTCGTGGAATTTGGCTTGCACAATCAGCGTTACGGATGGTTGCAAACCGGCTGGCTCGATGTGATGCTCAACCAGGGTCGCCACGTACAGTCGCTCAGCTATTACGGTCCCGACGGTGCCCATCGTTACATTGCCGACGACACGCCAGTGGTGCTCGTTGCCGACGAGTTCATCGTCAACGGCGGTGACGGCTATGACCCTTCGTTCTTCCCCTCTTCGCAGAAAATCACCTCTGTGCAGATGCCGGCAACGACCGATGCTTTCGTTCATTATTTACAGAAAATCAAAACACTTCCACTGAAATAACTCATGGGACTCTTCTCTTTACCTCCCGCGCAATCGCGTGCCGACCTCAATCTCGACATGTTTCTCGGCGGCAACGACGGCGGAAAAGTTCAGAAAAAAATGCGCCGCGTTATGCCCGCCGAATGGTTTCCGCAGAGCGCCGTTCAGCTCACGTGGCCGCATGAAAAAACAGACTGGGCCTATATGTTGCAGGATGTGACGGTGTGTTACGTGCGCATGGCTTTTGAAATTGCCACGCGCGAAAAACTCATCATCGTTGCGCCCGATGTCGCGTCTGTCAAATCGCTTCTCGAAGAACGCCTGCCACGACGCGCCACGGAAAACATCACCTACGTTGCCTGCCCCACCAACGACACCTGGGCGCGCGACCATGCTTTCATCACCGTCATCGGGGAGAAAAATCCCGAACTGCTCGACTATCGTTTCAATGGTTGGGGCGGCAAGTTTGAAGCGTCGCTCGACAACGCCATCAACCGCCACCTCTTTGAGGAAGGAATTGTTGGCGGAGAATATAAGGACTGCCTTGACTTTGAACTTGAAGGCGGCAGCATTGAAAGCGACGGGCAGGGACTGCTCTTGACAACGTCGCGCTGCTTGCTCAACGACAACCGTAATGCCTCCATGACGAAGGAAGACATCGAGCAGCGTTTGAAGACCGACCTGGGAGTGGAGAAAATCTTGTGGCTGAACCACGGCGAACTCTCTGGCGACGACACTGACGCTCATGTCGACACCCTGGCACGCCTTTGCCCAGACGATACCATTGTCTATGTCTCGTGTGACGACACCGAAGACCCACATTACGAGGAACTGAAGAAGATGGAAGAGGAGTTGCAGGCTTTCCGCACACAGAGCGGGGCGTCCTTCCGCCTCATCCCCGTGCCGCTGCCCGATGCCATTTATGACGAAGACGGGCTGCGCCTTCCCGCCACTTATGCCAACTTCCTCATCATGAACACGGCCGTGCTTTACCCCACTTATGCGCAGCCAGAAAAAGACGAGGCCACGCGCCAGGCACTGCAGCGTGCTTTCCAGAAGGCCGACCTCGTGGGCATTGACTGTCGTCCGCTGATTCGTCAGCACGGCTCGTTGCATTGTGCAACGATGCAATATCCGAAAGGGGTGGTGAAGTAGTTTTGAAAGGGAAGTTCCTTCCTCAAGTTATATATATTATAGATATCATGAAACATACAGATATTCTCAAGGTTGGTATCATTCAGCAGACGTGTTCTGCCGATGTGGAAGCCAACAAGCAAAAGTTAGCCCGCAATATTGCCGATGTGGCAGAGCACGGTGCACAGTTGGTGGTGTTGCAGGAATTACACAATTCTCCCTATTTCTGCCAGGTTGAAAGCGTAGACAATTTCGATTTGGCAGAACCCATTCCTGGACCTTCAACCGAGTTCTTCGGAGCGTTGGCCAAGAAGCACCACGTGGTGCTTGTCACGTCGCTCTTCGAACGCCGTGCCGCCGGGATCTATCACAACACGGCAGTGGTGTTTGAGGCCGACGGCACCATTGCGGGAAAATACCGCAAGATGCACATCCCCGATGACCCTGCCTATTACGAAAAATTCTATTTCACTCCTGGCGACCTCGGTTTCCATCCGATTGACACCAGCGTCGGTCGCCTCGGCGTGCAGGTGTGTTGGGATCAGTGGTATCCAGAGGGAGCCCGTCTCATGGCGCTTTCCGGTGCCGAATTGCTCATTTATCCAACGGCCATCGGCTATGAAAGCAGCGACCATCCAGAAGAGCAGGACCGGCAGCGCGAAGCATGGACAACCGTGCAGCGCGGCCATGCCGTGGCCAATGGTTTGCCCGTCATCGCCGTAAACCGCACCGGGCACGAGGACGACCCTTCCCACCTCACGCGCGGCATCCAGTTCTGGGGCAGCAGTTTTGTGGCAGGTCCGCAGGGCGAAATGCTCTATCGCGCACCGAAGGACGAGGAAGTGAATGTTGTGGTCGACGTTGACATGCGCCGCAGCGACAATGTGCGTCGCTGGTGGCCATTCTTGCGCGACCGCCGCATCGAGTTTTTTGAAGGACTGACCCATCGTTATCTTGATTGAAGCACGAGCGCGTATGAAAAAGTTGAAACTCTTTCAGGCCGACAATGGCGTGAATTATCTGGTGCCGTTCATTCTCGTCACCACCTTGTTCTTTCTGTGGGGCTTTGCCCACAGCATACTTGACGTGCTCAACAAGCATTTCCAGGATGCCTTCACGATGAACAAAACCCGTTCCGCCCTCGTGCAGGCAGTGGTTTACGGTGGATATTTCATCATGGCGCTGCCTGCGGGCCGCATCATCCGCCGTTTCGGCTACCGCACGGGCGTTTCCACCGGCCTCTTGCTTTATGGCATCGGTGCCCTCATGTTCATTCCTGGCAGCTACATCAATTCCTTTGAGTTTTTCCTGCTCTCGCTGTTCATCATCGGTTGCGGGCTCACCTGTTTGGAAACGGCAGCCAATCCCTACGTCACCGTGCTCGGCCCTTCCGACAGTGCAGAGCGCCGTATCAACATTTCCCAGTCGTTCAACGGGCTTGGATGGATTCTCGGACCGCTTGTTGGCGGACTTTGCGTGCTTGGCGACAACAGCAATATCGCCTTGCCCTATGCCGTTATCGGCGTTGTGGTGCTTTTGGTGTTCTTCGTTTTTCTGCGTCTGCCTCTGCCGGAAATCGAGAGCAGCGAGCAGGGCGACGATGCGTTGCAACAGCGTGCTCGCCGCACCCGTCTTTTCAGCCATCCCCATTTCCTCTTCGGTCTCACGGCCCTGTTCTGTTACGTGGCCGCCCAAACCGGCATCAACAGTTTTTTCATCAATTATGCCGATGAGAGTGCGGGTGTTCCGAAAGAAGAAGCCGCGATGTGGCTCGGACTGCTCGGCATGGGGCTTTTCATGGCGGGACGAATGGTGGGTAGCTACCTCATGAAATACCTTTCACCTGAGCGCCTTCTGGCCTATTTCGGTGTTGGCGCATCGCTCTCCATGCTCGTCATCATGCTCGTTGCCGGTCGCACGGGATTCTATTTCTTCTTCCTCTGCTTCCTTTGCGAGAGCATCATGTTCCCCACCATTTTCGCGCTCGCCATCCGTGGTTTGGGCGAACATACGAAGACCGCCTCCTCCCTGCTCATCATGTGCATCGTTGGCGGTGCCGTTGCCCCCGTCATCATGGGAGCCATTGCCGATTACAGCCACAACATGGCGCTTTCGTTCGTCATTCCGCTCATCTGCTTTGTCATCATCTGCTGCTATGCGGCGGCCTATCGCAAACTCTGTAGTTAAGAGGCTGAACTGCAAAGCGCCTTATTCTTGAGATATGGGTGGATAATCAGAAAAATTTCCTTAAGTAGGTATTCAAAATTATTTTATAGAATCCATGCAGGGGATAACCTGTCTATAAACTAATTCTGAACACCTACTTATCATATTTAGGCATGTTCTTCCATACCCCAGTTCGGGATAAGAAAGTGCTAAAAAACAATTGAGAAGCGCGGCTCTTCCGCTGCCCCAAGATAACCTACCAAGATGTCATCGAGTCCGAAGAGGGGCTGACGGGTTGTCGCCCCCCCTCCTCTCCCGCAGGCTCGCAGCGGCGGGGCGAATCTCGAACGGACACAAAAAACGCGCCCTGAAAAGAAAGAAAAACTTTTCAGGGCGCAATATAAAATCGTTTTCTACTTTTCCTTACGCGGCCTTTTCGCCTTAATCATCTTTCCCGATAATAAGGACATCGGTGCGTTTGGACTCGCGGCGCAGCTTCGCAATGTTCTTTTCGACCCTGTCGTAGTCCTTGAACGTCCATTGGAAGGTCATTTCATTGCCGGAGAGTGAGAGTATCTTCGGGTCCGAGAAGTCTCCGCCGAAGAACATCGGACGGCCATTTTCGATGATGAGTTTGGTCTTTCCGTCCTCATGCCATTCACCGTCAGAACCGTATTCATCCTCGCTGTACTCGTAGTAGCAGACTCTTCCGTCGGGGTAGAACACGATGTAGTCTTTCTCGTCTTCCCAACTCTCGTCTCTCTCGTCTTTTATCTCTCCTTTCCCGTTGTATTCCACGCTTTTCATGTGCGTGATTTTCCATGTTCCAACGAGGTCGTCCATGGACAATTTGCTGGTGTGAGTTCCATCTACTTTTGTAGAATCTACTTTTGTAGAATCGTTTTTTGTAGAATCGTCTTTTGTAAGATTGTCGTCATCGTCGTCTCCACATGAGGCTAGTGTGATGCCGCCGATTACTAAGCAGAAGGCCATGATTAAGAACTGGAGTCTGTCTTTGATTTGTTTTGCCATCATTTTTTTTAGTTGTTTTTTCATTTTTCTTTCCCTAGTACGTGTCGGGCGCAACTTTTAATATAATATTGATAAACAAATATAATACTGCAAATGTAGTAACATTATTTTACCCCCCCCGATTGATACAATATTTAACTCAATGTACCAATCTAAAGACCAAAATTCAAACATTTCGTCGCCTTTCTATTGTACGATTTTATTCAGAATCCGCATTACACAAAATCCCCGACTTCATTTCGTGATGAAGCCGGGGATTTTTATGTGTGCACCGTATCAGGTTGTGGTGTCATGAATTTCAGGCGTATAAGTGTAGAGCTTAAATTGCAGGCCAACCATTTATTCCGGATAAACGAGGTTTTCTTCTGTGGCCAGGTTAAGCGTTTCCTCCACATATTTTCTGGCCTCGTAGCGGGCCATCGGCAGGTCGTGTAGCAGATAGGTGCCGCAGTCGCGTGCCGTGGTTCCCGGCACTTCGCCTTCAAAGTTGGCCACGAACTCAAACGTCTCCTTCATCAGGGGCAGGATGTCCTTGCTCGTCAGGTCGCCCTTCACCAGCAGATAGTTGCCCGTTAGGCAGCCCATAGGTCCCCAATAAACGATGCGGTCTTTCCATACTGGATGGTTGCGCAGGAAAGTGGCGGCAAGATGTTCGATGGTGTGGATGGCTCCTTGTCCGAGCACCGGCTCGCGGTTAGGGAGTTTCATACGTATGTCGAAAGTCGTGACGGTCTCGCCGCCGATTTCGTCCTTGCGGCTCACGTAGATGCCGCGGTTGAGTTTGATGTGGTCTATGGTGAAACTTGGAATCTTTTTCATATCTTGTGGTTTAATTAGTAATGGTGGCACCATTACTTAGTTATTTTGTGATGGCCTTCAGCAGCGCCTCCGTCACGCCGAAAGAACGGTCGGCCATGGTGTCCCAGAAATTGAGATATTGGTCGAAGTGTTGGTCGGCTCCCGGCGTGTCGCTGATGATGCGGAAGCTCAAGAATGGCACCTGATAGAGGAAACACACCTGTGCGAGTGCGCCGCTTTCCATGTCAACCGCCAGACCGTCGGGGTAGCGTTCTTTGATTTTCTGCAATTGCGGGCGGCTGGTGATAAACTGGTCGCCGCTGCAGATAAGTCCGCCGTGAATCGTCGTTTCCTTCGGCTGGATGCTCATGGCCGCCTGAAAGAGTTGCGTGTCGGCCTCATAATAGAGTGGCAGTCCTTGCACCTGTCCGAGTTCAGACTCCGGTCCGCAGTCCACGTCATGGTAGGCCACGCGTTCTCCGGCCACGACGTCCATCACCTTCAGGCAATTGTCAATCCCTCCAGCAACGCCCGTATTGATCAGGGCGTCGGGGCAATAGCGGTGGATCAGTTCCACGGCGCCGACAGCGGCATTCACTTTGCCGATGCCGCTCTCCATCAAAACGATTTTGCGGCCGTTGAAAACACCTTCCACGAAAGTGAAACGGCCTTCTTTTATAGTGCTGGCATCTGAGAGCAGAGCCGCAAGTTGCTCATGCTCCTTGTGCATGGCGTTGATGATTGCGATTGTCTTCATGTGGTTTGTTCTTACAAGCTGCAAAGTTAAGTAATTTAGTAATGGTAAAAAAATAACTTGAACAATTTTGAAGGGTCGAAAGTTATATATTTGTGCCCTGTTTTTTGCAGTTTATAGTATTAGTCGTCGGTCACATAGGTAGAGTCTTTTACTCGGGGACTGGCATTCCCAAAATCCCAATGTCTCTCCAATTCTTTTTTCGGCCTCTCTGCTTTGCCCTCTCAAAAGAAGCAAACGCTCCAAAGAGAACCACGCAGTTTCTCTTTGGAGCGTTTTGTTTTCGGGGGCTTTTTGAGAGCACTTTCAGCGCCCTTACTGCATTCCGTTTTCTGTGGCAAACTCTCCAGCATGTTTCAGATAGGTGTCGATGTCTTTGTCGCCGCGGCCGGAAACCGTCAGTACAACGATGTCAGAGGGTTTGAATTTCAGGCGGTGGAGCGCTCCCAAAGCGTGTGCCGACTCCAAGGCTGGCAAAATGCCGTCGAGGCGGTTGAGCTCGTAGGCGGCGGCCAATGCTTCGTGGTCAGTGATGGCCAATGCCTGCGCACGTCCCGTTTTCACCAGCGTGGCGTGGAGCGGACCGATGCCTGGATAGTCCAGTCCGGCAGAGATGGAATAAGGCTCTGACACATTTCCGTACTCGTCTTGGATGACGAGCGAGCGTGAACCATGCAGCACGCCTTCGGTCCCGATGGTCAATGTGGCGGCCGTTTCCTTCGTCTCTGCACCCAATCCGCCGCCTTCTGCCAAGATGAATTTTACGTTGGGTTCCTCCAGGAAATGGAAGAATGTGCCGCCGGCATTCGAACCGCCGCCGATGCAGGCCACCAGATAATCAGGCACTTCGCGACCTTCTTTTTCCAGCAGTTGTGCACGGATTTCCTTGCTGATCACGCTCTGCAGGCGTGTCACGAGGTCGGGGTAGGGGTGTGGTCCCACGGCAGAGCCGAGCAGATAAAAAGTCTCTTCGGGATGAGAACACCAGTCTTGCAAGGCTTCGTTGACAGCGTCTTTGAGGGTCTTGTTTCCGCTCTCAACAGCCACCACCTTGGCGCCGAGCAATCGCATCTTCTCCACGTTCGGACGTTGGCGTGCCACGTCGGTTGCCCCCATATAAATCGTGCACGGCATCTTCATCAGGGCGCACACCGTGGCCGTTGCAACGCCGTGCTGCCCAGCACCGGTCTCAGCGATGATGCGGCGTTTCCCCATGTGTTTGGCCAGCAGAATCTGCCCGATGGCATTGTTGATTTTGTGTGCTCCCGTATGGTTGAGGTCCTCTCGTTTCAGATAGATTTTGCAGCCGTGCAGTTGACTCAGCGCCTCAGAGAGATAGAGCGGCGAGGGGCGGCCGACATAGTCGCGCAGCAACACGTCGAATTCTTTGCGAAAATTCTCGCTCTCAATCACTTCCCGGTAGCATTTGCGCAGGGCTTCAATGCACGGACGCAGGATTTCTGGGATGTAGGCACCGCCGTAGTTGCCGAAATAACCTTCTTCATTTACTTGGTAATTGCTTGTCGTTTTCATTTTCTTATTGGGGTTATGTTAGTAATGGGTTTGTTTGCTGGAGACCAGTGCTTCGCTTGCGCTGAAGCGTAGGGATACAAAAAAGGCGGTCTGTCGCAAGCTACGACAGACCGCCTAAGATTATTTTTTTCAAAATGGAATGTTCAGTTAGGGGTACATGAAAAAGTAACTCACGACTTTGGAAGTAGTAAGTTAAGCCACCAGAAAAGGTTCATATTTGACAAATTCTTTTTCATTGCTAATGTACAATTCTAATTGTTGATGTTGCAAATGTATAGAGTTTTGATTAAACTGCCAAATTATTTCCAATAAAAATTTCATATCCCCGTCATTTTGCTGCTTTTGCTCATAATCTCTCTGTCGCATTTTCCTTTGGAAATCTCCCGACTCAGAATGTCGGAACTCTTGAAAGTCAATCCGCCCCCTATACTTTTTGGCGAACGCGGGACGGGGCACGAGTGAACGTGGGATGAGGCACGATCGAACGCAGGGCGAGACACGATCGAACGCAGGACGGCGTTCGCCAAAAAGTATAGGGATTGAATTGGCAATGATGGGGAGAGGGGGAAATACGGCCCTTGATGTGGCGATGTGCGACATCTCTTTTTTCGCTGAGTCATTTCTCTGGCTTTGAGATAGAGGTTGGCCAGATGTAAATTCTTGGGGGAGTAAAACACAGACAAAAGCAAGCGGTGTCTTGTTTCATATTCTTTGTCCGTAGTAGTGGATTATGAAACAAGACACCGCTTGAAGGATGGTTGTTTGGCGTCGCGTTATGCGTGAAGGTCGTGATGAAGAAGGCGGAACTCGGCCATTTTTTCGTATTTTGTTCCCGGTCGTCCGTAGTTGGCGTAGGGGTAGATGCTGATGCCGCCTCGCGGTGTGAAAATTCCCGTCACTTCGATGTATTTTGGGTCCATCAGTTTGATGAGGTCCTTCATGATGATGTTGACACAATCTTCGTGGAAGTCGCCGTGGTTTCTGAAGCTGAACAAGTAGAGCTTCAGGCTCTTGCTTTCCACCATTTTATGGTCGGGGAGATAGTTGATGCGTATTTCGGCAAAGTCGGGCTGCCCTGTGATGGGGCAGAGGCTGGTGAACTCAGGGCAGTTGAAGCGCACCCAATAGTCGTTGCCTGGGTGTTTGTTCTCAAAGCTCTCGAGGACTTCTGGGGCGTAGTCGTCGCGGTATTTCGTAGCCTTGCCTAAGGCTTGGAGGTTGTCGGATTCTCTGTTCATGATGGGGTGATTGTTGATGGTCGTGGCGTTCTGAGAAAAAACGGTTGGGAGAAGCGGTTGCTTCGTTGGATGATGATTTCAGAACAACCAGTTTAGTAATGTTGAAAGAATAAGTTCCTCAATTTTGCACCTGCATTTTTGAGCTATTTTTGAGCTTATTCGAAGGAGCAATGCGAGCATTGTGACTGAGAATAAGTTCGAAAAGAGCCGAAAAGGCAGGGGAGGAAATAAAATATTACTTGCCAACGGCAAAATTGCGGAAGTTATTTTTTCAACATTACTTATTGTATGCCTGCCATCAGAAACGACGGCAGAAGATTTCTTTTTTCTTCTTCGGAGAGAGAAAGATAGCGTTCCAGTCCCTCGCGGCGCAGTTTGCAGGCCGGGCAGTGCCCGCATCCGTCACCTTGTATGCCGTTGTAGCAGGTGAGCGTTTTTTCGCGTATCAGTTGCAACACGCCGAGGCGGTCGGCCAATGCCCATGTTTGGCATTTGTCGATCCACATTAGCGGCGTGTGGATGACATATTGCATGTCCATTGCTTCGTTGAGCGTCACGTTGAGGCTGCGGATGAAATTGTCGCGGCAGTCGGGGTAGCCCGAGAAGTCTGTTTGCGAAACGCCAGTCACGAGATGGCGGATGCCGCGCTCATGGGCGTAGACGGCGGCGATGCTTAGGAAGAAAAGATTGCGGCCTGGCACGAAGGTGTTGGGAGGACCTGCAGCGGGTTTTTCGCTGTCCATGACGATGCTGGTGTCGGTGAGCGAACAAGAAGTGGCCAATTGGCTGATGAAACTGGCGTCCATGCAGTCGAAGTGTACGTTGGCATCTTGGGCTATTTGGCGTGCGAGGTCAACTTCGTGTACGTGTTTCTGTCCGTAGGTGAAACTGAGAGCCCAGACTTCTTCGAAGTGGGCTTTTGCCCAAAAGAGGCAGGTGGTGGAGTCTTGCCCTCCGCTGAAAACAACGAGGGCGCGCTTGTTGTCGAGGTGTTGCATTGTTTCGGATGGGGAGGCGCTGTGGAAGAGGCCTCAAAGGATGTTGTGTGTGTTTGGGGGGATTGGGGCAGAAACTTACATATCGGAAAGTTTCCAGACATTGTAAGAGATGCCCTTGTCGTAGGTGTCTTGTCCTTCGATGCGTTTCACGAATTTCACGACGCGTATGGTGATGGGAAGGGCGATGATTTCATAGACCGTTTTGAGAATGACTTGCGAAATCATCATGGCCGGCAAGATTTCCCAGGGCACAACGCCGCCTAAGGCCAAGGGGAAGAAAACGAGCGAGTCGGCGGATTCACCTACAATGGTTGAAGCGATGGCACGCAGGGAAAAGTTGCGTCCGTTGCTCCACAATTTCATGCGGCTCATCACGTAGGCATTCAAGAACGAACCGACCAGGAAAGCCAAAAATGAGGCTCCGGCAATGCGCGGGGCAAGGCCGAAAATGGCATGAAACCCTTCTTCGCCAGTCCAGTAGGGGGCGGCGGGGAGCAGGTCGGCCAGCATACCGAACAACACGAAGAGGAAGTTCATCATGAAGCCGAGCCAAATGATGAAGCGTGCGCGGCGATAACCCCACACTTCAACCATGCAGTCGTTGATGATGTAAGAAACGGGAAACACAATCAGTCCGGCTGTCATTTCCAGCGGACCGAACGTCACTTGCTTTGTCTCGAGCAAGTTGGCTGCAATTAAGCAGACACAGAAGAGCACTCCCATCAGCATGTAGGGGAGGCTCATAGTGAAGCGTTTTGTCATTTTATCTTGTTTTTTACGAGGTTTGTCAAGCACTCGGTTTAGCCCTCTCGGCAATCACGCGGCCGCGTTTGGGCTAAACAAGCTTTTGGGTAATGGTGGTACCATTACTTAATTCGGCTGCAAAGGTAAGGAATTTGTATGGAATGAGCAAGCTTTGCCCGTGGAATACGGCAAATCTTGTCTACGGCCATGAATTTTGTGGCGTGGTTTGAGGGGGCGCTGTGTGGCGCATGGCTTATTGCATCAGAAAGTCGGCAACGAGAGGAAAATGGTCGCTGAAGCCGCCGTGGTAAATCGGTCCGAGGTAGGTGCGGAACGGCTTGACGCCGCCGTCGCTCTTGTCGGGCTCCGTCAGGAAGGGTGGGGCAAAGATTCGGCAGCGTGCAGGCGTCGTGTGGAGGCGCGAGGAAGGGCAAAGCAGTTGGCTGTTGACGATGATATGGTCGAGCTGGTTCCAACGTCCTTGGTATTTATAGGTGCCTCTGATGTCGGGGTTCGCCCGGAGGTTGGCCGACAGGACATAGAGTTGCTGCGTGCCTGGCGAGGTTTCCGGAGAGACTATCTCCGCTGTCTGGCCGGTGTATGGGTGTGCGTTAAGCATCTTGCTGATACTGATGTCGGTGTGTTCGTCGTTGAAGTCGCCAAGGGCTATGAGGAGCGGGTTTTGCCGGCAGTTTGAAACACTGTCGATTTTATGCCGCAAGGTGCGTGCCGTCGTATATCGGAAATTGCGCGTGCTTTTGTTGCTGCCCCGACGGCTTGGCAGATGGCAGACGAAAACATCAAGCGTGTCGCCCGTTTGCAGCATTCCGGCAACGTGCAGGATGTCGCGCGTTGGGCGGCCGTAGCTGGCATCAAAAGGAATGCGCAGGCTTTCGGCATGGAGAAGGCGGAAGCGGAAAGGCTGATAGAGCAGTGCCACGTCAATGCCGCGCGCGTCTTTACTTTGCGTCACGAGATAGGCGTAGTCCAGTCGGCGCAGGATTGTTCGGCGGCACAGGTGGTTGACCACTGTGTCGTTTTCAACTTCACACAGTGCCACGAGGTCAACGGGGACGGCACCACCTGCAGCGGCAATGGTGCGAGCCAGTTTTTGCTGTTTGCCCCAGTAGCGCGGACTGTTCCAGCGGCGGTTGGAACTGGGGAGAAATTCCTCATCGTTGAAGCCGGCATCGTGGAGGGTGTCGAAGAGGTTTTCCACGTTGTAGGTCATGACGCGGAACGTCTGTGTTTTTCCGCCTTCCGTCGTTGGGCGGGCTGACGGACTTGTGGTGTCGGCGGCGGGGAACTTGGAACGGTGCATGGCGAAGGAAACTGGCAGCGGAAGGCACACCAGTACGACTGGCAGCAGGGCCATGCGGAAACGGCGGCGGCTATTCATGGTGGTAGGGTTCGCCTTTGAGGATGGTCATGGCGCGATAGCATTGCTCCACGAAGAAGAGGCGGACCATCTGATGGGAGAACGTCATTTTGGAGAGCGAAATCTTTTCTTTGGCCAGCGCGTAGATTTCCGGAGAAAAACCATAGGGGCCGCCAACGACAAAGACCAGGCGGCGGGCGCCGGATGCCATGCGTTGTTGCAGATATTTGGCATATTCAATGGAGCGAAATTCGCGGCCACCTTCGTCGAGCAGAACGAGGTGGTCACCGTCTTTCAGAAGTTTGCGTATGGCTTCTCCTTCTTTGGTTTTTTGCTGTTCGGGAGTCAGCGCCTTGGTGTTTTTGAGTTCCGGGATGACTTCCATTTCGAAGGGAATGTAGTGCTTGAGTCTTGAAGTGTAGTCGGAAATCATGCCTTGCAAGGGGGCGCTGGTTGTTTTGCCGACAACGATGAGTTGGAGTTTCATATCTTGATGTAAACCGACAGGGTGGGGCGGCGTTTTTATTTTGATGTGGTGTAGAGGGGATTTTTACCATCACTAAACATAAAAGGTGTCCAATTTATCCTTGGACACCTTTCATGTAATTGCTTTGCGCTCCTGCTCACCATTACTTGGCGAGTTTGCGGGTGCGGCGTTTTGGCTTTTCAGTTTCGGTCGTTTCGATTTTCACGCCGGCCAATTCAGGGTCGATCATGATGCGTCCGCAGTATTCGCAAACGATGATTTTCTTGCGCATGCGGATGTCGAGCTGGCGCTGTGGCGGAATCTTGTTGAAGCAGCCACCGCAGGCACCGCGTTCTACGTAAACGATGCCCAAACCATTGTGTGAGTTATTGCGGATGCGCTTGAAGGCAGAAAGCAAGCGCGGTTCGATGGCGAGCTCCAGCGTCTGTGCTTTTTCGCGCAGGCGTTCTTCTTCGGCCTTGGTTTCGGCGGTGATCTCATCGAGCTCTGATTCCTTCACGCCGAGGTCAGCGCGGCGCTCTTCCAGTTTGTTCTTGCAGTTGGCAATGTCGTTTTCCTTACCAGCGATGGCCTTTTGTGCTTCGCCGATTCTCTTGTTGAGCAATTCAACTTCGAGCGTCTGGAATTCGATTTCTTTCGAGAGCGTGTCGTACTCGCGGTTGTTTTTCACATCGTTGAGCTGGCCTTTATAGCGCGTGATTGCAGCCTGTGCTTCATCGATTTTGTTTTTCTTGGCCTCAATGTCTTGGTTGAGCGCTACGATGTCGTCGTCGTATTTCTTCAGACGCGTGGTCAAACCCTCAATCTCGTCTTTAAGGTCGCTTACTTCCAAAGGAAGTTCGCCGCGAAGCGTTTTGATTTTGTCAATTTCTGAAAGCATTGTCTGCAACTGATAGAGGTTCTTCAGCTTCTGTTCAACAGACATGTCTGCAACGTCTTTCTTAGCCATAATGATAAATGCTTATTTATATGTGTTTCTTTTAAAAATCTTTGTGGGGCGTGCCAAGGGCTTTAAGCGGAGTCGCCTTTCTTGGGGCTTGCCCTATAGGTATTGAATCGGATTGGTGTTCACCTCCGTCAGGAATAGCGGCAGGGAAGGGAGGCTTTGCGAGAGGATGTCGCGCAGGAGCTGTATGGTGTACTGTTCGCTTTGGTAGTGTCCCAAAACGCCTATCCAAATTTCGCTTTCGTGCCCGAAATAACGGTGGTAGCCCATTTCTCCGGTGAGGAAAACGTCGGCTCTGGCTTCAATGGCTTCGTCGATGAGAAAGTCTCCGGCACCGCCGCACAAGGCGATGCGTTTGACGGGACGTTGAGGCCCATTGTTGTGCATCAGGCATTCAACACCGAATATTTCTTTCACCTCTTTAAGGAAGTCCATCGCTTGGCATTCCTTTGGCAGGTTGCCGATGATTCCGCTTCCGCCTCGTCCATCTGGCAGCGGTTGCAGAAACTTTGTGTCTTGCAGGTTGAGCTTCTCTGCAATGCGGAAATTCACGCCTGCGGGGGCATTGTCGAGGTTGGTGTGGGCGGCATAGATGGCAATGTTTTTCTGGATGGCACGCTGCATGCAACGCGTCACCTGCGTGCGTCCGTCTACGCATTTCACACCGCGAAACAGAAGCGGATGGTGTGCCACAATCATGTTGCAGCCTTTGCGCTCAGCTTCGTCGACAACGTCTTCAGTGACGTCTAAACACAATAAGACCCCTGACACTTCTTGCGCTCCTGTTAATCCAATCTGCAGGCCTGCATTATCGTAGCTTTCCTGCAGCGGCAGAGGCGCAAACCGTTCAAGGGTCTGGGTGACTTCCTTTATTTGCATATCTCTTGAGATGATTTCGCGGCAAAGTTACTAATTATTTGTGAGATACACGTGGGGAGAGGGTCAGTTTTTCGCGCTGGGTGGCGTGGAAAACTTCAAAATGGGGTTTGGGGCTTATTGGTCTTTGTTTTTCACGTAGCCCTGATATTTTTCGGGCAGGTCGGCCATGATGGTGTCATAGCTGGCTTTCATGGTCTGGTTGATGTCGGCAATGCCCTTGCCTTGCGGCATGATGGGTTTGTGGATGACGAGGCGCATGCGGTGGAAATTGACGAAATTGAAGCCGGCCATGCGGGGCAGCACGTCGAACGAGCCATCGATGGTGATGGGGACAACGGGCAACTGGAGTTCGTCGGCCAACTGGAAGGCGCCTTTGCGGAAGAGGCCCATGTGGCCAGTGAAGGTGCGCGACCCTTCAGGGAACACCACGAGGGAGGTGCCGTGCTGGAGTGTGTTGCGGGCGTTGTCGATGGTTTCCTGGATTTTCTTCGGACCGGATTTGTCGACGAAGATGTGGTGGGCTCTCTCGCAGGCATAGCCAACTAGGAAGATGCGGCGCAGGGCTTTCTTCATCATCCATTTGAAGTTGCGGCCCAAGAAACCGTAGATGAGGAAGATGTCCATCGGACCTTGGTGGTTGGCTACAAAAACGTAGCTCTGATGGCGGTCGATGTGTTCGCGTCCTTCAATCTTGATGGGGAGCAGGAGGATGCGGCAGATGAAGACCGACCACAGTTTGCCTGGGTAGTAGCCCCAGAAATGTGCGCTGCCAATGAAGCAGCCGATGATGGTGGCGAGAGCTGTCAAGACGGTCGCAATCAAGCCCAGGGGGAGGGCGATGCACAATTGGTAGATTCTGTATAGAATTTTCATAAGTGTGTTATTGGCGTGAGATGGTTTGTGAGTGGGTGTTCAGATAATCTGGTTTTTCCATGCATCTGCTCACCTGCTTAGTGATGGTGAAAGGATAAGTTGACGTCAAGTTATTTTTCACCATTGCTTAATTGAATGACGTTGATTTCAGGCCAGGCTCCCAGTCGGAAAGGAAGCAGAACTTCGCCTGTGCCGAGGCTGACGTAGAGCGTATGGCCATTTTGGTCGGTGTATTCACCGCCCCATTCTTTATAAAACCAGGAGGCGGGGGAGAAGTTGCCGATTTTAAACTGCATGCCGTGGGTGTGGCCTGAGAGGGTTAGCGGAATGGTGGTGTTGGGGACGACTTGGCGGTGCCAGTGGGAAGGGTCGTGCGAGAGGAGGATTTTGAAGCAGTTGTCTTTCAAATTCCTTTGTGCACGTGGCAGGTCGGCCAAAGCGGGGAAGGGCGGCCGCCCGTCATTTTCCACTCCGATGATGGCAATGCTGTCGTTGCCGCGCCGGATGATGTGATTGTCGTTGAGCAGCAAATGCCAGTTCATGGCGCGTTGCCGGTTTTGCAGGCGGCGGATGTCGGCCAGACTGTCGAGGGGCGATTCCCAGCGGAAATATTGCGCGTAGTCGTGGTTGCCCATGATGGAGATGACGCCGTCTTTGGCTTTCAGCTGCCGAAGAATCGGTTCGAATTCGTAGATTTCCTCCGCATGGTAGTTCACGAGGTCGCCGGTGAAGACGATGAGGTCGGGGCATTGCGCGTTGACGCTGTCGACAATGTTGCGGACCACTTGTGGCTGTCCGTGCAGGGTGCCGACATGGAGGTCTGACAACTGGACGATGCGGTAGCCGTTGAAGGCTGGGGGGATGCGGCGGTCGGTGTAGGTGTAGTGTTTCACAACCAAGTGCCGGTAGCCGCCCGTCATGCCATAGGTCATGGCGGCGAGGCTGAGTAGGGAGGTGATGACAGCCGCGATGTTGATGGCATGGGAAATGCGCGGTGCGCGGCGTTTTGCCATTTGTCCTAACCCGAGCAGCAAGGCCAGCAGGGCCTGAGGCACCAGAAATGTGAGCGTGACGGAGAGCAGTTGCCCTTTCCAGTGGTCGGCGGCCATGGAGTAGCTCTCATTGGCGGCGGTCAAGATTAGGAGTAGCGAGAGTGTTGCCGACGGTGTGTAGACAAGCCATCGTTTCCATCCTTTGACGTGGCGGTGCCACCACAGGCGGTTGATGCCACATGCGGGAAGCATTAGCAGGACTACGAGCGGGATGAGAATGCGTAGTATCATAAGTAGGTGGTCAAAATTATTTTTATATATGTGCCAAGAGCATTATTTTTACATTTGAAACGTCCTCTCGGGCGCATCTACTTACCTTGTTTTCAGTCGCAATGCCCGCATTGCTCCTTCACCCAAGGTGGCGTATCTGCATCCCGATAGAACATTTCAAATGTAAAAATAATTCTGACCACCTACTTATATATATAGGTGATGTCATATATATAAGTAGGTGTTTTACGGAATATCAGATATCCTTGAGATTTCCAACCAGATAGCGTCTGACATCATCGGGAAGCAGGCCGCGGCGTTTTGCATAGTCGCAAAGTTGCGCCTCGTCAATGGTTCCGATGCTGAAATGGCGCGTTGCTGGGTGTCCGAGCATCAGTCCGGCAACGGCGGCGTGGGGTTGCATCATGCCGTTCTCCGTGAGGGTAATGCCGATGCGCTCCAAGGGGAGGATTTTGGCGAAGTCGAAGATGAAACTCTGGTCGGGCATGGAGGGGTAGCCGATGGCGGGCCGGCGCCCTTGGTATTTCTCCGAGAAAAGTTCTTGACAGGAGAAACGCTCGCTGGGGGCATATCCCCAAAGCGTTTGCCTCACTTGCTCATGGAGCCGCTCAGCCGCCGCTTCGGCCAGACGGTCGGAGAGCGTTTGCACCAACAAGCGTTTGAAGTCGTCATGGTCATAAAGGTGTTCCATGGAGATTTCGGCGGCAGTGGCAAAAAGTCCGATGACGTTGCCGATGGGCAAAACGTGGATGTCAGCGTCGGAGGGTGGGCGGTGTGGACTGATAAAATCGGCCAGGCAGAGGTATGGGGCGTTTTTTTGTAGGACTTGTTGCTGGCGCAGGAAACACAGGCGGCGCGGTGTCGTGCCGTCGGGGTTTGCCGCCACCATTACGTCGTCGCCGTCGCTCCACGCTGGAAACAATCCGACGATGCTGTTTATGCGGCAGTTTTTTGATGACAGCGTTCTCAACATCTGTTGAGCTTCGGCATAGAGATTGATACCCTCGCGGGCCTGTGCCTGGTCGGATTCCGGAAATTGTGCCTGCCAGGCACCACGACACCCTGGACAATCGTGCACTTGTGTCACTGTGGCGAAGCGCGGCGGCATGCCCCATGCGTGGAAGAAGTATATCCAGTTGATGTAGGGCGCGAGTTCCGTAATGGTATATGCTTGGATGTGGAGCATGGCTGGTTGGGTGGGTTTGGCTTATGGGGTTGCCGGTGTGGGCTTTTCGGGAGAATGGATTTGAGATTTCTGCTTGCTTGTCAGATGGGGAGTTATCGGTCGAAGGTCACAGGTTGTCCGCGGAATGCCTCGTTCGTGATGCGGCCTTGGTTGTATAGCAGGAAACCGTTGCAATAGGTCTTCTCAACGCGCCAGTTAAAGACGTGTCCCTCCATCGGACTCCAGTTGCACTTGCTCTCAATGCGGTTGGGCGTCAACGTCCAAGGAGCGTGCGGGCGCAACAACACGAGGTCGGCTTTATAGCCTTCGCGCAAGAAGCCGCGTAGTTCGACATTAAAGAGGCGGGCTGGGGCGTGGCACATGAGTTCAACGAGGCGCGTCATTGGAAGTATGCCCTTGTCGACCAATTCAAGCATAGACACGAGAGAAAATTGCACCATCGGCATGCCGGAGAGCGCTTTGGCCGCACCGCCGATTTTCTCATAGATGGCGTGTGGAGCATGGTCGGTGGCGATGGTGGCGGCTGTTCCGTCGTTCAGCGCTTTGCGTAGGGCTTCGCGGTCGGCTTTGGTCTTGACGGCCGGATTGCATTTGATGCGGGCTCCGAGGCGGGCGTAGTCTTCGTCGCAGAAGAGCAGGTGTGGCACGCAGATTTCGGCCGTTATGTTGGGATGTTCTGGAGAGAACAGTGCCAACTCGCGTTCCGTTGATATATGGGCCACATGCAGGCGCGTTCCGTATTCTTTGGCCAGTTCAACGGCTTTCGTTGTTGATGCAACGCAGGCTTCTTCGGAGCGGATGAGCGGATGAAACTTGATGTCTGGGTCTTCCCCGTTCTTTTCCTTGCAGGCCTTCATGTTGTCGTTGATGATTTGGCTGTCTTCACAATGAACCATGACTGGCATTTTTGACACTTGGAAAATCTTGCGGAGCGCTTTGTCGTCATCGACAAGCATGTTTCCAGTTGAGGCTCCCATGAAGAGTTTCACGCCTGCCACCTTTCTCGGGTTCAGATGAAGCAGTGCATCGGTGTTGTCGGTTGTGGCTCCCAAGAAGAATCCGTAGTTGATGCAGCATTTCTTTGCAGCGATGGAGAATTTCTCGCGCAAGGCTTCGGTGGTGGTGGTCTGCGGTTTGGTGTTCGGCATGTCGAAGACGGTGGTGACACCGCCTGCTGCGGCGGCTCGGCTCTCGCTTTCCATGTCGGCTTTGTAAGTCAGTCCAGGATCGCGAAAATGTACGTGTTCGTCCATAACGCCAGGGATGAGGTAGCATCCTTCTGCATCGATGATGGCATCTGTGGCGATGCTTGAATAGTCGACATCACCTTCGAATATTCGTCCGATGTGTTCGTTCTCGATGAGGAGCGCGCCTTTAAATTCGCGTCCTTCGTTCACCATGATGACATGGTCAATCAGTAGTCTGCGTTGCATGTTGTTCTCGTGGTTGGTTGCAGGGCAGGGGATGGTGCGCTTAGAGGTTCCAAAGTTTGCTTGGTGGATTCTCAAGCTTGCTTGGTGGCAAGCATTTTGATGCAATGCACCGTGCCGCATGCGCCTTATATAGTATATGCGTAAAGGTGGAGCTGTATTGAGCCCCACCTTTTTTCATATTATTGTGTTCAGGTCTTTTTTCGAAAAAATGATTTCAAACAGGAAGAGCCGGGATTTTATTTTCTCGGTTTGATTTTGCCGCAGATGGCCGCCCAGCGAAGGCGTACCACGCCGAAGAGCGCTTCGCCAAAGATGCCTCCGCTCATTTTGCTCGTTCCAAGCTGGCGGTTGACAAAGATAACAGGCACTTCCTTGATTTTGAATCCGAGTTTATAGGCCGTGAACTTCATTTCAATCTGGAAGGCGTAGCCCTTAAAGCGGATGGCATCGAGGTCGATGGTCTCAAGCACTTTGCGGCGATAGCATTTGAATCCGGCCGTGGTGTCGTGGATGGGAACACCCGTCACGATGCGCACATATTTTGAGGCATAATAGCTCATCAGCACGCGTCCCATAGGCCAGTTGACAACGTTTACGCCGCTTACGTATCTGGAACCGATGGCAACGTCGTAGCCGTCTTTCGCGCAAGCGTTGTAGAGTCGTGGCAAATCGTTGGGGTCGTGGCTGAAGTCGGCATCCATTTCGAAGATGTAGTCGTAGCCATGTTCCAGCGCCCATTTGAATCCGGCAATGTAGGCCGTTCCAAGGCCCAGTTTGCCTTGGCGCTCAACGAGGTGCAACTTGTCTTTGAACTCTCCAGCCATGAGCCGCTTGACGATGTCGGCAGTGCCGTCGGGCGAACCGTCGTCAATGATAAGTATTTCAAAATCGTGTGCTTCCAGTCCGCGGACGGCGCGGATGATGCTCTCAATATTTTCTTTTTCGTTGTAGGTCGGTATGATAACGACGCTATCACTCTTTTCCATATATGACGTTTGTTTGTATTCTGATTATGGGGTGGCTTGAAAATCTCCAGAGAACGGCTCGTGCTTTTTCGCAAAACGGCTCGTGCTTTGATTGCGGAAATCGGAGACCTCCCTTATGCAAGTACAAAAGTACGATTTATGGTTATATGTGCCAAGGATTATGCCGTTAAACTTTCTTCTTTGGGTATTTGTAGTAGTGTTGAGGAAGCGTTATAGTAGTGCTGTGGTAGCGTTATGACCGCATTGCTGTTGCGTTGTTGCGCGGTGCAGGAGGCGTGTTGTTGGAACATTCCTTTATGGGGTAGTCTGAAAAACTTTTAGGAGGAATATGGTGTTGTCCAACCCCTAAAAAGGCAAGTGTGGAAGACATTTTTGCACGAAAAGGCGGGTTGTATGCAATTTATTTGCACAAAGATTTTGTTGCTGTGCAGATTAATTGTACTTTTGCCGCCGATTTTACCAATTAAACAGAAGAATGAAGCAATTTTCAATTCTCGCAGCCTCTTTGCTGATGGCTGCAACCACTGCGCAGGCTGGTGGTTACTTGACGAACACGAACCAGAGCGTTAATTTCTTGCGTAATCCTGCGCGTGATGGTGCCATCGGCATTGACGGTGCCTATTCCAATCCGGCCGGCGTTGGTTTTATGTCGGTTGGTTGGCATTTGGGATTCGACATACAGAGTGCTTATCAGAGCCGAACGACGACTTCTTATTTCGGTCCGCAGAATGCTGGCCCGTTTGCGCTCGGAACGGTTAACGGCGTGCGCAACAATCCTGATGGTGTCAAGCGTTTTAACGGTAAGGCCTCGGCTCCTGTGATGCCGTCTCTCAACTTGGCTCGCGTGGGTGAAAAGTGGTTTGCCACATTCCATTTTGGTGTGACAGGTGGTGGCGGAAAGTGTAACTTCTCCGATGGTCTGCCTTCTTTTGAAAGCCAGGTGGCTATGGTGCCGGTGTTGGTTGGCGCTTTGAGACCAGGTGCGGTGAGCGGTTATTCTTTCGATACGCACATGCAGGGCCGCCAGTATTATTTCGGCGGTCAGTTTGGCGTCGGTTATCGCATCAACCCGAATTTGAATGTCAATGTGGGTGGACGTGTCATTTATGCCAACTGTAACTATTATGGCTACGTGCGCAACATCAATGTAGAAGTGCAGGGACCTGCTGGCGCTGTCAATATGCCGGCTGCGAAATTCTTCCAGTCGCAGGGATTGCCTGATTTCGCTTCCCTGGTTGGAGACCGCGAACTCAACTGCGACCAGAGCGGATGGGGATTCACGCCGATTGTTTCTGTCGATTACAAAACGGGACGCTGGAACCTTTCTGCCAGATATGAGTTTAAGACACGTTTGAGACTAAAAAACCGCAGCGGTGTGAACACAAGCGGTTTGGACGAGTTTGACGACGGACTGCATGTGGCAGCCGACATTCCCGCCATCCTGGCGCTCGGTGCACAGTATGAAATCATTGACGGATTGCGTGCCAATGGCGGCTTCCACTATTATTTCGACCGACAGGCTACGCAGCACAATAGTCGTCATGAGCAGCTTAAGAACGGCGGTTGGGAGGTTTTGGCTGGAATGGAATATGACCTCTCCAAGCGTTGGACGGTTAGCGCCGGATGGCAGTCAACAAAATATGGTTTGGGAAAAGACAGCCGTTTCATCACAGATATGAGCTTTGTGACTAACTCAAACTCCGTTGGTCTTGGAGCTGCCTTCCGCCTAAAAGAGCGCGTGAAACTCAATGTGGCTTATTTCAAGACCTTCTATCAGCACTACCGTAAAGATATGGCCGACTATTGCGATATGAAGCAGAAGTTCAATGGCATGTTGCAGCCGATGGCCGGACAATTGCAGGCTGGCATCAACCAGTGTCAGGCGATTTTGAGGAATCCAAGTTCAACGGAAGTGGAACGCGCCGAAGCCACGGGGAAACTTCAGACCTACCAACACGAGGCAGGAGCGCTCACGCAGATTGCTACGGGTCTCACAAACTATTCAACGACAGGTTACGATAATTTCCACCGTACCAACGATGTCTTTGGTGTAGGTTTGGAGATTGATTTCTAACGCAGGGCTCACCTATTTTATGCTTTAAACAACCCCACATATTATATCCTACAAAAAGAAGGAGACAAGCGATGTGCGATTTGCAAACATCCGCTTGTCTCCTTCTTTCGTTTAGCACGTTGAATTTATGCTGGCTCAACAGAATAGTACTGAGATTGTACGAGTCATTTAAAAACTCCAGCATTTTCGCAATGAAATCAGCGCACCATTCTTGCCCCCTTATAAAAATCGTCCTGCCCCTTATAAAATAATTAATGGAGACACCGGTATTCCGAGCCTCCATTAACCAACACAAAAACTAAACTAGACTTAACTAAACTAATCAAGATGTTGTCATCACGACAAGATTTTATTCGCAAATGTAAATAAATGATTGCAATCGTGGCGCTTTCTTATGGTTTTTTCTTGCGCAACGAAAAAGTATTTAACACCTGACGGTTTTATTGAGCAAATAATGGTCAAGAATTGTCATTGCAGCCATCGCTTCAACGATAGGTACGGCGCGTGGAAGTACGCATGGGTCGTGGCGTCCGCGTGCCTTGACAATGGTTTCTTTTCCGTGGATGTCCACAGTTTCTTGTTCGCGCAGAAGCGTTGCCACGGGCTTGAATGCTACGCGGAAACAGATATCGGATCCGTTGCTGATGCCGCCTTGAATGCCTCCGCTGTGGTTTGTCCGTGTGGTGATGCCTCCGTGTCCATCGGGGATGAAGACATCATTTTGTTCGCTGCCGCGTGCGCAAACGCCGGCAAATCCCTCGCCATATTCAAATCCCTTGACCGCGTTGATTCCGAGCATGGCCGCGCCCAGTTCGGCATGCAGTTTGCCGAAAGCCGGCGATCCCAGTCCAACGGGGCAACCTTGTACCACGCAGCTGATGATGCCGCCGATGGTGTCGCCGTCGGCTTTGACTTCCGAGATGAGTTGCGCCATTTCTGCGGCCTTTTCCATATCAGGGCAGCGCACGGCGTTTTGCTCAATTTGGCTGAAGTCGAGTTCATGGTAGTCGCGTTGCAGGCAAATCGGGCCGACTTGCGATG
This sequence comes from uncultured Prevotella sp., assembly GCA_900539625.1. GTDB lineage: Bacteria > Bacteroidota > Bacteroidia > Bacteroidales > Bacteroidaceae > Alloprevotella. The sequence goes on from UQCW01000003.1 coordinate 52,412, forward strand.
TGTATGCTGTGATGTTTATGCCGAGTTGTTTCAGCACGAGTTTGGCCAAAGCGCCGCCAACACAACGGGCGATGGTTTCACGTGCCGACGAGCGTCCGCCTCCACGGTGGTCGCGGAGGCCGTATTTGCAGAAATAAGTGTAGTCGGCATGACTTGGGCGAAACGTGTCGCGCAAGTTGTCGTAGTCGTCAGAATGTTGGTTTTCGTTGCGTACAAGAAAACCTATGGGGCAACCCGTGGAGCGTCCCTCGAAAACGCCAGACAGCAATTCGACGCGGTCTCCCTCCTTTCGTGAAGTGGTGAGTTTGCTTTGTCCCGGTCGGCGTCGGTTGAGCTCTTCTTGTATGAAATCAAGGTCGATCTCAATGCCGGCAGGCATGCCGTCAACAACACCTCCGATGCCTGGGCCGTGGCTTTCTCCGAAGGTGGTCAGTCTGAATAGATGTCCAAACGTGTTCATGGGGTGTTTGCTTTGAATGTTGGATGTGAAAAATCGAGCGCCGCAAAGCGCCCGATTTTGAAATTGCTATAATTGAAAAGATAATGTCGGCTTAGTGGCAGTGTCCGTGTCCGCCTCCGCAGCATCCTTCTCCGTGGTGGTGTCCTTCGTGCTTACCGCAGCATTCGCCATCGTGGTGATGTCCTTCGTGTTTGCCGCAGCATTCGCCATCGCCATGTCCTTCTCCGTGGCATCCGCCTTCACAGCCGCCGCAGTTTCCGCCGCAGCCTTCGCCGCTCATTCTGTTGATGAGATCTTTGATTTCCTCGTTGGTTGCTTCGCGTGAAGTGACAACCTGTCCTTTGAAGTGGAGCGCTTTGCCGGCAAGAGGGTGGTTGAGGTCAACGACCACTTTGTCTTCCTTGACATCCGTGATGAGGCCTTGGAAGCGGTTGCCGTCGGCATTCACCAAAGGAACGATGTTGCCAGGATAGATGGTGTTTTTGTCAAATTTCCCGTCGATGCAGAAGACAGCCTTGTCGAGCTCGATGACGTGTTCTTGAATGTATGGGCCGTATGCCTCGTCAACAGAGAGCGTGAAGTCGAAATTGTCACCTTCGTTCAGTGCGGCGATGTGGCTTTCAAAAGCATCGAGGGCTACACCAAGTCCAGAGATAAACTGGAAGGGGTGTTCTGCCGGAGCTTTCTCCACGAGTTCGTGGATGCCCTTTTCGTTGTCGGTGTAGAGTTCGTATGCAACGCTGATGTACTTGTTTGGTTGTTCCATTTTTATATGTTTTCTTGTTTGTAAAAATTCTGTCAGAGGGAAGGGGGTTGTTCGCTTTGTATTTACTGCTGCCCGCTTCGTTTTTATAGATGAATGGCGGTCTTGGCAAACTGGTGGAAACGCTTCGGTAATGGCGTTGGTGTGTGCAAGGAAAACCTTTTCACACCGCTTACGTTAACGCCAAATTAAATTCACGTATAAGGTTGACCAAAGCCGGGCTTCTCTTCATCATCAATTCCAAAACCTCCTTACGCGTGTATGCTTTTCGCTCTTCAGCGTGTTTGATAAGTCGGTAGTTGAGCGTGATGTGTGAATTGTGGAGGCTCGTTTGCAGATGCTTCGTTAGAGACTCTTTGATTGGGTTCATGAAGCGGATGACCTGCTCGTTTTCAACGGGAATGTCAATTGTCCAGTTGTCAGCGATGGCTGGTTCGATGTTCTTCATGCGCCCAGCCAGTGCGGCCTGCTCTTTCGGAAGCGACAAGGCGTAGCGATACCACTGGTAAGAGAGGTCGCTCATATCAAACGGTTGGCATTCTTCGACGCCCGTCGTTTGTACCGGACTGGCAACTTGCTTCGTAGTTTGAACGTTTTGCAGTTGTCTGTAGTGTTCCGGACGAATGGAGAGCGTGACGATTGGGCGTGCCGATGTTGGCTGACTTTGTGCCTTTGGCATCGGCGGCATTTGGTGTGCTGCCGGTTGTTGAACCTGTTGTTGAATCTGTTGTGGCTCCACCGCCGTTTGAGGAGTGTGCGGTGTTGTTTGCGTTGTTGCTGTGTTTGCGCTTACTGCCGCAGAAGTTGCGGTTTGCGGTGCGGCCGGTTTTGTGGCGGCCTGCTGCTTTTTGAATAGGGGTTTAAGACGTTTCGTAGGGCCAAGCCCACAGCTCTCGTCGTCATCTCCTTGTGCGATTTCAATCAAGGTCAGTTCCACCAATAAGCGCTTGTTGCTGCTGGTGCGGTAACTCAGGTCGCAGCGGTTGCAGAGTCTGAGCGCATGGAAGAGAAATTTCGGTTGGCAGCGTGCTGCTTGTTCTTTATAGCGTTCGCGCACCGAAGCCGCCACTTCGAGCAGTGGCAGAGTCTGTTCGTCATGGCTGACGAGCAAGTCGCGGAAATGCGTTGCGAGCCCGTTGACAAACAAATTCCCATCGAATCCCTTTGAGAGAATATCGTTGAGCGTTAGCATTGCAGCTGGAATATCCGGTTTGAGCAGCTGGTCGGTGATTTTGAAGTAATAGTCGTAGTCGAGCACGTTGAGGTCTTCAATCACCTTCTTATAGGTGATGTGCCCATTTGAATAGCTCACCACCTGGTCGAAAATCGACATAGCGTCGCGCATACCGCCGTCGGCCTTGTGTGCAATGATGCCGAGCGCTTCTTCTTCATATTCTATGCCTTCCTTTTCTGCCACATGTTTGAGATGGTTGACGATGTCAGTCACCTCCATTCGGTTGAAGTCATAAATCTGGCAGCGGCTCAAGATAGTCGGCAGGATTTTGTGCTTCTCCGTTGTGGCCAAGATGAAGATGGCGTGTGAGGGCGGTTCTTCAAGCGTTTTCAGAAAAGCGTTGAACGCCTGTGACGAGAGCATGTGCACCTCGTCGATGATGAATACTTTATAGCGTCCCACTTGCGGTGGCATCATCACCTGTTCGATGAGTGAGCGGATATCTTCAACCGAGTTATTTGAGGCCGCGTCAAATTCGTGTATGTTATAGCTTCGTCCCTCGTTGAAAGCCTTGCAGCTTTCGCATTCGCCACATGCTTCGCCGTTTTCTTTCGGGTGAAGACAGTTGATTGTCTTGGCAAAAATGCGGGCACATGTTGTTTTGCCTACACCGCGCGGACCGCAGAACAGGTAAGCATGTGCCAGTTTCCCTGAGGCAATGGCATTCTTGAGTGTAGTGGTCAAGGCATGCTGCCCAACAACGGTGTCAAACGTGTCAGGGCGGTATTTGCGTGCCGAAACGATATAGTTGTCCATATTTATATTGACGTATATACCTTATTTATATATAATAGGTGTTCTGATGGCTGAGGTGTAGCCTATCTTCTGCAAAGATACAATATTTAATTGAACCAATCTGAATAACTGCCCCTTCAAAATTAAAACAGGACAGCAACTTGTTGTCAAAATCCTTATAAAATGCTTGGCAGACTGATGAATGAAAACTACCTTTGCACCCAAGTTTATAGCCCCACCTATGTAAATAGTATTTTAAAAACAATAAATTCAATATGAAGAGACAATTGTTAGTTGCCACGTTGGCCGTAATGGCCTTAGGTGCGAGTGCTCAGCAGTACACCGTCAGTGGCAAGGCTCCAAAGGGAGTTGATGTCGTATATCTTCAGAGCGCCGAGTCGCGTCAGATTGACAGTACGATGGTTAAAAACGGACAGTTCTCCTTTAGCGGAGATGCCAAGGGCAAAATGTTTGCCTATGTCCGTGCGAAGAAAACAAACTCTGTGCCTGTTGTTTTGGACGGCAATGTGAAGGTTGACATTGAAAACCAAACCACCAGCGGAACTGCTGAAAACGAAGCCCTGACACGCTGGTCGGCCAGCCACAACGCCAAAATAGCCCGCTTGGCGGTTTTGTCAAAGGAATACAACAGCTACCGCGAGAAGGGACAGGTGCCAGACAGCATCGGCCTCCGCATCAACAACGAGTATAAGTCAATTGTGGAAGCTATGGTGGCAGAGGTGAAGAAGTGTATCGAAGAAAATCCCAAGGCCATCTTCCCAGCTATCTTGTTTCGTTCGGTGGCCGGCGATATGCCACGTGAGGAAATCATTGCCATTGCTGATAAGAAACCCGCGTTTTTCGAAACCAGCATGATGGCTCCCATGCATAAGGCCATCAACGGATGGAAACATCAGGTGAAGGGTTCGCCGATGGTTGATTTCTCTTGTGCTGATACAACCGGCGTGGAACGCAAACTCTCAGAATTTGTGGGACACGGAAAATACGTGCTTGTCGACTTCTGGGCCTCTTGGTGTGGTCCTTGCCGTAAGGAAATGCCCAATGTGAAGGCCGCCTATGCCAAATACCACGACAAGGGTTTTGATATTGTCGGCGTGTCGTTCGACAATAACAAAAAAGCATGGACAGGTGCCATCAAGCATTTGGACTTACCTTGGCACCACATTTCCGACCTCAAGGGCTGGGGATGTGTGGCTGGCGAAGCCTATGGCATCAACAGTATCCCGGCAACCATTCTCTTTGATCCGCAGGGAAAGGTGGTGGCAACAGGATTGCGCGGTGAGGAACTTGATAAAACGCTTTCTGAATTGCTCAAATAAAATTTAGAAACAAGTCTCGATTCTGATGCGGAAGCGGTGGGCTGCCGGACTCCGCGTCAGAATCAAGGCTTTGTTTTTGCCATTGTCTAACGGGCGGAGTGCTGGAACCAGAGTAAGTAATGAGAACAGGACACCATAAACGTGTCTGCCGAAACATATTTCCAGTGTCTCAAGCCCATTCTGAAACCAGATTACATACTATATATATGACACTTCAAAAACTTCTCGGATTTGACAAGCAAAAAATGTCGGTGAGGGTGGAAGTGATTGGCGGATTGACCACATTCCTGACCATGTGCTACATCTTGGCCGTCAATCCCGCCATTCTTTCCACGACCGGAATGGACAAGGCCGCGCTTTTCACCGGAACAGCCGTTGCAGCCGGCGTGGCCACCGTGTTGCTGGCCTTCATGTCAAGGCTCCCGTTTGCGCAGGCGCCGAGCATGGGGCTGAACGCCTTTTTTGCTTTTACGCTCTGCCAAGCCATGGGTCTGACGTGGCAGCAGGCATTGGCCGTTTTGCTTGTGGAGGGCATACTCTTCATTCTCATCACGCTTCTCAACGTGAGAGACCTCATCATGCAGTGCATCCCCAACAACTTGCGCTATGCCATCTCAGCCGGCATCGGTATGTTCATCGCCTTTATCGGATTGAAAAATGCGCACATCATTGTGGCCGACCCCGACACGTTTGTTCGTCTGGGCCGTTTTTCCAATGAATGTCTGCTCGGCATTTTCTCCATCCTCTTCAGCGGCTTGCTGATGGTGCGAGGTGTGAAAGGCGCATTGTTCTACAGCATTTTGATTGCCACCGTTGTGGCCATCCCGATGTGTGTCGTCTCGATGCCAGAGTCATGGAGTCCCGTCTCTCTTCCCCACAGCATGGCGCCCGTGTTCTGCCAGTTTGACTTCTCGGCCTTCGTCAATTCCGAAACGGGATTCTTCAATCTCAAGATGATCATGGTGATTTTCTCCCTCCTCCTGGTCAACATCTTCGACACGCTCGGCACTTTGGTGGCGTTGGTTCAGAAAACCGGCCACTCTGTTGAAGGCAAGGAAACGCCAGAAATGAAGCGTGCCATGATGAGTGATGCCATCGGTACGACGGTTGGCGCTTTCTTGGGGAGCAGCACCATCACCACCTACATCGAAAGTGCTTCCGGCGTGGCAGAGGGAGCGCGTAGCGGACTGACCGCGCTGGTTGTCGGTGCCTTGTTTTTTATCTCCATTTTCTTCGCCCCGCTCTTCCTGCTCATCCCTGCTGCCGCAACGAGCGGCGCTTTGGTGATGGTTGGCGTGCTGATGGTTGATTCCGTCAAGAAAATCAATCTCGAGGATGTGAGTGAGTCGTTTCCAGCTTTCATCACCATGATCACGATGGTCTTGTGTTATTCCATTGCCGACGGCATTTGTCTTGGCATCTTGAGCTACGTCATCATCAAGCTCTGTGCCGGAAAAAGGAAAAACCTCAACGTCACGTTGGTGGTGTTGGCTTTATTGTTTATTATAAATTACGCATTAGGATGATGTCTTTTAAAAAATCATTGCTTTTCTTTTCGCTGCTTCTCTGCAGCGCGTTCACTGCCAAGTCGCAGGTGAACATGCAGGTGTTCTACGATTTCGGTTCCGACCGCAAGTTTACCACCCTGACGCTCGAAATGTTCAAGGGCGACAAATGGGGTAACACCTATTTCTTTGTAGACACCGATTTTAATTACGACCAGCACGTTGATGGTTCCAACCTTGCGCCTGGTGGCTCCTATTTGGAAATTGCCCGTTGCCTGAATTTTTGGCAAAACACCAAACTGGCGCCGTTGAGCCTTCAGGTGGAATACAACGGCGGCATCACGCGCAGCTATCCAATCAACAACGCCTGGTTGGTGGGTGTGGATTATTTTCTGCACGACCAATCGTTTAAAAACACCTTCAACTTCAAGGTGCTTTATAAGAACATCCGGAAAAGCGACAGCAAAGTGCCCATGCAGCTGACCGGTGTTTGGACCTGCCAGGATTTCCTCGGCTTGAAGGGCCTCACCTTCGACGGCTTTGCCGATTTCTGGTGGGAAGACCACGCTTGCGACTTCCAGGAAGATGGCACTTCAACGCTCAAGCACACCGTTTTCGTCAGCGAACCCCAGCTGTGGTATAATGTCGGAAGACATTTCGGCGTTGACAACCTCAATTTGGGAACGGAAGTGGAGTTGAGCAACAACTTCGGTTCTGTTGCCGGATTCAAGTGTCGCCCGTGCCTTGGCATGAAATGGGTGTTTTAATAAGTGGGCGTTCAAGATAAGTAATGGTTAAGGGATGTTCTATAAATTAGTTTTAATGGAGATTCTTTATTTAGGATTGACTTGGCCGCTTTTACAGTTCTCACTCGCATCTTGCTGTATTTCAAAGACTCACATAGCTCGCTATGCTCGTCTTTGAAATACAACAATCTGCTTCGCGATAAATGTAAAATCGGCTCAAGCTAATTTACAGAACACCCCTAAAATCTTTTGCCATTACTTAATCTCTGTCACCCCCAATAATCATCATTATGGAAAGTATGCTTTCATTGAGCTGTGAGCGTTTCTCTGCCCGTAAGTTCACGTCCGAACCGGTAAGCCAGGAAGACCTGGAATATATTATGAAATGCGTGCGTATGGCGCCTTCTGCCTGCAACAAACAGCCTTGGCGTTGGCTTGTGGTGCGTTCAGAAGCGGCGAAAAAACAGCTTCAGGCGTGTTACGACCGCGAATGGTTTCGCACGGCGCCGCTTTATATCGTCGGACTGATGAACGTGAAGGAAAATTGGGTGCGCAAGTACGACAATTATCCACATGGTGCCATCGATGTCGCCATCGCTGCCGAGCATCTCTGCCTTGCCGCCACTGATCGCGGACTTGGCACGTGCTGGGTGTGTGCCTTCAATCCCGCCAAATTCAATGAATATTTTGGCCGGGAAGACTTCGAGCCCGTGGTCATCATCCCCATCGGACACATTGCAGACGATTGTCCAAGGGCGGAAAAAGTCAGAAAAGACCTGTCGGAAATAATGGAAGAAGTGTAAGCTTGCTTGCTTCCCTTTGATATTGCTTACCACGGCGGAAAGTTGGATGAGGCTTTCTCCGTGGTAAGCTTTTTTTGAATACCTACTTGCCTATATAGAGACAGCATTTCTGAATACATATCAGTCACCTTTTCGTAAAAACGCAGGGAACTCATGTTGTATAAAACTTGTGTATTTATTAATAAATAGCTAACTTTGCATAGTTTATTAAGAAATATTGAATAACTATACATGAAAGAAACTCCAAAAACCCCTTCAGCCTTCCTTTCCCTTCTGCCTTTGATAGTCTTGGTATTGATGCTTGTGGCCACTGTTCGTGCCTACGGGAGCGATTCGCTTTCCGGTGCCAGTCAGGTGACCCTTCTTGTCGTTTCGGCCTTTTGCGTATTGATTGGCATGTGTTTTTTGAAAGTGCCGTGGAAGAAATTTGAAGAAGCCATCGTCTTTAACATCACCAATGTGGCAACGGCCGTTATCATCCTTTTGCTCATTGGTGCCTTGAGTGGAGCGTGGATGGTGAGCGGCGTTGTGCCGTCGCTCATCTATTACGGGGTGCAAATCATCCATCCAGATGTCTTTTTAGTGTCTTCCTGCATCATCAGCGCCATGGTCAGTGTCATGACTGGCAGTTCGTGGACAACCATCGCCACCATCGGCATTGCCCTCATGGGCATCGGTCGTGCGCAGGGATTCGACGACGGATGGATTGCAGGGGCCATCATCAGTGGAGCCTATTTCGGTGACAAAATCTCTCCCTTGTCCGACACCACAGTCTTGGCTTCTGGCAGCGTCAACGTTCCGCTCTTTCAGCACATCCGCTATATGGTCATCACCACATTGCCCTCCATCGTGATTGCCTCAGTGGTGTTTTTTGTGGTCGGATTGATGTTTGAAGGTTCCGACACGGGCGAAATCGCAGCATTCAGTCAAGCCCTCTCCGGCCGTTTCAACATCACGCCCTGGCTGCTTGCTGTGCCCGTTCTTACGGGAATAATGATTGCCAAGCGGTGGCCGCCCATCATCACTTTGTTTCTCTCCACGCTTTTGGCCGTGGTTTTTGCTTTGGTGTTTCAGAGCGACGTTTTGGGTGAAATTGCCGACGGCGATTTGTTTAAAGGCGCCATGCAGAGCGTCTATGGCAGCACTTCCATTCCAACAGATAGTCAACTCCTGACGGATCTCGTTGCCACGCGCGGCATGGCCGGCATGATGGGAACAATTTGGTTGATACTTTGTGCCATGTGTTTCGGTGGAACCATGGAAGCCGGCGGCATGGTGCGTGGCATCACGCAATTGTTTGTGCGCATGATTCGCGGTCGCACCAGTTTGGTCGGTGCGACAGCCTGCAGCGGTTTGATGCTGAATCTCGCGGTGGCCGACCAGTATATCTGCGTGCTTCTAACGGGCAATATGTTCAAGCGTATATACGACCGTCAGGGCTATGAACGCCGCCTGCTGAGCCGCACAACGGAAGACAGTGTGACCGTCACCTCAGTGCTCGTTCCGTGGAACACCTGTGGTATGACACAGAGCACGGTGCTCGGCGTGCCAACGCTTACTTACCTGCCATATTGCATCTTCAATCTTGTCAGTCCGCTGGTGAGTATCTGTGTGGCTGCACTTGGCTACAAAATATTTAGGGTGGGAGAGAAGAAAGAACAATAAAAAAACAAAAGCATGGGGCGTCCAAACGGGCGCCCCATGCTTTTGGAAATCTAAAGGGATGTTTCCAATGGAGCTTGCCAGCCTCATTATGTTTCAGGCACGGAAGCAGCGGGAGTCGGTGTGGCTCGTCTGCCGATGCCCTGCCTCTTGCTGGCATGATGAGGCTGCAGGCCAGGCAAAACCCTTTCTCATTTCAGTTCTGAATAAGCCGGGATTTCGCGCAGATATTCCACGTTTCCGGCCTCGTAATCAATGTGGCAGCAATAGTGGTTGATTCCGTTCGTGACGAAGAGATAATCAGCTCTGAGAACACTGTTGTAGGAGGCAATTTGCGTGAAAACCTGCTGCGTGATAGGCACAGAGGGGGCTTTATATTCAACGATGGCGCGTGGGCGGCCTCCGTCGCGGTGGTAAAGCACACTGTCGCAACGGCGTGAAACACCGCCAACCTTGAGGCCCACTTCGTTGCCGAGCAGAGCGGCAGGGTAGCCCTTGTGTTCAACCAGAAAATGAACAAAGTGCTGGCGCACCCATTCTTCGGGTGTGAGAGTGACGTAGCGGCGGCGCAGGAAGTCGAAAACAAGGGTGCGCCCCCCTTGCACTTTCGTTTTTATATTGAAGGAGGGGAGATTTAATGGAATCATTTGTTTATATTTGCACCACGAACCGTCCCCGTGGCGGCCTTGCGTCGACACTGGGATGGTTGCGGTTGGTTTTAACATACTGAATACTCCGCCGCTTTCAGAGGCGTGCCGTGGAACGGCACATAGCTTCTGAAAACAGAAGGGGGAATATTCGCAAATTTACGAGTTTATTTATGATTACAAAGCAAGAAATTGTTGGAAACTGGCTCGTTCGTTACACCAAAATGCCGCTGGAGGCGTTTGGCCAGCACATTCTTCTGACGAATTTTAATAACTACATAGATTTGTTTTGCGACGAGATGAACGTGCCGCATGTGGGCTTTGAAGCCAACATGCGTGCCGTGACGGCTGGCGACATCACGATGATCAATTTCGGCATCGGAAGTCCGAATGCGGCGCTCATCATGGATTTGCTCAGTTGCGTCAATCCGAAGGCTTGCCTGTTTTTGGGCAAGTGTGGCGGCATTTCCGATAAGACACATCTCGGCGATTACATCCTGCCCTTGGCAGGCATCCGCGGCGAAGGAACGTCAAACGATTATTTTCCGCCAGAGGTGCCGGCACTTCCGGCGTTTATGCTTCAGCGTGCCGTTTCCACCGCTCTGCGAGACAATAGTCATGATTATTGGACGGGTACGGTCTATACGACCAACCGCCGTGTCTGGGAACATGATGAACGCTTCAAGAATTATCTTCGCGAAACGCGGGCTATGGCTGTCGACATGGAGACGGCAACGCTCTTTTCTTGTGGATTCTATAACCACATTCCGACAGGGGCGCTCTTGCTCGTGTCGGACAATCCGATGGACCCCGATGGTGTCAAAACGGAGGCCAGCGACCAGAAGGTGACTTCCAATTTCGCGGCGCAACATGTGCGCATCGGCATTGAGGCCATGAAACTGATCATCGGCGAGAGAAAGACCGTTCGTCATCTGAAATACGATTGGTGAGAAACGCAAAGGAGCGTGGCAGGTGGCCAGCGACAATGGCGCGAACTTGAACGGAGCAGGAATAAGGCGGCATCTGCTGATTTATGGATTTAGGTAGGTGTCCAAAATTTTTTTATAGTATCCATGCAGGAGAAAACCAGTTTGAACTAATTTGGAACACCTACTTATTTAGATTAAGTAATGGCATATAATACATCTTTCTCTGCCCGAAAGAAAACGGGTGTGACCTATGAGACCATCATTCGGGAAGTGAGGGCCGGCGAACTGAAGCCGGTTTATTTTCTGATGGGGGAGGAGAGCTACTATATTGACCGCGTGTCGGACTTCATTGTCGACGCGGTGCTGAAAAAAGACGAGCGCGATTTCAATCTTCTTACCTTCTTCGGGATGGAAACTGACATCGACACGGTGATTAATGCTGCCAAAGGATTTCCGATGGGAGCGCAGCGACTGGTGGTTATGGTGAAAGAAGCGCAGGGGTTGAAAAATTTGGAGCGCTTGGAGTTTTATCTGAAGAGCGTTCAGCCCTCAACCGTGCTTATCTTTTGCTACAAAAACGGCAAAATCGACCAGCGCCTGAAGGTGGCCTCGATGATTGAGAAGCAGGGGGTGCTTTATGAGTCACCCAAACTGAACGAGCGTCAGCTCATCGCTTTCATCAAATCCTATGCGCAGCGCAAACGCATTGGCATCGAAGAACAGGCCGTCATGATGTTGGCAGAGTATGTGGGGAACGATTTAAACCGCATGGCGGGCGAGCTCGACAAACTCTTCATCGCCCTTCCAGAGGGGCAAAAAATCGTTACGGAGGCCATGATTCAGAGCCATGTCGGCATCAGCAAGGAATTTAATATTTTCGAACTGCAGGACGCGCTTGGGCGAAAAGACATCGCCAAAGTGATGCTGATTGCGAAATATTTTGACAGTAATTCGAAAGTGTACAACATTCAAAAGACGCTTCCGATGCTGTTTAAATACTTTTCAAACGTGATGCTGGCCTATTATTCGCCAGATAAGAGCGAACACGGCATTGGCGCGTGGCTTGGAATGTTCGAGTGGGGCGTTCGGAAAAATGTGTTGCCGCCGATGAAAGCCTACTCCGGTGTGAAGGTGATGAAGATCATTGGGGAGATTCGCAGAACGGATGCTCGGTCGAAGGGTGTTGACAGCACATCGTCAACAACGTGCGGCGAACTGATGCGGGAGCTCTTCTATTTTATTTTGCATTGATGGCAAAGTGAAATACAAGGGCAAAGGAAAGCTGGAAAAATACTTATCAAAATAGCAACTAAAAAGCGCCATTTCTTAATAGAGATGGCGCTCTTTTTGTTTAAGGATTTCTGGGAAGAAGGGAATGGCTGTTATTTGGAGTTTACCGAGAATGGCATTTTCAAAGTGCCGACTGCCAGATGGGAGGGACAGAACTTGGATGCGCCTTTGCTGGCAATTTTGTTGCTGCGTTCATCGCTCAAGCCATTGCATGGAAAAATCGCCTGAATTTGTTTTATTGATAAACGGATTGCAGAAATGGACGAGTTGACGGTTTCTGGAAGCGCTATTATTTGTTTTTCTCGTAAGATGCCCTGTAAATAGGGGCTTTGAGGTATTTCTGTTCGTTTCTTCTCCTATACTTCTTGGCGAACGCGGGGCGAGTCACATCCGCGTCTGGGGGCAGACGCATTCGTATCAGCCCCCAGACGCATTCGTATCTGGGAGCAGACACGCTCGTATCTGGGACGGCGTTCGTTGGAGAATATAAGGAGAGGATTGGGAGAGACATGGATTGGGGTGGGGAGATTCTTTTAAAATTAGGTATTCCAAATTCTTTTCTACTATTCGCGTAGAGGAATCCCAGGTTGATGTTGCCTTGCCGCATTCATTTACCTCTGCAGCAGTCTTGAAGAAGAAATGTGGCGGGCTACGTGGTTGATGAGAGATTGCTGATGGGGCAAAGGAATGCGGCAAGATAATATGTGTGATCTTAAATATCTACTTAGCGTATTGAAAATCTGAAATTTGTGGCGATTTTTGAGCGGCGTTAAGTGACATAAAATTGAAGCGAGCTTTGGTGATGTCGTATCTTTGCAGGGAGCGTGCCGTGTTGCATGATCTGATAATAAGTTGGTGTTCAAAATTATTTTACAGTATCCAGGTCGGGGAACCCCAGTTTAATATTGCCTTGCCATATTCTGTTGCCCCTGTAGTTGCCTTTCATCAGTCACGTAGTCCGCTAAGCTCCTTCTTCAAGACCGCTGTTGGAACAAAATAATACAACAATTCAATATAAACTAATTTTGAACACCCGCTTAAAGGGATGGGGGATGGCAGGGCGTGATGCCTGGAAAGTCTTGCCGTTTGCCTTAGGCGAATGGCAGGATGAGGAGAAGTTTTTCAATCTATTTCTGCGCGGTGCATGGATTTACCGATGTCTTACCTTGGCGAAAATGGCTTGCAGGCAAACAGGCGGAGAGAAAGCGGAAGACGCTTGCTTGGCTTTGGGGCTTGAGCGAAAAGCGCAACAAGGCGTTGCGCAGTCCACAAGAATCCGTCAGGGTGGGTGAGAAGATGAAGGAGAATAAACCAGAATCAATATGAAAAGGTAAATGCCTCAATAGGAAGCGGGCGACATCAGAAAAATATGGAATTTATAATGATGGTCAATAATGAAATTGCAATGTATATAAAGCAAAATTATGGAATACTAATTTTATTTGCGCGGAACAAGCGAATGCTAAAAATAGAAGATATTTCTTCATTTTCAGGTGTTTAATTGTGAAATGAACGGCCTGAGAATCGCGTAAAAACCTTGGAGTTGAACACTCGGGCGAAATAGGGAAATGGCGGCCAAGTAGAAGGGAAAAATCCGTCAAAATCTACATTTAGCCAATTTTATAATTTACGTAGACGAATCTCTGAATGTAAATCCTTAGGTACAGATTTACAAATATGTATTTAAATTACAAACAAATATCAGATATATGGTAATATTCAAATGTAAAATTGTGGATTTTTGGATTGGAAATTGCGAAGTGTAAATGTAAACTTATAAATATGCACTCATTTTATTACATTGCAACGCACTGAAACTTAGGAAAATAGAGTTTATAGATGTTTTATATGTGTATGTATTCATTTTCCTTTTGGTTTAAATCCCTTGAATATTCTCATTATTGTTTTATTTTACAATATTGTAATAAGCACATAATCAGTGTGATAGATGTCTTTATTAAAGAAATATACAGGTGTGTTTTGGATTGTAAATATATATGTAAATAAAGAGACGTCTTTCCTGATTATCGGTTTTTGGATTTGTGTTGATTTGCGGATGTGAAATTGTAAAATTTAAAATCAAAATTTTCTTTTCTGAATTTTGTAGATTCCTAAATTTGTATGTATCTTTGTAAATGAATCCGCAAAATTCCGTTTTGACCGACTGAAGGGCGTTTTTGGCTTGCTTTTAGCGCCAGGTGTTACGCTTTTTGGTGTTGCTTAAAATATATAATTATAAAAAATATGAGTTATAGACAAAGATATTATAAGTCTCTGTGTATATTTTCTTTTAAAATATAATCTATGTCTCATGATATTGGTATGAACTTTAAAGCAGGTATGTAAGAATATTATCAGTAAAATAAATCTTTATATAAATCTGTATTTATTCTAATCTTATATTTTGAAAATTGGTCTTGCAGGATATGTAATTTCAAAGATATAAAACACAGTTTGGTAAAATAAGAAATCAGTATGAAAGAAAGAATTCGTTTGATCCAGGAGCAGCTTGGGCTGTCGCAGATAGAGTTTGCTAACAAGTTGGGTATTTCGCCAGCATCTTTGTCGAGTATTTACACGGGGCGTACCAATCCTACGAATAATCATGTGATGGCCATTCATAAGGCCTTTCCGCAAATTAACGTAAATTGGTTAATGTTTGGAGAGGGAGATATGACTGAAGGAGGTGTTGTTGGCGCTGCGCTGAATGAAAATGGTGAGGTGGTCAATAATAATGATGAGGGAGGACTTGAAAATGGAAAATCTGATACTTCCGTCAGTCCTGCTGGTTTGGCATTGTTTTCTTCAGAAGGAAAGGAAGCGCCAGGTGATGACGTGCTTTCAAGGATGGGGGTCGCTGATGGAGTAAATTCAAGCCATTTGGGTGTTTCCAACGAGGATTTTTACTCTCGCAGGTCTAAAAATACGAATATTATTGACAAACCAGTCCGGGAAATCAAGGAAATTAGGGTGTTTTTCAGTGATGGTACATACGAGGCTTTTGTACCTTCTGGTAAATAAATCTTTTTAATATTCAGGGAATTAGCGTCTCTGTGTATTCTTCCTTTCACGGGGTGAAATGGCGCTCTCTTAATCGCTTTTTTGAGGTTGGAGGGGCGTGTTGCTGACGTGTTTTCTGCTTCGAAAAGAGGTGGTGGACTGTCTGGAAAAAAGTGTGCCGTTGAAAGTGATATGCTGAAAGGCATTTTTATTTCTAAGATGGTTCTCTGGGTGAAGCTGCTCGTTTGTCCATGGTGTCGTGGTCTTCGTGGTGTCAGGTAGGAGTGTCGCTCGGCCTCTTTTCAAGTATTGTCTCGCAAGAATCCTTATAGCTGATATAAATATGAAAGTCCCTGTTCTTCCGTTGCGCAATTTGACAACGAGTCCGGCCTTCTACATGTTTGTGGCATTTGCAGCCGGCGTGTTGTTGGGCGACAGTTTTTACGGGCAGTTGAAATCCTATATCGATTGGGCGGTAGTCCTCGTCGGCCTCCTTGTTGTGCTGGCAGTTGCCGTTCTTTACTTTTACGATCGTCGGTCGTCATTGCCGCTGGTCAGCTTCGCCGGTGTTGCCTGCTTCGTTTTGGGAACAGTTGTGCTGGTGGATGATCGCAAGGGGCAGGAAGTTGTATGGGCTGAGGGCATCAAGACGTATCGCGTCATGGTGGAGGATGCTCCGGTGGAGAAAGAAAACGTGTGGCAGTTTACGGGGCGCGTTTTGCCAACGGAGGATATTCCCGACGGAAGCGTGCGCAATGACATTGGGAAATTGGTGCGTTGCAGTGTGGGTAAGAAAAATGCTGGCGGGGCGAAGCGTGCGCTTGTGAATGATGAAGGAGATGGACAGGCTGGAAAAGAACTGCTGCTTCGCCCGGGAGATGAACTGCTGATGCGGTGCAGGATAACCGAATTGCACAATACGGGAAATCCGGGAGAGTTTGACTATGCAAAGTGGCTGCGTCGGCAGGGCGTGTCTGGTATGGCTTTTTGTTATGCAGGATATTGGATGAATACTGGGGAGTCAGACGATATGCCGCTAACTGTAAAGGCGCTTCGCGCTCGTAGTTATATGGTGGAGCGTAGTGCGAAATATTTGCCGGATGACGATTTGGCTGTGTTCTCTGCCATTACGTTGGGCGACAAGACCAAGGTTGATAAAGAAATACGCAATGTCTATTCTTCGAGTGGCGTGAGCCATGTGCTGGCTTTGTCTGGTCTGCATTTGGGCATTCTGTTTGGTCTGTGGCAGATTGTTCTCAAACATCTTGACCATCGTCGGCGGCGTTTCTTTCTTTTTATGCGTCTGCTTGGATTACTTGGCCTGCTTGCCTTTGCTTATCTTGCTGGATTTCCGAAGTCGTTGGTGCGGGCTGCCTTGATGTTGGCGTTCTGCCAGATGCAGCATCATTTCCAGGGAGAGCCGTTTTCGGTCAATAACCTGTTTTCTGCCGGCTTGGTTATTCTTTTGTTTTCGCCTCAGGCTTTGTTTGATGTGGGCTTTCAGTTGTCTTTCGCTTCCGTGTTGGGCATTCTGCTGTATATGGGATTGCTGATGACTCCCAAGACGCTTATGAAGCGGCCTGTGTTGCGTTGGGTGGTTAGTCTGGCACTTGTGTCGGTCGTTGCGCAGTTGGCCACGTTTCCTTTGGTGGCCTATTATTTTCATACTGTTTCGCTCTATGGCGTAGTGTCGAATTTCGTTGCCGTCCCCGTGGCTTATTTGTTGCTGATGCTTGGCCTCGTGTTTTATGTCGTTCAGTTTTTGCAGCCCTTGATGGCGCCGGTGCTGCATTTCTTGCTTTCCCTGATGAATACTTTTTTGGGGTGGATGGCGGAAGTGCCTGGCGGTGTTTTGCATTTTCGTCCGAGTTTCGTTGCTGTGCTGCTGATTTATGTGGTGCTTGCGATGTCGTTCCGCGCTTTTCGCAGGGGTGTCAAGTATGTCGACTGGCGGTTTGTTCGTTGCGCGGTCTTGGCCTTTACGTTGTGTGTGGGTGTGGAATTGTATGCCGTTTGGCGTTCAAACCTCAATCCGCAAATCATCTTCTATGGTAGTTATGGTGGTGTGCCTGTTCATTTCATTCAGTCGTCGTCCAGTAGTTATCTGTGGATGCCAAACGGTCTTGGCGCAACAGGGGCCGAAAAGCAGGTGGAATACTTGAAAGACGGATTCTGGGCCGACCATCATGTGGCGCCGCCAGTTGTGGTGGCTGACACATTGCGCAGAGATGATTGCCTTGTTCGTGGAAATGTCGCTTGGTTTGGTGGCAAAACGGTTGCCCGGGTAAATGCGAGGCTGCGGAGTGGGGAAGGTCGGATGCCGCTGGCTGTCGACTATCTTTTGATTGAGCGCGGGAGCAAGTCGTCACTTTCCGTATTGTTGGAATATTACAGTCCAAGGCAGGTGGTGCTTTCCGCCTCGTTGTCGGATTATTATCGGAGAAGGTATGCGGAAGAGAGCAGACGGCAGCACCTCCAGGTGTATGATATGCAGGCGGAGGGTGCGCTCAGAGTGGAACTGTAATTTGATGAGGTTGGAAAATATTCTGAGAGAAACCGACATCGGATGAGTTGGTATGAAATCAGAGACGGATGTTAGGGAAGGCTCTAAGCGGTTTTGTCTTTTTACGGTTGCTGGCGCTTCTCGATGCTTGCGACTTCCTTCTTAAGCGCTGGTTACGACCCTGAAAATGATTCGATTTTATGGAATTTGTAACTAATGCGTAAAAAATATGAAGAAAAATTTGGTGGTATTGCAGATATGTTGTACCTTTGCACTCGCAAAAACGAAATAACGACATGCACTCTTAGCTCAGTTGGTAGAGCAACTGACTCTTAATCAGTGGGTCCAGGGTTCGAACCCCTGAGAGTGTACAAATTTTATTTGCAAACAGAGTATGCACTCTTAGCTCAGTTGGTAGAGCAACTGACTCTTAATCAGTGGGTCCAGGGTTCGAACCCCTGAGAGTGTACGAAATGCGAGGATTCAAAAGAGTCTTCGCATTTTTTCGTTTATGGCGCATTAGGTGACGGGACAGAAAGATGCCGTTGTTGGATGCGCTGTGTTTTCAGAATGGGCAGGTGCTCAAAATGGTCTATAATACCAAAATGGTTTTACCAGCGTTGGTGTTAAAAATAATATTGACCACCTGCTCACCTACTTATTGATGCTTACAAAGAATATGCAGACCATGGAAAATCCAGAAGCGTACAGAGCTCAACAGATTGTTGAATATACAGGGACAAACCTTTTTTTGACAGGTAAGGCAGGAACGGGAAAAACCACGTTTCTGCGTCGGCTGCGTGAGCGGTCTGCCAAACGTATGGTGGTTCTTGCTCCGACGGGCATTGCTGCTATCAATGCGGGCGGCGTGACCATTCATTCTTTTTTTCAACTCCCCTTCTCTCCCTATATCCCAGATGCCAATTACAGTCGGGAAACCTTTAAGATGACGCAGCAGAAGGTGCGCCTCATCCGCAGTTTGGATTTGGTGGTGATTGACGAGATTTCTATGGTGCGTGCCGATTTGCTTGATAGTATTGATTCCGTCTTGCGTCGATACCGCAATCCGGGTTTGCCTTTTGGCGGTGTGCAGTTGCTTTTGATTGGCGACTTGCAGCAGTTGGCACCAGTGGTGAGAGACGAGGATTGGAATATGCTGAAGAAGTATTACGACACCCCGTTCTTCTTTTCAAGCCGTGCCCTCCAGGCTTCCAACTATGTGACGGTTGAATTGAAACATATTTATCGGCAGGATGATCCAGATTTTATCCGTATTCTGAATGAAGTGCGTTCTGGAACGGTGGACAATCAGACGCTGGACGCGTTGAACAAGCGGTATATCCCTGATTTCAACCCTCCTCAAAAGGATGGCTATGTGCGTTTGGTCACTCATAACAATCAGGCAAAACAGGTGAATGAACTTGAACTGAACCGCCTCGAAACACCGGCTTTTGAGTTTAAGGCAGTGTGCAGCGGAGTGTTTCCGGAGAGTTCTTATCCGACGGATGAAGTGCTCGTCTTGAAGGAAGGTGCCCAGGTTATGTTTGTGAAGAACAATGCTGAAGCTGGCTACTATAATGGTATGCTGGGCGAGGTGGTCATGATTAATAAGAATGGGGTGTGTGTTCGTCCGATAGGTGAGAAGCGGGCTTCTCCCATTGAATTGGAGCGCGAGGAGTGGACCAATGCCAAATATGCCCTCAATGAAAAGAATAATGAGATTGAAGAGGTGGTGGAAGGTACATTCAAGCAATATCCCCTGCGGCTGGCGTGGGCCATTACCATACATAAAAGTCAGGGGCTCACTTTTGAACGCGCCATTATCGACACGCATTGGGCTTTTGCCCACGGGCAGACCTATGTGGCTTTGAGTCGTTGCAAGTCGTTGGAAGGCATGGTGCTTTCTTCAAAGATTCCAAGGGCGGCTGTCATTTGTGATGCCGATGTGGCGCGGTTTACGGAGAGGGCGGAGGCTGAAACTCCCACGGATGAGATGGTGAGAAAGATGCAGGCTGATTTTTATATGGAAACGGTGGTCCGTCTGTTTGACTTTCATCTGTTGCGCTATCAGTATGATCAGTTGCGTCGGCTCTTGGCGGAACATTTCAATAGGCTGTTTCCGCGGACAGTGACTGCGTCGGATGAACTTGCTGCTGCTTTTAATAAGGAAGTGGAGCAGGTGGCTGTGGCGTTCCATCATCAGCTCTCTCGTTTGTTTGCAGAGGCGAAAAATACTTCTGGCGATGAAGTGATTGTTGAGCGCATAAAGAAGGGGGCGGCGTATTTCTCAGAGAAGATGAAGCCCGTCTATGATTTTGTGATGCAGATGGAGTTGCCAACAGACAACAAGCAGATTAAGCAACGTGTCTCTAACGTGTTGCAGGCGGCCCGAGAGGCGCTTCAATTCAAATGCCGCATGTTGAGGTATGTGGCGGAAAATGGTTTTGAGCTGGAGAAGTATTTGGCTGAAAAGGCTATTGCGTCTATGGGGGAGAAGAAATCGAAACCCCAAAAGGGCGAGAAGAGAAAAGCCAGTTCTGTGAGCCAGAAGGTGGAGGTGCCTTCGGATATTCTGCATCCCGAATTGTTTAAGCATTTGGTGAAATGGCGTTACGACAAGTCGCGCGAGAAACTCCTGCCGGCCTATACGATTCTCCAGCAGAAGGCGCTGATTGGTGTGGCCAATCTCTTGCCAACGACGAAGGCTGATTTGAAAGTGATTCCTTATCTTGGCGACAAGAGTATTGAAAATTATGGGGATGAACTTTTGGCGCTTGTTGCGAAATATGGTCCGGCGGCAGGTAAATGACAAGTGTTTTTGAACACTTGCTTATGGCTGGATGAAGATGTTCAAAAATATCCCCGAAGGGATGGAACTCAAAAACTGGTGTTCCGATTCCTTCGGGGATTATTGTCGGTCGGTGGCTATTTCTTTGCCACTGCTGCCAGGGTGAATTGGCATGGTTGTCCGTTAAAATATTTCACCAGGACACGTTCGAAGATGTTGCCTTCTTCGGAGATGGATGAAAAGAGCGTCATGCAAGAGCGTAGTTTGAGGTCGTCGGGCGAACCGAAAATGTCAAAAGCCGTTAGACCTTCGTGCTGGAGCAGTTCTTCTGTGATTTCCAGTAGACGCATTCCCAAAACAGGGTGGCGCAGATAGGCTTCGGCTTCAGAACGGCAGGAAATGGCGTATTTTTGTGCCATGCTACTATGTCCGAGGCCAGCAATTTGTGGGAAGATAAACCACATCCAGTGGGTTTTCTTGTGGCCGTTGCGAATCTCTTCAAGCGCTCGGCTGTAAGTTTGTTCTTGCGCCGCGACGAAGCGTTGCAGATTGAATTGGTCGTTGCTGCTTTCGTTGCCCTGTCGTTCAGGAGAATCCTCGGTTTCCTCTTTGCCGTTGGCACCGATGGTGAACAGTTCTTCCAAGCGTTCACCCATCTCCTGGATGTAATTCTTTTTCTTGTCGTGTGCTTTCGGGTTGACAACGACATTAAAACTGTGCGGCACCAATTCCACGTCAATGTCGCAGCCCATCATGACGGGGTCGCCGTCGATGTGTACCGCGCCAGGTTGCGTGCGCTTGACATGGAGCTTCTTGGTTTGGGAAAGTTGCACGTGGTTGTTGTTCAGTAATGTCTTGGTGAACATCTGTAGCAGAACGTAGGCCCCTTCTATTGTAGGGAACGGTTTCATGACAATCACGTCCATCAGTCCGTCTTTCATGGAAGCCGTTGGCGCGATATAGGCATTGTTGCCGTATTGTGAAGCGTTGGCGCACGCAATCAAAAAGGCGTCAAGTTCCTCCTTCTGGCCGTTATATTCCAAGATATAGTGTTCCGACTGGTAGGTCAGTCCCACTCCGATGGTGTTTTTGGCATATTGCAGCAGGCCGCGTTTGCCACTGTCGGCAAATTTCTTGCTGACAAATGCGTCAAAGCCCATACCGCAAGTGCAGAAAAACGGTTTGCCGTTGATTTTTCCGTAGTCAAGGCAGTGTATCACGTTTTGATTTAAAATTTCAATCGCTCCTCGCGGCGTTTGGGAGATTTGCAGATGCCTGGCCAAACCGTTTCCAGAACCGCAGGGGATGATGCCCAAAGCGGTGGACGTGTGCACCAGAGAGCGTGCCACTTCGTTGACGGTGCCGTCGCCGCCAACGGCCACAACGATGTCCACCCCGTTCTCTGCAGCTTCCTTGGTTAGTTCCGAAGCATGCCCGGCGTGTGTGGTGAATTTTATTTCGTGGTCAAAAAGTGTGTGGTCGAGCCATCGTTCAATCTCTTCCGGTATTGACTGTTTGTGTCGTGTGCCCGATATGGGATTGATGATAAAGAGGACTTCCTTCTTCATAGATAAGAATAAGAGATGTGAAACCTTTTTGTTTTTTCAAGGAGGCAGAGCCATGCAGGAGCTTGATTGTAAATTCAGAACTCTAAGGCACAAAGTTAAGTTTTTCTTTCGCTCCGACCATAAAATCCCTTGTGATAAATCGTCTGGGCGCATTTTTTGAAGATAAAAAGCCTGCATTAATGCAAAAATGTGTATCTTTGCCAAGTTTTACGGAGCTTGTTGATTGTCAAAAACCTTCAGGCGTTAGTGGTAGTTGTAAAAGCTATGCTGCGAAGGGAAGAAAAGCTCTGGCTATTGCATGAAGTAATATAATTTAAAAACGTTGGCATCCCGTGCTGGAAATTGCTTTTATTGGGGCGGATGACTCCTTATATATAATTGGTATATAAAATAATAAGGAGTGGAAGTCTATAGATATTCGGCATTCTCGGGCAGGGGGATGTTTATAACCAAGGAGGGAGGCAGATGGTCTCCACGTTTATCGCGACGTTGCTCTCTCCGTTCTGACAAATTAATCCATGGGTATTTTACAGGAAAGATTATCTAAGTACACTTTGCCACAGCAGTATATGGCAAAAGGCGTTTATCCCTATTTTCGTGAAATCGACGGAAAGCAGGGCACTGAAGTAGACATGGGCGGACACAAGGTGTTGATGTTCGGTTCAAATGCCTATACTGGTCTGCCTGGTGATGAACGTGTCATTGAGGCCGGTGTCAAGGCGCTTCGCAAATACGGTGCAGGCTGTGCCGGTTCGCGTTTCCTTAATGGTACACTTGACCTCCATGTTAAATTGGAGAAAGAGTTGGCTCAGTTTGTTGGCAAGGAGGATTCTCTCTGCTTCTCAACAGGTTTTACTGTAAACTCTGGTGTGATCGCTTGCCTCACGGGGCGCGAAGACTACATCATTTGTGACGACCGCGACCATGCCTCAATTGTTGACGGCCGCCGTTTGTCTTTCTCAACCAATTTGAAATACAAGCACAACGATATGGCTGACCTTGAACGTCAGCTTCAGAAGTGCGCTCCAGAAGCCGTTAAGCTCATTGTGGTTGATGGCGTTTTCTCAATGGAGGGCGACTTGGCAAACTTGCCGGAAATCGTGCGCTTGAAGCATAAATACAATGCAACCATCATGGTCGACGAAGCACACGGAATTGGTGTGTTTGGTCGTCAGGGACGAGGCGTGTGTGATCATTTCGGTCTGACTGACGAGGTCGACTTGATTATGGGTACTTTCAGCAAGTCGTTGGCTTCAATCGGCGGTTTTATCGCTGCAGACGAAACCATCATTAATTGGTTGCGCCACAACGCACGTACTTATATCTTCAGTGCATCCAATACGCCGGCTGCCACAGCTGCCGCGCTCGAAGCATTGCATATCATCCAGGAAGAACCGCAGCGCATTGAGGCTCTTTGGGATGTGACGCGCTATGCGTTGAAGCGCTTCCGCGAGGCTGGTTTTGAAATCGGCGAAACGGAATCTCCGATTATCCCGCTTTACGTTCGCGACACGGAGAAGACCTTCGTTGCCACGGCACGTGCTTTTGAGGAAGGCGTTTTCATTAATCCGGTTATTCCGCCAGCATGTGCGCCCCAAGATACTTTGGTTCGCGTTGCATTGATGGCAACCCATACGCATGAGCAGGTTGACCGCGCCGTCAACTCTCTCCGCAAGGTGTTTGTTGAACTCGGAATCATCAAGGACTAATATTTTAGAATATATACATTACAACAAACCGTCTGTATCGTTTTCCTGTCGGGAATGGGTATAGGCGGTTTTTTGGAACATGCCAAAAGTATTCAAAAATGTGGAGTAAAAACAAACTCAAGTTCGTGCGTTCGCTTACGCAGAAGAAATACCGGGATGCGGAGCGGGCTTTTCTGGCTGAAGGAGCAAAAGTGATAGGGGAACTCTCCGGCGCCTTCCGTATGCGTCTTCTTGTTGCCACGCAGGAATATCTTGACAAGCATCCTGAAGTGACCGCTGAAGAAATTGATGTCGTTACGTCAAGGGAACTTTCTCAGGCGTCGGCCCTGACAACAGCGCATGAGGCGTTGGCCGTGTTTGAAAAGCCAGACTGGAAAGTAGTGTTTGAGATGAATCCTGACGATTTGGTGTTGGCGCTCGACGGTGTGCAAGACCCTGGAAACGTAGGCACCATCATTCGTTTGGCCGATTGGTTTGGTATTACGAATGTCGTATGCTCGCGTGAAACGGCCGACGCTTTTTCTCCTAAGGTTGTGCAGGCAACAATGGGGGCCTTGGCGCGTGTGAATGTCTTTTATGTCGACCTGCCGCAGTGGCTGGAGGAGAATAAGGGACAGATGCCAGTTTATGGCACGTTTATGGACGGCGATAATTTGTATGAATCCACACTGACTTCTCATGGCATCATCGTCATGGGCAATGAGGGA
Organism: uncultured Prevotella sp.; assembly: GCA_900539625.1. Classification (GTDB taxonomy): domain Bacteria; phylum Bacteroidota; class Bacteroidia; order Bacteroidales; family Bacteroidaceae; genus Alloprevotella. The sequence goes on from UQCW01000003.1 coordinate 76,801, forward strand.
AAGGGAATCTCTCAGGCCGTTGAGCAACATGTTTCGCGGCGAATCACCATTCCGAATTTTCCTGAGGGCCGGTCGACAGTGGAAAGTCTTAATGTGGCAATAGCAACGGCGGTTACTTGTTCTGAGTTCCGTCGCCGCAGATAAATGGAGGTTTAAGTGAAATGTTTACGAGCATATTAAATGAATCTATTTTAGGTCTGCAACCTATTTTAGGTCTGCAACCTTGGCTTGTCGGCGCTATGGCGTTGAGCCTGCTGCTTGCCTGGCGGTGGCGCTGGCGGGATTATCTGCTTCCGTGGAAGATAAATCGCCGGTTGCGTAGGGGAGAAAACATTCAGGATGTTCCTGCGCCGGCAATGGATGCGCAGGAGGGGATTTCGGCATTTGCCCGCCCTTTGCCGCGTGCGAGTGTGGTTATTCCGTGTTGCAATCAGGCAGACACGTTACGGGAAAATCTGCCAGCGTTTTTGAATCAGGATTTGTCGGCGTTTGAAATCATTATTGTGGATGAGGCTTCAACCGATGAGACCCGTGCGTTGATCAATCATCTTTCTTCGGAGCATTCCAATCTGCGATACACCTTTGTTCCAGCCTCTTCCCGTTACCTCGACCGGAGAAAATTGACCATCACGCTTGGCGTAAGGGCTGCCAGGGCACCTTGGGTGGTTTTGACCGAGGCCGATTGTCAGCCTGCAGATGTCTCTTGGCTCAGATTGATGGCTTCCCGTTTCTCGGATGAATCTGATTTCGTTTTGGGATATGCCAATTATGTCGATGATGGCACGCAGATGTCTCGCAGTGCCATCTTCAATCGGTTGCGTCGCCAGTTGCTGCGTTATAGGGCAGCGTTTGGAACACATCGCATGTGGAGTCGCCAATTTGCAACGCCTGTAGGAAAAGCTTTTGGCGGAGATGTCTCTAATATGGCAGTGCGCAAAAGTTGGTTCATGGCCAATAAAGGTTACGCCGACAGTCTCAATGTCTCTTGTGGCGAAGACGATTTGCTCGTGGATGCTCTTTCGTGCAAATCCCGCACCTTGGTAGAAGTACGACCAGAAGCCACCATGATGCAGCATCTGCCGTCGCGTCCCCTTTTGGTGGCACAACAGGCGGCACACCGCGAGGCACTTCGCCGTTTGTCGTGGCGAGGACGTTTATTCCGTTATCGTGAGAGCGCTGCCACATGGATGACGTGGCTCTTCTTGTTGGCCTTGATGGCCTACCTGCTTTTGCGTGTAGAAGTTCTGGTGGAAGCTCAAAAATATGCAACGGATGACATTCCGTATGACGCGTCAGTTTTTTTGCTAATGATATTAGATGTCGTGTTGCCGGGATGGTTTTTGCGTCGGTGTACCGATAGTTTGGGAGAACGTCGTTTCTGCTGGTTAGGCTTGTGGGGGCGGCTCTTGGCCCAGCCATTCTATACGCTGACTGAGAAAATGCGGCATTTTGGACGCCGCCACGACTTCGTGCGTCGCTGATGGCTTGTGGCCTCGAGCGTCAAAAGCCATATCCAAATAGCCCTGTCCTTTCCAGGCATACGTTTAATTTCTAAAGACAATAGACACTCATGATAAAAATATACAGCATGGACACATGCCCGGACTGCATTGACATCAAACGGCAGGTGGAGAATAATCCGTCCTATCAAATCATTGAAATCGGGCAGCACGTCAGAAACCTGAAGGAATTTCTTCGTTTGAGAGATACCAGTTCGGTTTTTGACGAAGCCAAACGCGAAGGATACATAGGAATCCCTTGTTTCGTGCTCGAAGACGGGCGCGTGACGCTTGTGCCGGAGGAAGCTGGATTGATGGCGCAACATGAGGCAGAGGCGGAATCCTGTAGCCTTGATGGCTCTGGTTGTTGATGCTGAACGTAAGTAGGTTATATATGCCAAGGACATTTCAAATATAAGAATATTTTTGGCCACCTACTTGTCTGAGAATCTTAGGAACAAGGAAACGTTTCTGTAATCGGCATGTTTCATTAATTGGCATGCCCCAATAGTGTAATGGCGGAAGAGTAGGCTGGCGTTGTATTATTTTCAAAGGCGCTCATGCTGACTCTTCCGCCATTGTTATAAGTTGGGGTGGGGTTGTATGGGGGGTGCTCGTCTGTGCTTCGTGAATTTCTCACGCCATGTGGCTTTAGATAGCATTCAATTCCTCGCGCCAGAAAAATCAAAAAGTCTGCGTGGGAGAACTCAATTGCAACGTCTGGTTCAAAAAGTTAAGCTATAAGTTGCTACTTTCAAAAAAAAATGTAACTTTGCAAATTGAACAAAAAGGAGTCGGGCTGATTTTGGCGCTTGATAAAGCCTGAAAGGAATCTGGCAGACTTCTCTGGTATCACAAGAAACAATAGTATAAATCTTTTTTTGATATAGCGCAAATAGTATGGGAATATTAAACATATTTGGCAAAAAATCTGTAGCCGAACAAGGTTGGCGCGTCGGAGGCATGGAAGATTTCATGACCCTTATCCGTGTCTACTACCAGGCGGTTATGGCGGCCAATTTGGGTATCAACAACTTGGCGGCTTTGCCTGACCTTCGTTTGTTTAAACAGACGTTGCACGTGCCAACGGTGAACAACAAGTTGGGGCTGGGTGAGAAAAACCGCTGCAAGAAACTCCTCTCTGAAATCTATGGCATCTCAGACAATTTTTTCAAGGAAATTGATATGAGCATCAAGCGCAACTGCAAGAACCTGAATAGCGTGCAGCCTTATTTCTTTGCTTTCCAGGGATTCTCTCAGGAGCTTATGATGGTTATGGGAAACTTGATGAAATGGAAGTTCCGCGTGCCTGGCTTCATGAAAAACGCGTTGCGTACCATGACGCAGAAAACCGTGAACGATGTCTTGACGAAAGACAACTGGAAGAAAGACGATGTGCGAAAGGCCTGTATGAGTGTTCGCCAGTATCAGCAGAAGCTTGGATACAGCGGCGAATGGATGGCGGAATATGTCTATAACATCGTTATCTTGGCTAAGAAAGAGCCGAAACCAAAGGATGTTGAGGAAAAAGACGCCAAGAAATAACCCAACGATGCCTGTTGCTGCACTGCTGATACTTTCTGATTCGTTGAACGGAGACGCAATCTCATCGTCAGCGTGCTCTTGTTTCAAGCGGTGCATGCAGAAATCAAACAGGAAACGAAAACATTGACAGCGCATTTGATTTGCCCACAGGGAAAGACACCTGTCAACAGCAAGAGACTACATGACAAAAGAGGAAGAAAACAACCTGCGCATATTGGAAACAAGAGTGAGGCAACTCATCTTGTCATACAAAGACCTGGAAGCTAAAAATCAAGAACTGCTTGAAAAAATGGCGCTTCAGGTGGAAAGTATGTCCAAATTGCAAGCTGAAAATGTAGCCTTGAAGAAGCAGTACAACACGCTTAAGACGGCAAAGGTGCTTGAAGTCTCTGGCGAAGATGTGCGGGATGTGCGAAAGCGTCTCAACGGCCTGGTCAAGGAAGTTGACAAGTGTATCGCCTTGTTGAATGTTTAATCTCAACGAGCGGCAAAGCTTTCATATTTATAAGGAATTTTGTCGGTGTCAGGAAGTTTCCGGTTGTTCTAATCTTTAAAATCCAAGTAATTATGGCAGATAAAGTGTCGTCCGTCAACGACAAACTGAGCATCCAATTGATGATTGGAAAGCAGATGCATCCAATCACCATTCGTCGTGACAAGGAGGAGATTTTCCGCAAGGCTGCCAAGAATATCAACGAACGTCTTGGGCGCTATCAGGAGAGTTATCCGAATCTGAGCTATGAAAGCTGTGTTTCAATCACATTGCTTGATTTTGCCGTTGAAGCTCTTCAGGCTCAAAGCAACAACGACACCAAACCTTATGACGAGGCTGTGTCGGCGCTGACGCGTGAGATTGAAGAAGCGCTTGGATGTGAAACCGCAGGAAGTGGCCAGGAGGCAGCGGATGGCGGTGTTCAAAACAAACAGTAACCAATTTCTAAATGAGGCGTTCCAGAAATTGGCCGGCTAAAGCCTCTCATGAAAAAAATAGGATGGGAGGGAAGCGGAAAAATTTTTCTCGCGGCGGCCGTATTGGGAAATGCCCGAATATAAATTAACGTAATGGAATATGTATGGATTGTTGTGGCGCTGATTATAGCTGGTGCCATTGAATTCGGTGCCTTAAAATATGTCCTCAAAAGCAAGTATAAACGTGTGCTGGATGAGGCAGCAAAAGAAGCCGATGTCATCAAAGAGAAGAAGTTGTTGGAGGTCAAGGAGAAATTCTTGAACAAGAAAGCTGAGCTTGAAAAGGAAGTACAGCAGAGAAACCAAAAGATTCTTCAGGTTGAAAACAAACTCAAGCAGCGCGAAATGAGTCTTTCGCAGAAGCAGGAAGACTTGGGAAAACGCAAAGTTGAACTCGACAACACGCAGAACAAGCTCAATGCTCATGCCCAGCTCTTGAAAACCAAGGAAGAGGAGTTGGAGAAGATGCAACTCAAAGAGCGCGAGAAACTGGAAGAACTCAGCGGTTTGTCGGCAGAGGAAGCCAAGAAGCGTTTGGTGGATTCTTTGAAGGATGAAGCCCGCACCAATGCCCAGTCGTATATCAACGAAATCATGGACGACGCTAAAATGACGGCCAATAAGGAAGCCAAGCGCATCGTGATTCAGACCATCCAGCGTGTTGCAACGGAAACCGCCATTGAAAACAGCGTGACAGTGTTCCATATCGACAACGACGAGGTTAAAGGCCGCATCATTGGTCGTGAAGGACGTAATATCCGTGCTTTGGAAGCAGCCACAGGCGTTGAAATTGTGGTTGACGACACGCCGGAAGCCATTGTGATTTCCGCTTTCGATCCTGTGCGTCGTGAAATCTGCCGTTTGGCGCTCCATCAGTTGATTTCAGACGGTCGCATTCACCCTGCTCGCATTGAAGAAGTCGTTGCCAAGGTGAAGAAGCAGATCGAGGAAGAAGTGATCGAGACCGGTAAGCGAACGGCCATTGACTTGGGCATTCACGGTTTGCATCCTGAGCTCATCCGCATCATTGGTAAGATGAAATACCGTTCTTCTTATGGTCAGAACCTTTTGCAGCATGCGCGTGAAACGGCCAATCTTTGTGCCGTGATGGCTGCCGAATTGGGATTGAATCCGAAGAAAGCCAAGCGTGCAGGTCTCTTGCACGACATCGGTAAGGTGCCCGATGAAGAGAGCGAATTGCCACACGCACTCTATGGTGCCAAGTTGGCTGAAAAATACAAGGAAAAACCTGAAATCTGCAATGCAATAGGTGCCCACCATGATGAAATGGAAATGACGACGCTCTTAGCGCCAATCGTTCAGGTGTGCGACGCCATCAGTGGTGCCCGTCCGGGTGCACGTCGTGAAATCGTTGAAGCTTACATCAAGCGTTTGAACGATCTTGAAAACATCGCAATGAGCTATCCTGGCGTTACGAAAACGTATGCCATCCAGGCAGGTCGCGAGTTGAGAGTGATTGTTGGTGCCGACAAGATTGACGACAAGCAGACTGAGAGCTTGAGCGGCGAAATCGCCAAGCGCATTCAGGACGAGATGACTTATCCGGGCCAGGTGAAGATTACGGTGATCCGTGAGACCCGCTCTGTAAGTTTTGCGAAGTAAAAATCTGAGGTATAAGTAGGTGTTCAGAATTAGTTTAAACTGGTTTATCCCTACATGGATAGTATAAACTAATTTTGAACACCTACTTAATAAGCTAAGGGTGCATACTATGAACGGTATGCGCCCTTAGTTGTTGTGGAAATAATCGTTAAAAGTTGAATGCCTGTTTATGGGAAGAAACAAATATTCCGAAAAGGAAATAAAGGAAATCGGTAAGTTGCTCCGTCTGAAAAATGCGGCCAATCGCTTCGGACAAAAACAAATTCGCCACCAGTTGCGTGTGGATTATGAGTTCAATATTGCGGATTTCAATGAGCCGGGAAAGGCTTTTGGTGAAGACGACCTTTTGAGGGCAGTTGAGCGCGGTGCCATCGTGATTTTGGACGATGCCACCATTGCAGCCATGAAGGAAAAGCGGGCGAGAGACAAAGCGAGAGATGAAGCCAAGCGGGCCGAGATGGCTGTTGAGGCAGGCGAAGAAACCTCTTGGCAGGATGCCATGAAGGAATGGGAGGCCTGGGAGGCATCCGAGGCTTCCAAATGATGCTGTTCGGCAGTTCTTCTATCGTGTGTGCCCTCTTTACTTCTGTAGTCAAATCAATATGATTTATGGTCAAAATTAAGCGAAACCGTGAAACGGCCCGAAGCATGTTGCTGTGCTTCTGTCTGTTTGCCAGCGTCCTGCTGCTTGCGGGGTGTTCTGCGTTGCGTTTTGTGCCAGACGATGAAGCGATGCTGTCTTCCGTGAAATTGCAGAGCGACAGCAAGCAGATTTCGCCCGGTTCATATCGCGCATACGTTCGTCAGGAGCCAAATTCGCGTTGGTTCAGCCTGATGAAAGTTCCCCTTGGCGTCTATTGTATGCAAGGAAAAGACAGTTTGCGCCGTTTCAATCGTTTCATACGGAGAATTGGTGAGGCCCCAGTGATATATAACGAGGCAGAAACCAAAGAGTCGCTTTCGGCATTGAAAGCGGCGTTGAACAACCACGGTTTTTTGCACGCCAGCGTAGAGGCCGACACCTCCTTGGTGCGTGGAAGGCGTGTGAATTTGCGTTATAAAATCCATCCGGGATTGCGCACTTATGTCGGTGACATACATTATGATTTCGACGATCCAGGGGTGGAACAGGCGGTGATGAAAACCATCTCCTCTTCAAAACTCTACCGTGGTATGCCGCTCGATGCCTCTCTGCTCAATGACGAGCGTTCCCGTTTGGTGAACCTTTTGCGAGACCAAGGATATTATCACCTTCACAAGGAATTTGTTTCCTTCAGGGCCGATACGGCAGCCGATGATTACAGCGTCAATCTGACGCTGCGCGTTAAAATGCCCAATGGCATGGATTCCACGCGCGTCTATCAGAAATACAAGATACGCAAGGTGAATATATATGAAGACGTGGCGCAAGGCGAGGAGAAAGGTGTTTCGCCATACCACGGATTAGACATCTATTATGGCGATGGCTTGAAGATGTATCGCCGTGTGTACGACAGTCACATGTATATTCGTCCCGACAGTCTGTATCGTGCCACAGATTTACGCAACACCTACAGCAGCATCAACAGTCTTCCTTCAGTGGGCTATTCAGCTGTGCGCTTTCGGGAAGTTCCCACCGATAGTGCGCTGCTTGATTGTGATGTTAATGTCAATCTCAACATGCCCAACAGTGTCAGCGCCGAAGTCGAGGGAACAAACACATCGGGGAATTTAGGTGCGGCTTTGGTGCTCACTTATTCCAACAAAAACATATTCCGCGGTGCAGAAAGCCTGTCGTTGAAATTGCGTGGCGCATACGAGGCCATTACTGGTTTGGAAGGATACAACAATCAGAATTACCTGGAATATAGTGCAGAGGCCGCCTTGCGGTTTCCTGCATTTCTCTTTCCTGGCATTTCTGAAAAACACAGGCAGGGATTGAAAGCCAGTTCAGAACTGAATGTGATGTATGATTCCCAAAATCGTCCGGAGTTTCATCGCCGTGTGCTGACAGGCGGTTGGACATACCGTTGGTCGCCCACATTCTCGCCACGTTGGCGCCATCGTCTGGATTTAGTGAGTCTCAATTACGTTTTCATGCCTTGGATTTCAGATACCTTCCGAAAGGAATATCTGGAGGGAGACGACCCACACTACGCCGTGTTGCGTTATAGTTATGAGAATCTCTTCATCATGAGAATGGGGTATAGCTTCACCTACAACTCCCTGAATACCTCAACGGCTATGGGTCTGTATCACACGAATGGGTATCAGATACGTTTCAACGTGGAATCTGCGGGAAATTTGCTATATGGCATGTCAAAGCTTTTGGGAGCGCAGCGGGTGTCCAGCGGGCAATATAGTTTGATGAACATTGCCTATTCGCAATATGCAAAAGTGGACTTCGATTATGCCAAAAGTTTTGTGATTGATGAGCGAAACTCTATGGCCCTGCATGCTGGCTTCGGCGTTGCCCTGCCTTACGGAAACTCCAGTATTTTGCCGTATGAAAAGCGTTATTTCTCGGGAGGTGCAAACAGTGTGCGTGGTTGGGGTGTCAGAGAACTTGGTCCGGGCAGCTACAAAGGAAACGATGGGAAAATTGATTTCATCAACCAGACCGGAAATCTCAAGCTCGATTTGAGCGTGGAATACCGAACGCATTTGTTTTGGAAATTTCATGGCGCCGCTTTTATCGACGCTGGAAATATTTGGAACACAAAGAACTATGCAGATCAGCCTGGCGGACAGTTTCGTTTCGACCGTTTTTACAAGCAGATAGCAGTGTCCTATGGTTTGGGCTTGCGTTTCAATCTGGATTATTTCGTGTTGCGTTTGGACGGCGGCATGAAAGCCATCAATCCAACAGTTGAAAGCGGGAAGGGGCATTACCCTGTCATACATCCCGTGTTCTCGCGTGATTTCACGTTCCATTTTGCAGTTGGACTTCCGTTCTGATAAGTAGATGTTCAGAATTAGTTTAAACTGGCTTATCCCTACATGGATAGTGTAAATTAATTTTGAACACCTACTTAACAACACAAGAAGAAAACCGAAACGGCCTCGCTGTCATTTCTCCAATAGGGGAGGAGATGACGGCGAGGCCGTTTCGGTGTTTTGATTATCAGCTTGCCTTCTTGCCATAACCTTGTAACTTCAGAAAGTTGCATCCTTTTTGAAGTCCGTCCTTCAGACGGTAGTATTGCAATTGCTATTTCAATTCATATAATTTAGAGGGGTGGGTGCGTTGTAGCGCTTCAAGCGTCAGAGGGTCGTCTTCAGACAATCGTCCAGCTTGTTTCAGCGCTTCAGAAACCGTCTGTAGAGCCAAGTCTGGCCGGTTGTTTTCTTCGCTGAGATGGCATAGCCAGATGTGTCGTGCGTCAGCCGACAGGCATTCCGACAATAGTTTGGCCGTGTCAGCATTGTCCATGTGTCCAGTGCCGTTGCGTATGCGGTCTTTCAGGTGGCGCGGGTAGCGTCCGTTTTCAAGCATATATGCGTCGTAGTTTGATTCCACCACGATGTATTTCGCGTTAGAGAGGTGGTGTCGCATTGTTTCCGTCACGTGTCCAACGTCTGTCATCAAGCAAAAGGTGGTGTTGTTGACGCTGATGAAATATCCACAGTTGTCTGCACTATCGTGCGGAACCTGAAATGGGGTGATTTCAAATGGTCCTAAATCAAAAGTTTCTCCCGCAACGATGGTGTTGGCGAGAGGGACGGGTACTTTCTTGCGTACGAAGCGGTTACGGTTCATGCCCATATACACGTCTGCCAGGGCATAAACAGGCAGATGAAATTCAATAGAAACCGCTCCAACGGCACGCACATGGTCGGCATGGTCGTGTGTGACAAGGATTCCCTTTATGTTTCCGAACGAGAGGCCGTAGTCGCGGAAATACTTCTTGAATTTCCGTATGCCGATGCCCTCGTCAATGAGAAGCCCATATCCGTCGGCGTTTATGTAATAGCAGTTTCCGCTGCTGCCGCTTCCAAAACATATAAATTTAATCATGGTTGTTATTCAAGTCTTGAATCGCATATTTCGTTGCTTGTCCATTTGGCGGTATGTATTTCCAATGAATGTGAGAGACAGGCAGGTTGCGAATGTGAAATGGTATGCAAAATTAATCAAATTAGTAATGCTGAAGAAATAAGTAATGGTAAAAAATAATTTGACCAATTTTGTGAAGTGTGGAGTAAGGCATAATTTCTTAAGTAGGTGTTCAAAATTAGTTTAGTAATGGTGAAAGAATAAGTTGAGCAATTTTGCCCTGTCTTTTTGCCGCCTTTGGTATTATTGCTTTTGGCAGGGCTTTGTGAGGGAGTTTGGTGTGGAGTTAGTGGGGGTATGCCGTGAATGTGAGAAAGACGACGGTTTCAAACTGCGTAGAAAGTCAAGTGCAGGTCGTGCTCTTGTGTGTTTCCTCTGATACCTCTGTGTTTGAATTTTGTCACCTTCTGATTAGTTGTCTTCTATAAATAGCTGAAATAGTGGTTCTTTACTATATGTGTCTGCCATAATTTTGATAAAAAGAGATATTTTTTGCCGAAAAGTTTGGTGGTGTGAAAATAAAGTTTTAACTTTGCACTCGCAAACAAGCAACAACGGTACCCTGACCGAGTGGCTAGGTAGCGGTCTGCAAAACCGTGTACAGCAGTTCGAATCTGCTGGGTACCTCAAAAAAAGGACATTTGAGCAATCAAGTGTCCTTTTTTTATTTGTACTGATAACTTGCCGGCTCGCGTTTTGAGAAGATTGTTTTGGCGGGAAGTTGGTAAGAGGTGAGGTTTGATATTCTGGAAGGCAATCTGTGTTGAACGGGAAAGAGTGGCGGTTGGTGATGTTGCTGAAATGTCGCTCAAAATTATGGAGAATCCAATCGTTTTTCTTCCAGAGAATGCTCCAATCTGTGTTTCTTATGATGGAGGGTAGTGATGGCGGAATTACCATTTCAGGGCTAAGGCTTATGGTTTCTGTCAGACTCCCTCTATTTGGTAGCGAACCTGGGACGAGACGCAACCGAACCTGGGACGAGACGCAACCGAATCTGGGACGAGACGCAACCGAACCTGGGACGAGACACAACCGAACCTGGGACGGCGTTCGCTGGCAAGTTTGGTTGATGGATTGTCGGGCCGTCGGCAGTGTTGTTGCGATGGCTGGAAATGCGTCTGGTTTCCTGTTGCTTCTTGAAGGTAATGGCAGACTGGCGTTATTTTGCGTCGTGAAACAGTGTTGAAAACAGAAAAATACAGGAATGTCAGAAGATAAATTCAATTTTATTTGGTGTAATCGGAAAAATATTATAATTTTGCATCGCGTTTGGGAAACCAAGTCGTATGCCTCTTTAGCTCAGTTGGCCAGAGCACGTGATTTGTAATCTCGGGGTCGTTGGTTCGAATCCGACAAGAGGCTCAAAGCTGAATCCTTTGGATGAAGCAAGCATCGGGGTGTAGCGCAGTCCGGTTAGCGCACCTGCTTTGGGAGCAGGGGGTCGTGGGTTCGAATCCCGCTACCCCGACAACAATTAAACCGCTGATAATTAGATGTCTACTAATTGTCAGCGGTTATTTTTTTAGCTCTTTATTTAAATAATAAAGCGCTAAATTATCAACAATGTAATTGGCTAAGGGGGCTGCGACGCATTGGTTTTTTTGTGAATTTGCGTATCGCATTTACATGAGTGATTTAATGAAATCTAAAAAAGGTTTCGCAATTATTGTAAGTGGATATTTTCTTATTCCAATCAATATTTGTACTTTTGCATTGCGGTGGGAGCGTTTAATCCCCCAAAGGGGACACGTCTGCCGTTCCTACCACCATCCAGCATTTTTTATGTTGGATGGTGGCGTTTTATACCAGTTCTATTTAAGTAGTAAATAGGCTAAAAGTAGAACTGCAACACGTTGGCTCTTATGAGTCTGCGTGTCGCAGCTCATAAACAATTTAACGAAAACTAAAAAGGATTTGCATTTATTGTATGTGGATATTTTTTTATTCCATTCAATGTTTGTACTTTTGCATTGCGGGGGGAGCGTTTAATCCCCGAAAGGGGACACGTCCCCCGTCCCAAACCACTATCTGAGATATCATCTTGGGTGGTGGTGGTTTTTTATACCAGTTTTATTTAAGAAGTTTCGGCACAATACGGCATAAATTTAGGGCTTAAATAAAGAGTCAAAAAAATAACCGCCGACAATTAGTGGATATCTAATTATCAGCGGTTTAATTGTTGTCGGGGTAGCGGGATTCGAACCCACGACCCCCTGCTCCCAAAGCAGGTGCGCTAACCGGACTGCGCTACACCCCGATGCTTGCTTCATCCAAAGGATTCAGCTTTGAGCCTCTTGTCGGATTCGAACCAACGACCCCGAGATTACAAATCACGTGCTCTGGCCAACTGAGCTAAAGAGGCGGGTGGGTAAGCTCTCTGCATCGCGCCGCTACAACCAACTACCTTTGCTGCGGTCAAGCCCTGGAGGATTCGAAGGGAGCTGGCCGTGCAGCACTTACCCAAATGCGGTGCAAAGATAGTTCTTATTTTTATACTGGCCAAATTTTGTTGGCGTTTTTTTGTTTGGAGAGTGAAAGCTGAGGTACGCTTGGGGAGAAATCGCTCGAAAATGTGCTTGCGCTTCCCGTAAAAATATTTGGAGAGGTTATTTGAGGCGTAGCGTCTGTTGGCAATATTTTAGGGCTTCAGGGCGGTGGGTGATGAGGATGATGGTTTGCGTGGTGTGGTGTGAAACGATGTTTTTCAACACCATGCTCTCCGTCTCTGGGTCTAAAGAAGATGTTGCTTCGTCGAGAAGCAGGATCGGAGCCTTTTGTAATAGGGCGCGGGCGATGGCAATGCGTTGCGCTTGCCCCTCAGAAAGTCCGTCTCCCATTTCTCCGCATCGCGAGTCGAGTTGTTCTGGTTTGTCGAACACGAAATGCGCTGCGGCATCCCTGAGTGCCAGTTTCATTTCCGTGTCGGTGGCCTGAGGATTGCCCCATTGAAGATTCTCACGTATGGTGCCGCTTAGCAGTGTGTTTCCTTGTGGAACATAAGAAAAGGCACATCTTGTTGAAGCGTTGATTGGGGCAGAGTTGCCCTTTTCGTCGTAGAGCAGAATGTTGCCTTCCGTTTGCTGGGTCAGTGCGAGGAGCAGACGAATCAGCGTTGTTTTTCCCGCCCCGGTTTCTCCGACGATGGCGATGATGTTTCCCGGGCGGAAATCGTAGCTGAAATCCTTGAAGATATTCTTGCTCGCTTTCTGCTCGTTGCTGGGATAGGCAAATGTGAGGTTGGAAATCTTGATGCCAGTGCAGTGTGAAGGGTCGGAGAGCTCTTTTGCCGTGCCAGTTGGTTGCGTTGCTTTTTCCTGCTGGATTTGTTCGATTTCCATGATGCGCTCAGCAGCCGTGAAAGCTTCGATAAATATAGGCACAAATTTGGAAAGAGTTCTGACGGGGCTTTGAATCTGTCCGACCAGTTGAATGAAGGCAATCAGTGCGCCGTATGTGATGACGTTGCTTTGCAAACTGAAAACGCCCCAGGTGAATGTGGCGAAATATCCGATGGCAAAGCCGGCGTTGATGAGGCCGGAAGAGAGGGTGGAGTAGCGCGTTTTGTGAATGACCTCTTTATGGAGTGTGTTCTGCAGGTTGTGGAGCCTTTCGGCAGCCATGACAGCGCGTCGCAGCGTTTTGATGATGAGAACGTGTTGCAGGCATTCCTGTATGGTTGATTGAACGGCACTTTCCTTGTCGCGGATATTGTGGGTTATTTTGCGCATTCGTTTCACGTAGAGCTTGCTGCAGATGACGAAAAACGGCAGGATGAGCACCACGATACATGCCAGTTGCTTGTCCATGAAGAAAAGGAAAAAGAAAGCTCCAGTGAATTGTGCCAGTGTGCAAACGAGCGACGGGATGCTTTCAGTCAAGAAATTAACGATGCCGTTAACGTCCTGTTCCATTCTGTTTATCAGGTTGCCAGAATGGAAAGCCCTCAGTGCGTTCCATTCCCCATTCATCAGTTTGGTGAAAATGTGTAAGCGCATTTTGTTTTGCGCCTTCACGCCAAGTAGCGCTCTGATCCATCTGGAGAAAATGCCAATGGCCAGTTCGATTATGAGGATGAGCGCCAAGATGAAGATGGCCGTTGAAAGCGGCATGTCGGTTTTGACCTGCGTGGCAATGTCAATGGCGAGTTTCGTGGCCCAAACAAAAGCCAAGGCGGAAACGACCGAGAGCAGTCCGATGGTCATGTTTAGCAAAGCTTGCAGGCGGTATCCCTTCCATGTGTGCCACAGGTAGGTTGCGATTTGTCTGGTCTTCTTGAGTGAGGACATGTTTCTTGTTGTCTAAATTCGTTGGTCGGCTCCCCACATCATTTTGTCTCGCAGAGTGTCGAAGAAATTTTGGTGCATAACCTTCATTACCCCAATGGCGTATGGGGCGCGTCGCAGGGTGATGGTCGTGTTTTCTGAAATACTCTCGCTTCGGCCGTCCACGGCAATCAGGAAATTGTGGCTGCGGCTTCTCACGCGGAGGGTTATCACGACATCGTCGCAAACAATAACTGGGCGTGTGCTCAGGCTATGTGATGCAACGGGCGACAGGCAGAAAGTGCCAGAGCGCGGCACGATGATGGGGCCGCCGACACTGAGGGAATATCCTGTGGAACCAGTCGGCGTGCTGATGATGAGGCCGTCCGACATATAGTTGGTCAGGAGTGCCCCGTTGATGTGTGTGTCAATCTCGATGAGCGAAGAATTGTCGTGCTTGAGAATGGCAACTTCGTTCAGGGCATAGGGGTATCCGTGGTATGTTTCGCCGTCGAGAGTCATGGCGATGACGGCACGTTGTTCAATCGTGTATCTTCCGTCGAACACGGCATCCAGGGCGTTTTCAATGTCTTCCGGTGAAACGTCTGCCAGAAAACCCAGACGCCCAGTGTTGATGCCCAATATGGGAATGCCGCGTGCGCCGACTTGCGCTGCCGAGGTCAGAAAAGTGCCGTCGCCCCCCATAGAAATGACCAAGTCGGCTTTCAGATGCGGCATTTTGAAGGTGTCCATACCGTTGAGGCTGACGCAAAGTTCGCGGTTTAAGAAATCCGCAAATCCTTCTTCAATGCAGATGTCGGCCTGCAGTTCGGCGAGTTTTTTCAGGACGCGTTTGATATAGGCGTTCTTTTTGGTTTGGAAAACATTGCCAAGAAGTGCGATTCTCATAAAATTTTATGTTTTGTTATATTTGCGGCTTGTAAAAAATCTTTGGTCAGACCAGCCGAAACGTGAAGTTTTAGTAAATTTGCAGTAAAGTTGGTAATCAGGCGTATGAAAATGACATCGGGGCTTTTCAGAAAATGACGAAGCCTCAGGTTTTCATTTCATGCGAAACGAAGTACTTGAAGCAAAATTACTTATTTTCTCCGTATTACAAGAAAAAGAATCATGACAAAATTAAGCGTCAATATTAATAAGGTGGCCACTTTGCGTAATGCTCGTGGCGGAAATAATCCTTGTGTCACTTCGGTGGCTTTAGATTGTGAGCGTTTTGGAGCGCAGGGCATCACGGTGCATCCGAGGCCCGATGAACGTCACATCCGCTATCAGGATGTTCGCGACCTTAAGGGAATATTGACAACGGAATTTAATATTGAGGGATTCCCGTGTGCGGATTTCTGCGATTTGGTGTGTGAGGTTCAGCCAGCCCAGGTGACGTTGGTGCCTGACGCTCCCAATCAGCTGACATCAAATCATGGATGGCAGGTGGGGGAACATGCTGAGTTTCTGACGGAAGTTATTCGCAAATTCAAGGACCACGGAATCCGCACCTCTGTTTTCATTGATGCACAACCGGAAATGGTTGAGGCGGCCGCAAGGGTCGGTGCCGACAGAGTGGAACTTTATACGGAGCCGTATGCTGTCAATTATGCCTCCAATCGCGAGGCGGCTGTGCAGGCTTTTGTTGAGGCGGCACAAAAATGCAGAGAGATTGGCATCGGACTAAATGCTGGACATGATCTGAGCTTGGAAAATCTTGCCTATTTTCATCAGCAGATTCCTTGGCTTGATGAAGTGAGCATAGGGCATGCTTTGATTTGTGATGCCCTCTACCTGGGATTGGAGACAACGATTCAGCGTTATCTGCAGTGTTTGCGATGACGGGAACGTTTGTTTCTGTGGGGGGCTTCGCGATTCTCTCAGGCGTTTCCCCTTTCCTTGAAGACCTTGTTTGACAAGTAGGATATAGTTGCTTCAGGAATCACAGATATTTCATGTCTATTTAAAGTTGGGGCATTTTGAAATGCCCCAACTCAAGCACAATAACTAAGATAGGAACCTAATTAATCCAAAACTTTTATGTTGCATATTGTATTAGCAGACGGATTTGAGGAAATCGAGGCTTTGGCAACGATTGACATTCTTCGTCGGTGTGGTTTGGAAGTACAGATCATCAGTGTGACGGGAAAGAGGCTTATGGTTGGAGCCCACAATATTCCCGTGCAGGCAGATACGCTATTGCGTGTTTCTGATATGAATCAAACGGAAGGCATCATTTTGCCTGGAGGCATGCCTGGTGCCAGTACGCTTGCTGCGAGCGATTGTTTGCGCAAGGCCATCAGAGCGGCTTATAGAAGCGGAAAGCTTTTGGCCGCCATTTGTGCCGCACCGATGGTGCTCGGACAGATGGAATTGCTGAAAAACAAGCGTGTCACCTGCTATCCAGGATTTGAAGAATATCTGATTGGAGCAAATGTGACAGGAAATGCCGTTGAGAAAGATGGGCAAATCATCACCGGCAACGGCCCTGGTGCCGCCATTGAATTTGCCTTTGCCATTGCATCTGAGTTTGTGACGGCAGAAGTTGTTGAGAATGTCAGAAAAGGGATGATGATTTCTTGATCGTCGGCGTTTTCTGTGAGCAAAAAATGTTGTGGCGGATATATTAAACCAAGACATAAAGTTTCTGAAGGGCGTAGGGCCCAATCGTGCGAAGACTCTCGGTGACGAACTTAAGGTGTTCACCGTGAGGGATTTGTTGTATACTTTCCCCTTTAAATATATTGACCGTTCCGTGATATACACCATTCGCGAATTGCGTGAAGACATGTCTTACGTGCAAATCGTTGGGAAAATCACAGATTTGGAAACGGAGGGGGAAGGCCGCAAGCATCGCTTGAAGGCGATATTTACCGACGGGACGGGCTTTGTGGAGATTGTCTGGTTTAACGCATTCAAATATATAGAGAAGAATCTGAGGTTTGACCAAAAATATTTGCTCTTTGGCAAACCCTCATCTTTCAATGGTCGTATTTCTTTTGCACATCCCGAATTGGAGGTTTATCCGCCGAAGGATTCAGAAGGAAACCCCAGCAATGGGGCGGCAGAGGAATTTGGGGCTCAGACGGAAAACAACGTTCCGACGCTTTTCGGAAATGAAGAAGCGGCGATGGCGAGAAGGCAGACTTTGGTGTCTCCCTGGGCCTTGCAGCCTCATTATCACACCACAGAAAAAATGAAGCGTTTCTCGTTTAATTCTCGCCAGGTCAGCGAATTGGTGAGAAACGCATTGAAGGCAGTTGGCAATAACATGCCTGAAACTTTGCCCGACTACATTATCCAGAAATATCATCTCGCTCCGCTGCTCGCGTCTGTTCAGACGCTTCATTTCCCGCAGTCGTCGGAAGAATTGCCAGCGGCACGTCGGCGCTTGAAGTTCGACGAGCTCTTTTATTTGCAGCTTGATATATTGCGCTATACCAAAAACCGCAAACTGAATTATGCTGGTTTCGTGTTCTCGCATGTGGGCGAAATGTTTCATACGTTTTATGAGAAGTATCTTCCGTTTCCTTTGACGGGGGCGCAAAAGCGTGTCGTTAAAGAGATACGCCGCGATTTGGGCGTCGGTCGGCAGATGAATCGTCTTCTTCAGGGCGATGTGGGTTCTGGAAAGACCATGGTTGCCCTTTTGGCTGCGCTCATTGCGATTGACAACGGATTTCAGGTGTGCCTGATGGCGCCGACAGAGATTTTGGCGGAGCAACATCTGGAAACGCTCAAGGGGTTTCTGCAAGATATGCCAGTGGGCGTGTCTCTCCTGACTGGTAATGTGAAAGGCGCTGCGCGTAAGCGTGTTTTGGCCGATGTGGCAAACGGCGATGTGCATATTTTGGTTGGAACTCATGCCCTTATCGAGCCGAAGGTGGTTTTTCATAATTTGGGATTGGCCATCATTGATGAGCAACACCGCTTTGGTGTGAAGCAACGCGCAAAGCTTTGGGACAAAAATGTGCGGCCGCCGCATATCTTGGTCATGACGGCTACGCCGATACCGCGAACGTTGGCCATGACGGTTTATGGCGACCTTGATGTTTCGGTGATTGACGAACTGCCGCCTGGTCGGAAACCAGTTCAAACGCTTCATTACACGTCATACGACTTGCCAAACCTCTTCGAGGGGATGCGGCGGCAACTGCTTGAGGGGCGGCAGGTCTATGTGGTCTTCCCCCTCATTGAAGAGAGCGAGAAAAGCGATTTGAAGGATTTGGAAAATGGCTATTTACAACTCTGCGAGGCATTCCCAGGCTACGCTGTTGGAAAGGTGCATGGACGAATGAAGCCAGCGGAAAAAGAAGCCGCCATGCAGGCTTTCATGGCGCGTGAAACGCAGATATTGGTCTCGACAACCGTGATAGAAGTGGGAGTGAACGTACCGAATGCCACAGTGATGGTTGTTTGGAATGCCGACCGCTTCGGTCTTTCCCAACTGCATCAGTTGAGGGGCAGAGTGGGGCGTGGCGCAGACAGAAGCTATTGCATCTTGGTGACATCGCATAAACTCTCCGACACAACGCGCCGTCGCATTGGAATCATGACCGAAACAACGGATGGCTTCCGCATTGCTGAAGAAGATTTGCGGCTTCGCGGGCCTGGCGATTTGCAAGGCACGGAGCAGAGCGGTTTGCCCTTTGAACTGAAGGTGGCAGATCTTGTCAGAGATTCCGAAATGATGGCAGTTTGCCGTGAGGCTGCTGCAAATGTGATAGAGGGAGATCCTTATGAGAATCTTTCCCAGAATCAGCTGATTTGGCGGCATCTACGCCTCTTGACGGCAGATAGGAAAGACTTCTCTAATATCTCTTGAGGCGTTTCCACATGCGGATGTAACACAATTCATCATGCCATTTCCTAAAGGAATACCTATAATATACACTCTCTGTTTTGCGTGCGTTTTTTACTGAGGATATAGAAAAAAAATATTTGGGGAATGGGTTACTTCTTATGCCTGTCCTGCATAAACTGTCAAACAATAACCATTTTAATAGTTGTGCCCGACACGAATCAGGGTAAATAAAAATGAAAAAGTCTATTGTTTTCAGTTTTGCAGTTGTCATTGCACTTGCAGCATCAGTCACAGCTTTGGCTAATGTTTCAACTTCACGCACAGAAGCCAAGCATTGTGTGGAAACGCATGTTGAAGTAGCCTCTCAAGGAAAAGGCGCTTGCCGTCACGCCCTGTGCAGATGTACTTGTTATACAAGAGCCAAGGGTGGCGCTGGAAAATGTGTTTGCGGACACTGGGATTATGTTCACAATTGAATATTCTGACTGTCTGCTTAATAGGCAGTACTTAGTCCGACCTACCTCTTTCTTGAAACCTGTCAAGAAAGAGATAGGTCGTTTTATGACAGCTCGTTGTGGTTAGAGGGGATGTTTTGAAACAATTCAAAGCGCCTCCCTTTTGTCTTCGCTCTTGCACAGGTAAGCCAGTGCGCATTTGTCGCAATGGGGATTTCTGCTGGTGCAGGTATAGCGGCCGTGGAGTAGCAACCAATAGTGTGAGGCGGCTACCAGGTTCTCAGGTATGTGTTTTTTCAGTTCCATTTCCACGCTGTATGGCGTTGTGCAGCGTTTCGGTACCAGACCGAGGCGGTGGCTGACGCGGAAAACGTGTGTGTCAACAGCGAGTGCCGCTTTTTTGAAGATGACCGCCTGTATGACATTGGCCGTTTTGCGCCCAACGCCAGGCAGCTGTGTCAGTTCTTCCAAGTTGGAAGGTACTTCTCCGTTGAATTTCTTCATCAGCATTTGCGCCATCCCCACCAGGTGTTTGGCTTTGTTGTTGGGATAACTCACGGAGCGTATGTAGTCGTACACCACCTCTGGCGTGGTGGCCGCCAGGGCTTCTGGCGTTGGAAAATCTCGAAAGAGGCGCGGCGTCACTTGGTTGATGCGCTTGTCTGTACACTGGGCGGAAAGAATGACAGCAACGAGCAACTCGTAGGCCGAAGAAAAAAACAGTTCGGTTTCTGTGGCGCTCATGTTCTCTTGGAAATAAGAGAGAATGGCGTTATAGCGTTCTTGCTTTTTCATGGGAGGGGGCGTTTGGGGATTAAGTAATGGTAAAAAAATCTTGAGCAATTTTGAGGAGTAAGGAGTTATTTCTTATGCCCTGTCAAAATTTATCAACTTATTCATTCTCCATTACTAACCATTCAGTATGCCTACGGTTTCAAGCATGCCTTTATAGAAGGCAGCCTTACGTTCCAAACTCAATGGATAGGCACGGCTGGAACTCGGCATGCGGAAGAATGTTAGATTTCTTCCGTTGAGGCAGACGGGGCAGCCGTTGCCGATGGAGGGGGCGGTGGTTGAAAACAGTTGGCAGAGCGTATCGGTCGCCTTCTGTCCTGTGGTCACGATGGCTTTGCATTGAGGAATGTGGCTCAGCAGTTCAGAGATGTCTGTTGGGGCGACAATTTCGAGGAATTTGTCGGAAGCATTTCCTTGCAATCGTCTTACGGCGCAGGCCGTGTCGTAGATGGCGATGCCTTTCTTCGTGAGGAAGTCCACGAGCGCCTGCTTCTTAAAGCGCTTGTTGGGGACATCGACAAAGGCGTTCTTGTCGTTGTAAAACAAGAGGCCGAAGATGCGCCACATGTCGTTTTGGAGGTTGGGATAGAAAAAATCGATGGACCATCGCTTTTGCGGCGGGGGAAAACTTCCGAGCATAAGCACTTTGGCCTCTTCGGGCAGAAAAGGTCTTAGAGGATGGTGCTCTACGGGCGCTTCTGGTGTTGGTAGCGTTGGGGACGCGTCATTTGCGGGACGGCTGGTTGCGGTAGTGCCGCTTTTTGTTGAACATGAATCCGGCATAGATGTTGACGTAGTTGATATAGTTGCTCAGAGAATATTTGTTTTTGGTGTAGTCGTAGGCATGCGTGATGACAGAGGCGCCTGCGAAGTAGTGGCTGTTGTTCCACACCAAGCCCACACGTGAGATGAAATCAAGTTTGAAGTTCTTTATGTTGTTCTCCCAGATGTCTTCGCTTCTGACCCGTTCCCCCTTCAACCACTTAAGGCCGAGCGAGGGCGTCAGCGAAACGGCAAAGAGCCAGTTTTTTGCGAACACCCAGTTGTAGGCGTAACCGCCGTTGATGCTGCAGTTGCGATAGTCGGTCTTCGCAATCTTCAGTTCATCGATGAGAGGAATTTTCCCCGTTTCTTCATCGGGCGTCACCAATGGGGCTGGAAGACGGGTGTGGTCGAAGTCGACGCTTTGGTGGGAATAGTTAAAACCAAGTAGCCACGAACCGCAGCTCTTTCTTTGCACCGTGCTTTGCGAGAATGCTGCGGGATAAGAGAAATGGCGGTGGTTGAACACGTAGTAGGCCCCCAACGAGAAGGTGTAGGTGTCAAGGCCGGAGAATTTCTTTCGGCGCACGCTGTGGGCGATTTCATCAGAAAAGCCAGAGGTTTTTTGGAGCGTGAAATCGCCAGTGTTGCGAATGTACACCAAGTCACACCCCAGCATGCTGCTGTAGAGGCTTAGGTTGAACTCCGTTGATTTTGTGGCCGACTGAGGGTGGCCGATGTCGAAGGTGTATCCCAGAAAAATCCAACGCCATCCGAAGTAAGGCCCCACTTTGAAGCCCGGTTGCGGGGCGGCCTGCAGCGACTGCGAATTTCCATCGGCATCCGTTCCCTTAAACCGGTAAAACTGGTAAAAGTTGGTGTTTTGGAGCATCGCAGTGTAGTTGTAGTAGTTTGGGGCGATATATTCGGTGTCATAATCGTCAAACCCTCTGACGAAGCGCTTAATCCAAGACCCTGTCTTCTTGATTTTCGCCTTCAGGCGTTTTCTCTCTCCTTTATCTGTGGGCAGGGAGTCATTGGGGATGGTCTTGGCAGTGGTGAGCGTGTCGGAATCGTCAGTTTCGGTCTGCAAGAATGTATGGTTTGTTGCGCTCAAGTCATTCGCGTTGTCACAACGTTCAAAGGCCGCAACGCCTGAAGGGGCTGCGGCTAAGAGGCAAAAGGAGAATATCAACCGGTTGAAACAACGGGACGAAAGAGCGTGCATTTGCGATGAAAGGTTGGGGAAGTCGGAGCTGTGTTTAGTGCTGGGGTAGTGCAGGGGGCTTGTAACTGTGGTGTGCCAGGCATGATGATGTGCCCTTTTGTTTGAATCAGCCCCTGTTTAGTAATGCATTACTTAGAGTTTGCCAAGAATTTTGTCGACCACCCAATTTACGGAAGTGGCGCTGATGCAGTCGCACGTGCAGATGGCCTTGTTTTGCAAATGTTCAACCACGAGTTTGATGAGCGGTAACTGTACGCAGGCGGGATTTTCAATGGCAAATTCCTCACGGCCCTGTGCTGTGTAAAGCACGATGGGGGCATAGGTGAACACCGAAAAACTGACCTGTCCTGCGTCGCCGATAATCTCGATGCGGTCTTCTTTCGCACTTTCGTGTGCCACGAAACACCATGACCCCGAGCCCGGTGTGCCATCGGTGAAGCGGAAACAGGCGCTCACCGTGTCTTCCGTCTTGTATAGTCCGCCGCGGTTGGCGGTGTAGCCTTCGGCTTCAATGATTGGACCGAACATCTCTTGCAGGAGGTCTATCTGGTGGGGCGCCAAATCATAGAAATATCCGCCGCCAGCAATGTCAGGCTGAACACGCCAAGGAAGATTGTCGCGGTTGTAGTCTAAGTCGCGCGGAGGAACGGCAAAGCGTATTTGGATGTTGATGGGATTGCCGATTCTTCCGCTCTTGATGATTTCCTTTACCTTGAGAAAATACGGCAGGTAGCGTCGGTAGTAGGCCACGAAGCAGGGCACGTTTGTTTTTTCTGCAATGCGGTTAATGCGTCCGCAGTCTTCATAGTTTGAAGCCATCGGCTTTTCGATATACACCGCTTTGCCACTCTTCATGGCCATGATGGCGTAGGTGGCGTGTGTTGAAGGAGGCGTTGCGATGTAAACGGCGTTGACGTTGGGGTCGTCCACCAAGCGTTGGGCATCGTCATACCATTTGGGGATGCCGTGGCGTATGGCATAAGAACGCGCCTTTTCCTTGTTGCGGCTCATCACCGCAACTACTTTGGAACCATCTACTGCCGAAAAGGCAGGACCGCTTTTCTTTTCTGTGACTTCACCGCAGCCAATGAAGCCCCATCTTATAGTTAAGTTATCTGTCATGCCACAAAGATAGTAAATTTTTGTGTACCTTTGCAGGCAATCAAAATAAAATAAGGGATGTGCTGAAAATTCCTGTTACGCCGATTTTTCTCCTGCCGCAAGCGAAAAAGACTTGTGGAGGGGGCGATTCGATGTGTAATTATATAAATGTATATAGTGCTTAAGATATGAAACAAGTTCCTAATAGTATAAGCGAACCCCAAGGCACAGGGAAAGACTGTGATGTCATTGCTCCCATGCAGTCGCATCGCGGAATGAAAGGGTGTCTGCGCGATGGTTGGCGCATCTTCGCCCTCCAGGCGCGTAAATTTTCTCTCCAGCTTCTTCCAGTATCGTTGCTGGTGGGCATTGCCGCGCTCGTTTTTTTTGCGAGCTGCTACCATGCCGTGTTGAAATGTATCGTGCCAGTCTACACCCTGTCGCAAGGGGCGGAAAATGTCGATATGCTTGAAAATGCCTTCCGTCTATCCTCAGGCATGAAAATGCAGATTGTGGTGTCGGGCATAGTCCTTCTGTTGGCGATAATGGTGGGCCGCGGTTTCGTGTGGCATCAAATTCGGCATTTCTATCAGCACGCAGCTTTACCCAGTCAGCGATTTCTTTTGCCAGGGAAAAGCGTGGTGCGTCAGATTGTCCGTTATTTGGCTTATGATGTCATACGCGTCATTGTGTTGGCTGCGCTCGCTGCTGTCGCTGTCCTGTTGTGGACAAAATGGACGTGGGCGTCATTGACGGTTCTTTCCTTGACCATTCAGCCCTTGGCCGTTCTGCCTTTTGTAGTCCTGTTTTTCCTTGTCTTGTTCGCGATGGCTTTTGTTGATGTGATGCTATTCCCAGGTTGCTATAAATATCTCGTTGAAGATGCCTCCTATAAAGAAAGCCTGTTGTTCTCCTTGCGTCATGGTACGCGTCGATGGGGCGGCTATTTCGTTCTCGCCCTTCTGACGGCCATTCCCATCCTGTCGGTTTCGGCAGGCATTCTAACGGCTTTTCTGCCCTATGCCCTTGGCGGCGTGTTTAACATGCAAGGCATGCTGCTTGGCGATCCTTCCGGTATGCCCGATTACGCCACCTATGCAACTGGTGCCGTTGTCGTTATTGGAGTTTCCCTGTGCTTTCTGCTGACCTCCCTTCATACATGGACGTTGGCCTTTAAGGTTGCGTCCAATTGCGGTAACGCGGCGAAAAACAGCAAAAGCTCAGAGCCGGAGGCAAAATAATAAGGTGGATGGCTTGGCATATAAATAAAAATGTCTAATTTTGCAGGAGCAAAACCTGTTTTGCGGCAGTAGCTCAGTTGGTAGAGCATTAGCTTCCCAAGCTAAGGGTCGCGGGTTCGAGCCCCGTTTGCCGCTCAATAATTCCTTTTTACTTTACAGCAAATAAAAAATTATGGTAGTCTTGGTCATAATTTCAATATTGTTAGTCGGCTTATTGCTAATAGCAACCGAGAACATCAACAAGATGAACAAGGCTGCTGTTGCCATGTTCGTGGGCGTTATTTGCTGGCTTCTCTACATCGGCTATGGCACGCATTTTGTCATAGCAGAACACCAGATTGACTTTCTGTCTTATCTTTCGAATCACACCGTGAGCAACTCATCGGTGAAAGAGTTTATTGCCGGTTCCATTTTCTTCAAGTACATCGGTAATGTGGCTCAGGTTGTCTTGTTCCTGCTCGGCACAATGACCATTGTAGAGGTGCTCAACAACAACGGATGTTTTGACTTTATCCGCGAATGGCTGCGAACACGCAATCCCCGGCGTTTTCTTTGTGTGCTAACGGCGCTCACGTTCGTGCTTTCCGCAAATCTTGACAACTTGACGACGGTCTGCCTCATGCTTGGCATTATGCATGCAATGATTGCAGACGATAAGCAGCGAATGATTTACGGTTCGGTCATCATCATCGCCGCCAACTGCGGCGGAGCGTTCACCGTTATTGGAGACGTGACAAGTTTGGCTTTCTGGTCTAACGGGCTCATCAGTCCAACCAATTACGCTTCGGCCGTTTTTCTCCCGTGTCTGACAGCATTGGTCACCATTACCTTGCTGGTGATGAGGACCTTGCCCCATCGTCTGAGTCTTGTGCAGAACGTAGCCCCTTATCGCGGCGATGACACCATTCTCACGCGTTGGCAAAGACTGCTTATGCTCTTCGTTGGCATTGGTGGCCTTTGGTTTATTCCGACGTTCCATCGCATCACGCTTATGCCGCCGTTTGTGGGGGCCTTGTGCGTGCTTTCCCTGCTTTGGATTGTCAACGAGCTTTGCAACAGTTCTCTGCTTGGCAGCGACCAGATGGTGCGCAAACGCCAGCCAATGGCCTTGCAGTATGCCAACATCCAGCACATACTTTTCTTCATTGGCCTCACGTTGGCATTCGGTGCCATCAAAGAAACGGGTATTCTCGACCGCTTCTTTGAGTGGAACACCACCAAACTTCAAAACGTGTATGTCATCGGCGGCGTTATGGGCGCTCTCTCAGCCGTTTTCAATAACGTAACGGCGGTGGTTGCAAACATCTCAGTCTTCTCGCCCGATGTCATCAAGACCAATACGGAACTTTATGCCAATTTCGCGCAAGACGGGCTTTATTGGCCAATCCTCAGCTACACAACGGCAGTTGGCAGTTCGTTGCTCTCAATTGGCACCATGGCGGGTTTCGCTTTGATGCGCATGGAAGGCGTCACGCTGCGCTGGTATGTGCGCCATATTTCTGGCAAGGTATTGGCCGGGTGGCTGGTCGGTCTGTTGGTGTTCTATTTGGCAACAGAAGTTTTTTGAAATATAGTGCAACGACATAGGTTGACACATATATTATATACACACTAAGAGGCGATGTTGAACGTCTCTTATACTTACATCAAAAATATTAAGGAGGAAAATGTAATGAGCAAAATAAGATGCATTGGCGTTCTGACCTCTGGAGGCGATGCCCCGGGAATGAATGCAGCCATCCGATCGGTCACCCGAAGCGGAATCTGCAACGGATTTAGGATTAAAGGAATCTATCGTGGTTATGAGGGCTTGATTCATGATGAAGTCAAGACATTTACCACAGAAGATGTCAGCAATATCATACAGACTGGTGGAACCATTCTGCGAACAGCTCGCAGCAAGGAATTTGTCACTGTTGAAGGTCGTCAAAAAGCCTATGAAACACTGAAGAAAGAAGGCATCGATGCCCTCATTGTCATTGGCGGAAATGGTTCGCTTTCTGGTGCTATGACGTTTGCTGAGGAATACGATTTCCCCTGCATCGGTCTGCCTGGCACCATTGACAACGACCTTTATGGCACCGACAGTACCATCGGATATGATACCACGTTGAATACCATCACCCAATGTGTAGACAAAATCCGCGACACCGCCACCTCGCACGAGCGCATTTTCTTTGTCGAAGTGATGGGACGTGACGCAGGATTTCTGGCGCAAAATAGTGCCATTGCAGCCGGCGCCGAAGCGGCCATCATTCCTGAAGACTCGTTAGGTAGCGACCAGCTGATAACCTTTATGGAGCGTGGCATCCGTAAGAGTAAAAAGAGTTGCATCGTCATTGTAAGCGAAAGCCCTAAATGTGGTGCCATCTATTATGCCGACCGTGTAAACAAAGAATATCCCGAATTTGATGTGCGTGTGTCAATCCTCGGTCACCTTCAGCGCGGCGGAAGTCCCTCTGCACGCGACCGTATTTTGGCCAGCCGCGTCGGTGTTGGAGCCATCGAAGCCCTTGTAAAGGGACAGCGCAACGTGATGGTCGGCGTTCGCAACAATGAAGTTGTCTACGTGCCGTTTATCGAGGCCGTTGGCAAGCAAAAGCAAATGGACCGACAGCTCATCAAGGTGCTTGACGAATTGTCGATATAGTCGACGTCGTAAGACAGAGAATCGTAAAATATCAGGCTGGTTAAGTGAGCATTTCAAGTTAGTTTATATTGAATACCTACCTATCAGGCCAAACAAATATCCCCAAACGAAAAGCCAGGGAAACGAAGAAGAAATTCTTGTTTCCCTGGCTTTTCGTTGTATGTTTGAATCGGGGCGTCAAATTTTGTCCAAGGCCTGCTTGATGTCGTCGAGGATGTCCTCAATGTCTTCAATGCCAACGGAGAGGCGCATCAGGTCGGGTGCGATTCCGGCTTCGCGGAGTTGCTCTTCTGAAAGCTGGCGGTGTGTGTGGCTGGCAGGGTGCAGGATGCAAGTGCGGGCGTCGGCCACATGGGTAACGATGTTGATCATGTCAAGCGAATCCATGAAACGGATGGCCGTTTCGCGGTCGCCTTTCAAGCCGAAGGCCATCACGCCGCAAGAGCCGTTGGGGAGATACTTCTTTGCCAGTTCGTGGTAGGCGTCGCCCTCCAAACCGCTATAGCGCACCCAGGCAACACGCGGGTCGTTTTGCAGAAATTCTGCCACACGTTGTGCGTTCTTGCAATGCTGCGGCATGCGCAGATGGAGAGTCTGCAACCCGAGGTTGAGGATAAACGAGTTCATCGGTGCCGGAATAGAGCCCAAGTCGCGCATCAGTTGGGCCACGAGTTTTGTGGTGTAGCCCATTTTCCCGAACGCCTTCACATAGGTCAGTCCGTGATAGCTCTCGTCGGGCGTGCAAAGTCCGGGGAATTTCTCTGCCTGTGCCATCCAGTCGAAATTGCCGCTGTCGACCACCACGCCGCCCACCTGGCTCGCAGTTCCGTCCATGTATTTGGTGGTGCTGTGCGTCACGATGTCAGCTCCCCATTCAAACGGGCGGCAGTTTACGGGAGTGGCAAACGTGTTGTCAACAATCAATGGCACTCCGTTGCGGTGTGCCAAACGTGCGAGCTTCTCAATGTCAAGAACGGCACATCCGGGGTTGCTCACCGTTTCGCCAAACACAGCCTTCGTGTTCGGCTTGAAAGCCTTCTGCAATTCCTCTTCACATTCATTTTGGTTAACGAACGTGCAGTCGATGCCCAATTTCTTGAGCGTCACGCCAAAGAGGTTGTAAGTGCCACCATAGATTTCGTTGCAGGCGATGATGTGGTCACCAGCCTCGCAGATGTTAAACACGGCATAGAAATTGGCCGCTTGACCGCTGCTCGTGAGAACGGCCCCCACGCCGCCTTCCAGTTGCGCGATTTTTTTCGCCACAGCGTCGTTGGTGGGGTTTTGCAGGCGCGTATAGAAATAGCCCTCCTTCTTCAGGTCGAAGAGCATGGCCATCTCCTCAGAGTTGTCATATTTGAATGTGGTGCTTTGAATGATAGGTAGCTCAATAGGCTCACCGTTTTTGGGTTCGTAGCCTCCCTGCACGCAGATGGAGGCGGTTCGCAGATTCTTTTTCATCAGATGGTGTTTGAATAGTGAATTGTGTCTTCGAGGCACATGAGTTAATCATTGCAAAGGTACAAAATGTTGTGGAAAAAGAAAGGCTGCGTTTCCCTTTTTCGTTTCGCTCCCATCGGAATCATTTGAAATGCTAAAACAGAATTTCAAGCCGCTCCTTATATTATGTATGTGAAATGCCAACCCTTTGTCAAAAAAGTGTAGAGGTAAGTAGGTACTCAGATTTTATATGCCCTATGCCGCTGCATAGGTTTTTCTTTGCTATATTTGTAGGTGAAAACAATTAATTCATATAGATAGTATATGCTCATACAGGTTCCCGTTTATTCTTTCCGTCCTTTCTCCTTCCTGCGCCTGTCAGCCCTTCTCGGCGTTGACGATCTCGTTCTCGTCTCCTCTCCCAACGAGACGCCCGATGCCTGGTTCTTCTATCGCAGGAAACACGCTGTCACGATGTTCATGATAGAGAAAACAGAAGATGCTTACGTGTTGTCGATGGATAGGCTCGCCTCGTATGACGACTATCGCTTTCTGCCATATCTCGTTGACACCCTGACTTTCCTTCTGACAGACAATCCTTATAGGAGTGACAATGGAGAAGATGCATTCAGTGTGTTCAACGAAGAATGGGCCGCTGAGGCTATGGGAGAGGAAGTGGCATTTCTAAAGTGCTTCCTGAGTTTGGGAATGAAATATTATGTAGCATTGCCCATTTCCGAAGCAAACGTCTACGTGTGTAACGAAGCGTTAAACGCGGTCGGTGTCAGCATGTATTCCTCGACACCGCGCATTTTTGGCTATGTCTCCTATCTGTTGCGCCACCACCTGTTGCCCGCCGACGCCGTGGTCAGTCCTGCAATGATGGACGAAGAAGTTCAGGTTGACGTTCCGCAGCACCATTCTTTGGCGACAGTGCGCTCATGGCAGACCGATGGCGCAGAGACAACAGAGAGCTATTGTAAGGAGGATGTTGAACTTCTGTTGCAACTCTCACGGAAATATAAAGCAGGGGAGCCTGTTGAAGGCGTTGTGCTGAACGATATCGGAACAATTTTTGAATACGGCATCGGAGTGGAGCAAGATGTGGAAACGGCCATCTATTGGTTTGAAGCGGCCTGTTGCAACGGCGACCTGCTGTATGCCCCCACCAATCTCGGTGACATCTACCGAAAGGGGAAGGGGACAGTAGGACAGAATTTGCGTCTCGCCGTCGAGGCCTACAGCCGCTCGGAAGACCCTTATGCGTGGTATCGCATTGGTCAGAGCTACGAGGAGGGATGGAATGGCGAAAAAGACATGGAAAAGGCAATGGCATTTTATCGTAAGGCTGCCGATGCGCGGCACCACCTCGCGCTCAAAAGACTCGGAGAAAAGTCGGCCAATTGAAAGCATGACAATATAAGGCGGCGTGAATCATCGTGATGGTTCGCACCGCCTTTTCTGATGCCGTTGCGCCGCATTCGCTTCTCAAATGTAAAAATAATTCAAGCCGCCTATAAATGATGTGCGCCCCTTTTCCGTCGTTGAGTTAATACGCATAAGTTTGAGGAGTATTCTGGAAATGAGGTCTGTAGGTAGCGTCTTTTAGGCCACAGAGATGGTGTTCCACGGGGGAAAAGACGTGTTACGAATGTTTAGTTTTTGCACTCGGCTAACAAAAACTAACGATATTTTAACGTAAAAATGGCTTTGAAACAAAGTAAAAATGTATCTTTGCGAGTGATTTTAAAATACAACGCGTTTTGCAATGAGTGATAATAAAGAACAACAATGGGGGCGCATTTCCCAAATCATCGGTCCTGTGGTCGATGTGGCGTTTGAAGCCAACGGAAAGCCCCTTGAGGAAGTGCTTCCGAAAATTCATGAGGCACTCTCTGTGGAGCATCCAGACGGACGCACCATTATTATAGAAGTGCAGCAGCACATTGGCGAAGACACAGTTCGCTGTGTAGCCATGGATAATACCGACGGACTGAAGCGTGGCCTTGAAGTGGCACGCCTCGGTGCGCCTATTTCTATGCCCACTGGTCAGCAGATCAAGGGGCGCATGATGAACGTGACGGGCGACAGCATCGACGGCCTTAAGCCGCTCGACAAGTCGGTTGACGCTTATCCAATCCACCGCGACGCTCCTAAATTTGAAGACCTCAAGACGAGTAGCGAAGTGCTTTACACGGGTATCAAGGTCATCGATCTTTTGGAACCTTATGCCAAGGGCGGTAAGATTGGTTTGTTTGGTGGTGCCGGTGTGGGCAAGACCGTGTTGATTATGGAATTGATCAACAATATTGCCAAAGGCCACGACGGATTCTCCGTGTTTGCCGGTGTCGGTGAACGTACGCGCGAGGGTAACGACCTCTTGCGTGAGATGATTGAATCGGGCGTTGTGAAATACGGCAAGGAGTTCACCGAAGCCATGGAGCGTGGTGAATGGGATTTGTCGAAGGTCGACTACGAGGAAATGGCCAAAAGCCAGGCTACGCTCGTTTACGGACAGATGAACGAACCGCCTGGAGCACGTGCTTCTGTGGCATTATCCGGCCTCTCTGTTGCCGAATCCTTCCGCGATGCCGGAGCCAAGGAAGGCAAGCAAAGTGACATCTTGTTCTTCATCGACAATATTTTCCGTTTCACGCAGGCCGGTTCCGAGGTTTCAGCCTTGTTAGGCCGTATGCCATCGGCTGTGGGCTATCAGCCAACGTTGGCCAGTGAGATGGGTGCCATGCAAGAGCGAATCACGTCAACCAAAAACGGTTCTATCACCTCCATCCAGGCCGTCTATGTGCCAGCCGACGACTTGACAGACCCAGCACCTGCCACCACGTTTACCCACTTGGATGCCACGACCGTGTTGAGCCGTAAGATAACGGAGCTTGGTATTTATCCGGCAGTGGATCCCCTGGATTCAACATCGCGCATTTTGGACCCGAACGTCATTGGCAAGGATCATTATAATTGTGCTCAGCGCGTTAAGCAGATTCTTCAGAAATACAAAGAGTTGCAGGACATCATTGCGATTCTTGGTATGGACGAACTTTCAGACGAAGACCGCGAAACCGTCAATCGCGCACGCCGCGTGCAGCGTTTCTTGAGCCAGCCGTTCACTGTTGCCGAAAAATTCACTGGTGTTCCGGGCGTGATGGTGCCAATCGAAGAATGTATCAGAGGTTTCAACATGATTCTCGATGGCGAGGTGGATTACCTTCCTGAACAGGCATTCTTGAACGTGGGCACCATTGACGAGGCCATTGCCAAGGGCAAGAAGATGCTGGAGGCTGCCAAGGCATAAGCGTGTGCTTAAAAAAATGTGCGTTCTGAAAGACAGAAAACGCTTATCCCTACATCTGTATAAAAGAAAAAGATACTTATGAAAGTAACGGTAGTTTCTCCGGAAAGAATTGTGTTTTCTGGCGAGGTCGACAGCGTTGCCGTGCCAGGCGCCAAGGGGCGTTTTGAAATTCTGAACAACCACGCGCCGATTGTCTCTGCTCTGACGGCTGGCAAGGTGGTGTGCAGCGGAAAGGAAACCTTGGAACTTGACATTTTGAGCGGCTTCGTGGAAGTGGCTCGCAATGAAGTGTCTGTGTGCGTTGAAACTTCCCCAAAGGCATAGTAAGCGGCATGAAACATTTAACTGTGAAATATGTTTCCATACTGACCGTTGTGTACCTCTTGCTCGGTCCTCTGCTGTTGTACGTGGAAAACAAAGTGTTCGGAAGCGAGGCCCTGCTTCAGGCATTTCCCATCACGGTGGTTGCTGTGGCGTATTTTGCATATACGCTGGCCGCCATGTCGTTGGTCGGGAAGTCCGCCCGCTCAGGCCAAACGCCTCTCGGCATGTTTCTCCTCGACAATGTGGTGCGGTTTTTCATGACGTGTATCATCTTGGTGGTCTACGCTTTCATCAACCGCTCCGGACTTGTGTTTTTCGGAATCAACCTCCTGGCCTATTATTTGGTAACATTGGTGGTTGTCACGTGTTTCACGATTCGCATGAGCCGTGGAAACGTTTCGGCCAGGAGCAGGAAAACAGGCAATTCTTAATTCATAACAATAGGCGTTCAGAAAATCAGACATTTATTTGACGCCTGCTCAAGAAAAAGTAACAATGAAACACCTCAAACATATAGGTTGTTTGCTTTTGGTGGCTCTGCTCTCTGTGATGCCCGCTGCGGCTTCCGGGGCTGAGGCTGGGGAGAAATCCACGGTCGATGTCAAGGAAATTGTGCTCGGACACATGGGCGATGCCTACGAATGGCACATCTTGACATGGAACGGCCATGAAGTTGCGATTCCTCTGCCCGTTATCGTGAAGGGAGAAAAATCCGGATGGCATTGCTTCAGTTCTGCCCGTTTGGCAGAAGGAGAGTCCTACGAAGGTTTCTACATCAACGAGGCCGAAAACGGGAAAATATATGAAAAGCTCGACAACGGTCAGGAAGTGCGTCCGCTTGATTTGTCCATCACGAAAGACGTGTTGCAGATTTGGATTGTCGCCCTGCTGATGCTCGTCATCTTCCTTGGTGCAGCCCGCTGGTATCGCGGCCGCGATTGCAGCGACAATGCCCCAAAGGGATTCGTTGGATTGGTGGAGATGTTTGTCATGATGGTCTATGACGACCTCATCAAGCCCAGCATCGGCGAAAAGCATTGCAAGCCCTATGCGCCTTTTTTGCTGACGGCCTTCTTCTTCATTTTCATCACCAACCTGATGGGGTTGATTCCGGTTTTCCCAGGCGGAGCCAACGTAACGGGCAATATCACGATCACGTTTTTCCTCGCTTTCTGTGTGTTGCTCATCGTCAACATCTTCGGAAACAAGGCCTATTGGAAAGACATCTTCTGGCCTGAGGTCCCCACTTGGCTGAAAGTCCCCGTGCCGTTGATGCCCGTGATTGAGCTCTTTGGCATCTTCACCAAGCCGTTTGCCTTGATGGTCCGTTTGTTTGCGAACATAATGGGCGGCCATGCCATCATCCTTTCGCTCACCTGCGTGATTTTCATCACTTGCCAGTTGGGCGTAGCCATCGGCAGTTCCTTGTCATTCGTCAGTTTCTTGCTGATGATTTTCATGAACTGTCTGGAACTTCTTGTTGCGTTCATCCAGGCCTACGTGTTCACCATGTTGAGTGCCGTCTTTATCGGGCTGGCCCATCAGGAGCACCATGCGGAATGACGCAGCAAAACGGAGAGAGAGGGGCATGCTTTTCAAGCATTTTCAAAACTGAGGTGCCCAAACACTCTCCAAACATCTATCCTATAGGAAACAATCAAACTGAAAATATTAAAACAACACTTTTAAAAAACTCATTACTATGTTATTACTTGCATTATTAGAAGCTGCAGGAGTTGCAAAATTGGGCGCTGGTCTCGGCGCAGGTATCGCCGCAATTGGCGCTGGTCTCGGTATCGGTCGCATTGGTAGTTCTGCTATGGAGGCCATTGCACGCCAGCCAGAATCAACGAGCGACATCCGTACGAATATGATTATTGTTGCCGCCCTTGTAGAAGGTGTAGCTCTCTTCGCAGTAATCGTATGTCTGCTTTGCTTGTTCATCTAATCCACCACCAAAACGAAGCAATTTTATGCCATCCATATTAAGTCCGGATTTGGGCCTACTTTTTTGGATGTTCCTCGCTTTCCTCATCGTCTTCGCCCTGGTGGCGAAATATGGTTTTCCCGTCATCATCAAGATGGTTGAAGATCGTAAGAACTACATCGACGAATCGTTGAAGAAAGCCCGCGAGGCAAACGAAAAGTTGGCAAATATCAAAGCCGAGAGTGAAGAAATACTCCGTCAGGCCAGTGAGCGTCAGGCCCAGGTTCTGAAGGAGGCGATGGCAACGCGTGATAGCATAGTCAAAGAGGCCCGCGACAAGGCCCGCGAGGAGGGTCAGAAACTCCTCGAAGAGGCCAAGGCGCAGATTGCCGTTGAAAAGGAAAATGCTTTGCGGGATATCCGCAACACGGTTGCCGATGTATCGGTACAGATTGCAGAAAAGGTTGTGCGTCGCCAGTTGGACAAAGATACCGAAGATGAGCAATACATCGAACGTTTGCTCAATGAAGTAACCAGACAGAAATAACACGCACAGACTCAAATCGGTAGTCTTCTAAAGGTAAAGAGGCGTGGCACGTAAGCTCCGCGCTTCCTCCTTTGCAAGAGGCTTCCTTTTGAAGTTGTGTGTCAGAAAAATGATGCCGTGTGACACAAACGCCCGGTTGCTCAAGCCTCCGGCGCGTTTGTGGGCATGCAATGGTGTTACGCAGCAGGGTTGTCTGCTCGTTGCCGTTGCTCTCATCGGCACAAATGTCAGAAACAAGCATATATAAAAGCGTAACAAGTTATGGATATAGGTATCGTTTCAATTCGCTATGCCAAAGCTCTTTTGCAATTTGCAATGGAAAATCATGAGGAAGACGGTGTGTATCGTGAAATGTCTGCAATGGCCGACGTTTTCATGAAATTGCCCGCGCTCCAGAAAGCGATGCAGAATCCAGTTCTAACATCGCAGCAGACAGAAACGCTTCTCGGCAGCGCTTGCGGTTCTGGCGACAGCCAGACAGCATCAACGCGAAAGTTCATCAAACTTGTTGTGAGCAAGAAGCGAGCAGACTTTATGATGTTTATTGCGCATGCGTACGTAACACTCTATCGTAAGGAAAAGCATCTCGTCAAAGGACGCCTCGTTGTTGCCAAGTCAGTCAGTGAACACGTTGCCCAGCGTTTGCAAGCCATCGTTGAAGCCAGAACAGACAGCAAGGTGGATTTTGAAGTGTTTGTAGATGAAAACATAGGGGGCGGATTCATACTTGAATACGACACCTATCGGCTCGACGCAAGCGTGAAGACCCAGATTGAAAAACTGCATCGCGCGTTGAACGCTTGATTTTCTATTGAAAACATAAAAAACGGGCGGACGTAAGGAAAAGTGGTGCGCAGACCTGTTGCAGGCCTGCCAGGTGCCTCTGTTGTACGCACAATCTCTTTCCCCAGACGACCGCTCAAAAACAAGAAATAATTCACATGCCAAATAATATCAAACCAAGTGAAGTGTCGGATGTGCTCTTGCGTCAGCTTGAGAACATCGACACAAATATCAAGTTTGAAGAAGTCGGCATTGTCTTGTCCATCGGTGACGGTGTGGCCCGTATTTACGGTTTGACCGGTGTTACGGAAAACGAACTCATCGAGTTTGACAATGGCGTGATGGCCGTTGCCATGAACTTGGAGGAAGACAATGTGGGCGCAGTGCTCCTCGGATCGTCAGAAGGCATCAAGGAAGGACAGAGCGTGAAGCGCACGGGCCGCGTTGCCTCAATCGAGGTGAGCGAAAGCATGCTCGGCCGCGTCATCAATCCTTTGGGACAGCCGCTCGACGGAGGAGGTGACATTGACGGCGAGAAATTCCTCATGCCGCTCGACCGTAAGGCTCCTGGTGTTATTTATCGCCAGCCAGTCAACCAGGCACTTCAAACAGGATTGAAGGCTGTCGATTCAATGATTCCTATCGGTCGCGGACAGCGTGAGCTGATTATCGGCGACCGCCAGACGGGAAAAACCGCCATTGCCATCGACACCATCATCAACCAGAAAGAAAATTACGAAAACGGCGATCCCGTTTACTGTATCTACGTGGCCATCGGCCAGAAAGCTTCAACGGTGGCCAACATCGTTAATACGCTGAAGGAAAACGGGGCAATGCCTTACACCATTGTTGTCTCTGCAACGGCCGCCGAACCTGCTGCGTTGCAGTATTTCGCACCATTTGCCGGTGCGGCCATCGGAGAATTCTTCCGCGACCGTGGCTTGCATGCCCTTGTGGTCTATGATGACCTCTCCAAGCAGGCTGTGGCCTATCGTGAAGTGTCGTTGATTCTTCGTCGTCCTTCAGGACGCGAGGCCTATCCAGGCGATGTCTTTTATCTTCATTCCCGTTTGCTCGAACGCGCAGCAAAGATCAATAACCAAACGGAGGTGGCAGAGAACATGAACGACCTGCCGGCCTGCTTGAAGGGAAAGGTGAAAGGCGGCGGCTCTCTGACGGCATTGCCTATTATTGAAACACAAGCCGGCGACGTCTCTGCATACATCCCGACCAATGTGATTTCCATTACCGACGGACAGATTTATCTGGTCACCGACCTCTTCAACCAAGGTTTCCGTCCTGCTATTGACGTCGGCATCTCTGTGAGCCGTGTTGGTGGTGCTGCCCAGATCAAGAGCATGAAGAAGGTGGCAGGTACTTTGAAAATCGACCAGGCACAATACCGCGAGTTGGAGGCCTTCTCCAAATTCTCGTCTGATATGGACCCCGTGACGGCTATGACCATTGACCGCGGACGTAAGAACAACCAGTTGCTCATCCAGGCCCAATACAGTCCTATGCCTGTTGCAGAACAGGTGGCCATTCTTTATTGCGGTACGCGCGGACTGCTTAAAGATGTACCCGTTGACAAGGTGCGCGACTTCCAAGATAGTTTCTTGCAAATCATCCGTTCTAATTACGCAGACACAGTGCTCGCTGAATTGAAGCGTGGCAACCTTAGCGAAGAAGTTTGCAAAACCATCGAAAAGGTGGCCGGGGATGTTGCAGGACAATACAAATAAATTGAGACATCATGGCTTCACTTAAAGAAGTAAAAACAAGAATTTCAACCGTCAATAGCACCCGTAAAATCACGAGTGCCATGAAAATGGTGGCTTCGTCGAAACTTCATCGTGCCCAGATGGACATCGAAAGGATGCGTCCGTATGAAGCGGCGTTAGACAGAATGATGTCAACGTTCGTTTCAAACATGTCTGACGAACTTTCCTCTCCGTTTGCCATCAAGAGGGAGGTGAAGCGTGTTGCCTTGGTTGTTTTCACTTCAAATTCCAGCCTTTGCGGCGGCTTCAATGGCAACGTCATCAAGATGGTGCAGAAAACGGTTGACAGCTACCGCAAAAGCAACACGGACATCGTGCGCGTGTATGCCATCGGACGCAAGGGCGCCGAAGCCGTGCGCAAACTCGGTTTCGAGGTGGAAAACGATTATGCCTCGCTGCTGGATCATCCTTCCTACGATGTAGCCCGTGGTGTGGCGCAGGAACTCATGGCGCTCTACACTTCAGGCGAAGTCGATGAAGTCAAGATGATCTACCATCATTTCAAAAGTTCTGCCACGCAGCTGCTGACGCAGGAGACCTTCTTGCCAATCAGTTTGCAGCAGGAGGGGAAAGTTGAAAAAAACAGCGGCCCGTCTCTCAACTATATTATCGAACCATCTGTTGAAGAGGTGGTTGCTGCGTTGATTCCAAAGACTTTGAATCTCCGTGTCTACACCGCCTTGCTCGACAGTTTGGCAAGCGAACACGCGGCCAGAGTCATCGCCATGCAGGTGGCCACGGACAA
Source organism: uncultured Prevotella sp. (assembly GCA_900539625.1). Lineage (GTDB taxonomy): Bacteria > Bacteroidota > Bacteroidia > Bacteroidales > Bacteroidaceae > Alloprevotella. The sequence continues at coordinate 114,634 of UQCW01000003.1, forward strand.
TGCCGACGAACTTCTGCGCGAATTGAAGCTGACGTACAACAAGACACGCCAGCAGGCAATCACAACAGAATTGCTGGACATTGTCGGTGGTTCTATGCAATGATGCTCTGGGACGAAGACATTTCTTCTTTATTGAGATTCCAAACGGCCAGACATGCAATATGCCGTTGGCTGTTGATCTGAAACATAAGAAAATTAACAGTACGAAAAGGGTGGGGCATTGTTATTGCCTCACCCTTTTTGTTGCCTTTTCTTTCACGCGCCTTTCCAGTGTCAATAGAAATCTAATGGGGACAGGAAAAAGCGTGAACAAAGACTTGTTCAGAGGAATCCTTTATCGGAAAAGGCTCTGCTTTTGCTGATGTGTAGCTGCTTGGGTGAAACAGAAAATGGTTTTATAGCTATGTACCCTTATGATATTTAGTAGCGTAATGCAGAAAGCATCGTCATCCTTAAAGTCTGTCCTATGATTTCATGTCGCCTCTGGGAGCAGGCACGACCGCCTCTGGGAGCAGGCACGACCGCATCTGCTCCCAGACACGACCGCATCTGGGAGCAGACGCGTTCGAGTGTCGTCCCGTGTTCGACAACAAGTAGTAATGTCGGGATGAAGTGGTGCAGGAATGCGTGTTCAATATGGGCTAAGTGCAGCCAGATGATATTAAAGAATAGTGGAAAATGGTTCAGGTTATTCTTTTAAGTAGGAGTTTGAAAGTAAGCATCCCGTGCAGGCCGTATTGCATAAAACAAATAAGCCAAAGTCTTGATAGATTGACTTTGGCTTATTTGTTTTCTCCGTAATGGTAAGGTAGTAATGGCTCTGGATTGTAATTATTTTGCCCGGCGATTTTGGAAAACGTCTTGGATAACCAA
>UQCW01000004.1 GCA_900539625.1 uncultured Prevotella sp.
AATTGAACATGACTTTTTGGACACAAAGTTCGCCACATATTGGGGAACGTACAAGACGGTGGGTTTCGGATGGTTACGTTGTTTTGTATTGGGCCAACGCGGCGTTGTTTTGTTGCCTCAATGTGGCGTTGTTCCGTCGCGTCGCAGCGTTGTTACGTCGCGTCTGCAATGCTCTTTGTTTTGCCCGTATGGGCGTGGGGGCTTCGCGCCGTGCTGCCCTTCGTTTTGTAGGGGCAGTAGATTATGCAGTCGCAAGCACAGTAGAAGAAGACGGTTGGAATATCGTAAGATAAATACCCCCGAAAGTCATGCTGAACTCTCGGGGGTATGTAGATTCCTGATTTGTGGAGATGTTTGGAATCAGTATCAAAGCATCTACTGTTGTGCATTGAGTTGCCGATCCATCGCTTCGGCAGCGTGTTTTCCGTCTCCCATAGCAAGAATGACAGTTGCTCCTCCTCTAACGATGTCTCCGCCAGCGTAGATCAGTGGAATTGAGGTTTGCATATTGTCGTCGACTTCGATGGTGTTTTTCTTTCCCAGTTTTAAACCTTCGACAGACTTAGGGATAATTGGATTTGGAGATACTCCAATACTTACAATGACCAAGTCTGTTCCGAGCGTTTCGATTGCGCCAGGTATTGGCTCAGGGCGTTTTCTTCCAGAGCTGTCTGGTTCTCCAAGTCTCATCTTCTGAAGATTGACTTCTTTGACGTGTCCGCTTTCATCTGTTGTGTATGAAATTGGATTGTGAAGGGTGAGGAAACGCACGCCTTCTTCTTTTGCGTGGTGTACTTCTTCTGCACGTGCAGGCATTTCTTCTTCAGAACGTCTGTATACAATTGTTGCGGTTTTCGCTCCCAGGCGTAGGGCAGTTCTAACAGAGTCCATTGCTGTATTTCCTCCTCCAACAACGACAACATGTTTTCCGAATGGTACAGGAGTGTCACTTTCATCGTTGGAGGCATCCATCAAATTGACGCGTGTGAGGTATTCATTGGATGACATGACTCCAATGGCATTTTCACCAGGTATTCCCATAAAGTTGGGAAGTCCTGCTCCAGATCCAACAAAGATGCCTTTGTAGCCATTAGCCTTAAGTTCGTTGATTGAGATGGTTTTCCCAACGATGCAGTCTTTTACAAAAGTGACTCCTTGGGATTCAAGGCTTTTGATCTCGTGTTCAACGATGGTGTTGGGAAGTCTGAATTCAGGTATGCCATACTTCAAGACACCTCCGATTTCATGAAGCGCTTCGAATACTGTCACGGCATATCCTCTGCGTGTCATTTCACCAGCAAATGAAAGTCCAGCTGGGCCTGAACCGACAACGGCAACATGGGGTGCGTTAGTTGGTCGGTTCGATATAGGCGTTGATTTCGTGTGTTCTCTTTCGTAGTCAGCGGCAAATCTTTCCAAATATCCGATGGCCACAGCTTTGCCTCCGGTTTTAAGGTGGATACAGTGGCTTTCACATTGCTTTTCTTGTGGGCATACTCTGCCGCATACAGCAGGTAAAGCGCTTGTCTCTTTGATAGTTACACAGGCTTTTGCAAAATCGCCTTGTTCAATATGTTTGACAAAACGTGGTATGTCAATGCCGACAGGACAGCCCTGTACACATCCGGGATTATTGCAGTCCAAACATCTTTTGGCTTCCAGCTGTGCAGTCTGTGCATCAAATCCACGGTTTACTTCTTCTTTCAGTTCGTGTACACGTACCTCTGGCGCGAGTTCGTTCATCTGTTGTCGAGGAATGGCCATGCGCTCGCGTGGCGGCATGGACTTTCGTAGGGCCACTCTCCATTCGGCATTTCGTGATTTGTCTTCATCTTCTGGCTGTGCCTGGCAATTTGTTTCATTGTATTCTCCTTCGTTTTTATTGTCAAGCTCTGCTGTGTCTACATGATGTGGGGTGGAGAGGTGCTCAGATAGTCTTGCTTCGTGTTCTTCAGAACTAAAGGCTTTCATGCGTTTGAGCATTTCATCGAAATCAACTTGGTGTCCGTCAAATTCCGGTCCGTCGACACATACGAATTTAGTAACGCCTCCAACCGTTATTCTGCAAGCGCCACACATACCCGTACCGTCTACCATGATTGTATTAAGAGACACGTCTGTCGGGATTTCATATTTCTTTGTAAGCAGGCATACAAATTTCATCATGATGGCTGGGCCAATGACAAAGCATTTGTCAATCTTTTCCTTTTGGATAATATTTTCAATGCCCTCGGTTATCAAGCCTTTGTTGCCATACGAACCGTCATCGGTCATTATGACGAGTTCGTCGGAAATGGCCCGCATTTCTTTTTCCAGTATGATCAATTCTTTGGTTCTTCCGGCAAGGACTGTAACAACTCGGTTGCCAGCGGCTTTTAAGGCGGTTGCAATGGGGAGCATGGGAGCAACACCAACACCACCACCTGCACAGATGACAGTGCCGAACTTGGCTATATGTGTTGGTTTTCCAAGTGGTCCGACAACATCGGCCAAACAATCTCCTACATTCATCGCACACAATTTGTCTGAGGAAACACCGACGCGCTGCACGACCAATGTAATCGTTCCTTTTGCAGTATCAGCTTCTGCAATGGTCAAAGGAATACGTTCGCCGTGTTTGTCAACTCGGATGATGACAAAATGGCCAGCTTTCCTGCTGCGTGCAATGGCTGGTGCTTTGATGACGAATTTATATACATTCTCGGAGAATTGTTGCTTGCTTAAAATTTCGTTCATGGTTGATGAAGTATAAGGTTAGGTTCTTGTTGGGATTCTTGTTGTTGGACAAGAGTCGTTCTGCTTGATAGCAATGGCAAATATACAAATTTTTTCAAGAGGTTTAAGTCTTACGGGAGATAAAAACTTTTCGGTTTTGTTTTTGTTGTGTGGGGGGCTTGTGCTATCTTTGCATAAGATAGGCATCACCTCGGCAAAGCGTTCAAGCAAGCTTGACGCTCTGCTCTCGGTTCGCACTATCTTTGCATAAGATAGGCATCACCTTGGCATAGCGTTCAAGCAAGCTTGACGCTCTGCTCTCGGTTCGCACTATCTTTGACATCCTATTTAGAGCCAGAATTTAAAATCAAATTTTCAAACTAACCTAAAATAGATATTATGGAGAGGTTGTCATTAAATATAAGTTATGTGTCTTGTGCATTTGAGGATTTGTCTTCAGAGGACGCAGCGTTGGTGGTCCGTGCAAAGGAAATGTGTGAACATTCGTATGCTCCTTATTCAAAGTTTTGTGTAGGGGCAGCGGTTAGCCTGGATAATGGTGAGGTGGTGTGCGGCAGCAATCAGGAAAATGCCGCCTATCCCTCCGGTACGTGTGCTGAACGCTGTACAATGTTTTATGCTAATGCCAGATACCCGGAGGCAACCCCTTTGGTAATTGCGATAGCGGCTAAGAACGAGAAAGGTCAGTTTACGCCAACACCTATAACGCCTTGTGGCGCTTGTCGGCAGGTCTTGATAGAGACGCAGCATCGCTATAACCATTCTTTGCGGGTTTTGCTTTATGGTGCGAACCGTGTTTATTGTCTGGATTCGGTTAGCGATTTGCTGCCGTTCCAATTTGATGCAGATGCCTTGTAGTGCAAGATGCTTGTCGTGTTGCTCGTTTTCTTGGGAGGAGGGCGAAAATAAAATCGGATTTATTTGCTCCTTCTCTTGGTTTGCAGTAACTTCGCACTCCGAAATCAAAATGAAAGAATATGAATAACGAGTGGTTTGAATGTAAGATCAAATACGAGAAGACCATGGAGAATGGTCTCGTGAAGAAAGTGAATGAGCCCTATTTGGTTGATGCTTTGAGTTTTACCGAGGCAGAAAAAAGAATTATAGATGAGGTCTCTCCTTTCATGACAGGTGAGTTTCAGGTGTCAGACATTAAGCGTGCCCGTTATGCAGAGTTCTTTGAAACAATAGAGGAAAGTGCCGACCGTTGGTTTAAGGCTAAGTTGGTTTTCATTACGCTTGATGAAAAAAGCGGGAAGGAAAAGAAGACATCTCAAAACGTGTTGATCCAGGCTGCAGATTTGCGAGGTGCGATTGACCGCCTCGACGAGGGGATGAAGGGTTCTATGATGGACTATACAATTGCTTCTGTTATGGAAACTCCCATTATGGATGTGTTTAAATACAAGCAGTCTCCTGAGTTTGAGAACAAGGAGGCAAAGCCTGAATATGAACAGTAAGTAGTTGAAATTAATAGCGATATGAGCAATTTCGAGAACATCGTAATTGGTTTTCCTGAACCGGTCAAGATGGCTCGGGGGCGTTCTGTTGCCTTTATTGAAAATATGAAATCCAAAAAACAGCCATTATGCTCGCGATAGAGTCATGGCCGTTTTTTGGCTTTTTTGTTTAACGATATTATTATGACAGAGATTCAGAGACGGCTGTCTGAAACGATGGCCGGACTGCCCGGAAACGTAACGCTGGTGGCGGTCTCAAAATTCCATCCAGTGTCTTCTTTACAGGAGGCTTATGATGGCGGAGCGCGAATCTTCGGGGAGAGTCGCGCACAGGAGTTGGTGGCAAAGCATGAGGTTCTTCCAACAGATATAGAGTGGCATTTCATTGGACATCTGCAGCCCAACAAAGTTAAATATATTGCTCCATTTATTTCATTGATTCATGCAGCAGATTCCCATAAGCTATTATTGGAGATTGACAAGCAAGCACGCCGTTGTGATCGCGTCATTCCTTGTTTGCTCCAACTTCATGTCGCTCAGGAAGAGACTAAGTTTGGGTTTACGGTTGATGAGTGTAGAGCATATCTCGAAAGTGGCGAATGGCGTGAACTCCATCATGTGAATATATGTGGCTTGATGTGCATGGCATCAAACACGGATGATGAAAACCGCATACGTCGTGATTTCCACACTGCCTATGAATTTTACAAAGAGGCCAAGTCGCTCTACTTTTCAGACAGGCCGGAATTTTGTGAACGTTCATGGGGGATGAGTGGCGATTACAAGATTGCGATTGAAGAGGGAAGTACGATGGTCAGAATCGGAACCCACATATTTGGAGAGAGAGAATATTAAAGAATAAAGGTTAGCGCTGCTGTTTGCAAACTGAAAATGCCATGAAAAGGTGCTATATCATGACTTTATGGAGTGCTCTGAAAAAAATAATAGCAGGCATGAAAAAAATAGCGCAAAAGCTTTGGTGGTATAATAAAAAATTGTAACTTTGCACACGCAATCAAGAGAGATAGCGAAGTTAAAATAAAGAGAACACAATGGTGCGTTAGTTCAGCTGGTTAGAATACATGCCTGTCACGCATGGGGTCACGGGTTCGAGTCCCGTACGCACCGCCAACTGGCTCCTTAGCTCAACTGAATAGAGCATTTGACTACGGATCAAAAGGTTATAGGTTTGAATCCTATAGGAGTCACTTCTCTATTTCTGAAGTTTTTCTTCAGAAGAAAAATTATAATGTGGTATCTGCAAAAATGCAGATACCACATTTTTTTTGTTGTTCTGTGGTTTGATTTTAAAGGAGTATTTAAAAATCTTTAGACCTATCAATCTCCTAATTGGATATTACGACAATCGCGCCAGAAGCCAGGGGAATATCGGTATAAATCCACTACATCGTGTAAGCGACATGGCAACACCTAATGAAACATGGTGCAACGTCCCCAATAAATCAATTTCTATATTTGTTAGCGAACGCCGTCCCAGATGCGACCGTATCTCGCCCCAGACGCGGGCGTATCTCCTCCCAGATGAGTTCGTTTCTCGACCCTGATGCGGTTGTATCTCGTCCCAGATGCGGTCGAGTCTCCTCCCAGATGCGCTAAAAAGCATAGGCCTTGAAATACGAGGAATAATGCGGCTAACATCAACTGTCGTAGCAAGGAAACGCTGACAAAGAAAACTTCTGAGGAATGCCGTTTCAAAAGCGACAAGACTTTATTTGAGGATGAAGATTCACGCCCCTTCTAAATTTCAAAATAAACTAATCCATCTTATTTATTAAACCACATAAAATTTCACAACAATGGCTGAATTTAATAACAAGAAAGCAAATGAGATTATGAACGGAGTTATCGATTTCAACACAAACGATTTCGCCCAGTGCCTTAACCAAATGGCTCTCGTAAGAGAAAACGTTTATCAGATTCTCAGTAAGACTTACCCAGAAGAGGAGGTTGAACGCATGATGGATAATTTCAATTTTGATTATCACTTCGGCAAGTTGATTGAATCGCTTGGCTTGCTTCAATGGGAGCAAGTTAAGCAAAAGACGTTAGTCGGCTAAGCAAAGAGAATGCGGCACGCTGGCGGATTGACTGGCGTGCCGCATTGCTCTTAAAAAAAACAACAGGAAATAGTGTAGACTACAGCATAATTTCCTACATTTGCGCTGTAAACATTAAGGACAACAATTAAATATGTATGTTATGGAAACGATTTTTGACCACAATATAACGGAGGAGGAACGCCATAAACTTATAGGTACTATGAGTGAAAAAGAATTTCTTAGGGGTTTAGATAAAGATACTTCAAATGGATTTTTAGCGCGATTGTACTTGTTTCGTGGTGATAAAGAAAGGATGATGGTATATGCAAATAAATTACCAGAAAATATGAAACAGGATTTTCTTTATTTATTGTCACCTTATGATTGATATAATTTTTCCCTAAAGTATTGAGGATTAACCCAAATATCATATATGATATTGTCATATATATCCTTCTTGATTTTATTTCTTAGCATCCTTTCATATAAAACATTATGAAAATCATCATAGTAAGTATCATCTAACATCTTGCCTATCTTCTTTGCTGCAACGCCTTGGCTAATGCCAAAATGCTTGAGCAAAGTTTGGAAATTGACGGAATTGCTGTAATAGCCAATTCCGTTTTTTCTTATCTCCTTATGATGTGTAGCCCTTCCTCCGAATTTTGCAACGAACTGAGGGTAGGTCTGTCGTGCATAAAACTCATTTAATGACTCCATCAACGGAACAGCATCACTAACCTTACCATTTCTCCACGCCTTTGAATGACAATGCAACAATTCATGCCAAACGGTCTCCATTGCGGTTTCCTGCATTAAAGTCATTTCTTTGTTATTCGCAATAGAGTGAAATGCTCCCTTCAACTCCTTCATCATATTAAAACCGTTTATTTCCTTGTTTGAGAAATAGAATTTAAATCCATTGCGCAATCTCTCAGTTCCAGCCACCTTATCACAGCTAAAGACAATGTCCCTTATCCCGAACTCGCGTTCATACGTCTTTTGGTTGATAAATGTGACCTGAATGGGATGCTTATAAAACGCCTACTTATTTTGTCGTTATTGTCGTAGGGCAAAAAAAAGATGTGTATCGCTAAAGATAGGATACACATCTTTTTTTGTTGTTTAAAGGAGCATTCCTTAAAAACGGAATGAGTTTTAGGAATCCTCTCAATGGTTTTTTGAGAGGCTTGTTGCTCTTATTTCACGGTCAAGGCACGTTTTATGATGTCGGTCAGCGCTGCATAGTGGTCGCGTGTTGCTTGATCGGTGGTGCGTGCAACTTTCAGACGTGAGGAGAGCGTCCGTAACGCGCTCAGCATGTTGGCGTGTGTTGGACTTGTGACGTCCCCGCCTTTGTAATATCCAACGAGCGTTGTCACGTATGTCGTTTGCAAAGCTCTTCTGTATTCAGTGGTCTTGGCACCGCTTGCTGTTTCCTTAAACAACATGTTGGTCAGGTCTTTCAGAAAGTCGTTCAGCGGATATTCGGGTGTCATTTTCTCAAGTCGTGACGATTTGAGGAGATTTCCCATCACGTTGCGTCCGATACCGATGGTCAGGACTTGCGGATTTGCCATCAGGCGGTTCATGTAAGGCACATTAATGAGCCATGTCGGTTCGGTGAATATATGTCGGTTGATGTAATCGAGCGCGTATTTCTGTTTCTCGCGTGAGAGGTTGGTGAATACAGCTCCCGGTTCGTCCACCGTTTTATAGTCTTTGTAGACACCTGCAATGTTTCCTGCCACGTGGTTGGCGTAGCGGTTGAACTGTGACAAGACTTGGTCGTACATTGACGAGAGGTTTTTGCCATAGATGTCATTGCTTTCATAGGTCCATTCTGGGAGCTGCTTGATGATGCGTTTCAGGTTTAAGATACCATATTCGCTTGCTTTCACAGCATCGTCTCCCAAGTCTTCTCTTTGACAGCGTGAGTCGTTTGTCGTGTTGGTTTCCCCGTCGCCAAACCAGAGACGGCGGTTACCCCGCAGCGTTTCGCTGGTCATCTTTTCCAGTTCCCAGTGGTCGCTTTCAGCGTCGTAGGCATTCCACATCGGCGTGTATCCCCATTTGATGGCCCAGCAGTCGTAGTCACCAATGCGGGGGAACATTCCGGCGTGCGTGATGCTGTCTTCCGGTTGTGCCACGTAGTTGAATCGGGCATAGTCCATGATAGACGGCGTGTGTCCGTTGGCTTCCAGCCAGGCTCTATTTCTCAGACTGTCGACGGGCACTGTGCTTGACGAACCGAAATTGTGGCGAAGTCCCAATGTGTGTCCAACTTCGTGTGACGACACGAAGCGGATGAGCTGTCCCATGAGTTCGTCGCTGAGTTTCATTTTGCGGGCTTCGGGGTCAACACATCCAGCCTGAATCATATACCAGTCGTGGCAGAGTCGCATCACGTTGTGATACCATCCGATGTGTGATTCAATGATTTCGCCCGTTCGTGGATCGTGAATTTGCGGTCCGTAGGCATTTTCAATGGGCGATGCATAATAGCGGATGACAGAGAAGCGGGCGTCTTCCATCGACATGCTGTCGCAGCCGACAGGCCATTCTTTAGCCATGATTGCGTTTTTGAATCCGGCGTGTTCAAATGCCTTTTGCCAGTCGTTGACACCTTGGATGAGGTAGGGGCGCCACTTCTTCGGCGTTGCGGGGTCGATGTAGTAGACAATTGGTTTTTTGGGCTCTACCAGTTCGCCGCGTTTCATTTTTTCCATGTCGGTGCTGTCTTTCGGCTCCAGACGCCAGCGGGTGATGAAACGCATTGTTTCAGAGCGCTGCTGATTGTCGGCAAAGACATAGTATCTGTCAGAGAAGTAGCCAACGCGTGGATCGAAGAGGCGTGGAATCATGGGGTCTTTGGGGAGGAGAACAAAGGAGATGTTGAGTCCCAGGGTGACACGTCCCGTGTTTGAGCCAGCGATGGTGCTGGTGGTTGAAGTCATCCATGTCTTCACCATTCTGATTTCCGTGTTTAAGGGGAATGTCTTGATGCTTTCAATGTATGATGCTTGCGGCATGTATCCTTGCAGGCCAAATTCTTTTTTGATGTCCCGACTGACACCCAGGGCAGGGTTGTCTTCATTGAAGAACGACGTGACTTTGACCAGATAGTGTCCGTTTCTGTGTCCTTCAATCTTGAAGGTGCCGATGATGGGGTTGTTGTTGCTCGTTTTGACGGCGCGGTCGATGGCATCCATCGAATTTCCCATGTTGACCATGAGGTCAGACCTCAGCAGCATGACATTTCCTGGCGCTGGTTCCCAATAAACGGTTTGCTGGTTTACGGATTCGCCGCCATATTTTCCCGTCCCTGCCGGTGTAGAGGTGAAACGCACCGTGGCCAGGAAGCGTCGGGAGAGTAGGGAATCGGGGATGTCGAAAAAGTAGTCGGCATCACGTCTCAACACGCCAAAAAGTCCCTCTTGTCCGCTTGTGAAGGCAGATTGCGACTTCGTGGTGGTTGCAGCAGGTTTTTTTGACGGTTTCTTGTCCGCCATTGCTGTGCAACACATGGTGGCTCCGAGAAGCACCAATAAAAATGACTTCTTCATTTTTTTGAGATTAGGTTTTGTGTGGTGTTATTGGTTAAGTGTTTTTGTAAATGTTTCGTAGGATATTTCCAAACGGCTCAATTCATAATTCTGGAGTTTCAGTGAAAATTGTCCAGGTAGGTCTTGCAGGTCAAAATAATGACGCATGATGCTTGCCATGTTGTATGCCCGTTTGTTGTCTTTCTTCAGCAGGACGATGTAGTGGTGTCGTATCAAATCCTTGTTTTCTTCCTCTTGCCGCAGGTTTTGAAACAGGAGAAAGTAGCAGAGATCGGTTTCTGCACGCTGAAGAGCGTTGAGCCGGAATTCTGTGTCTTTGGCAAATTCGTCAAGCAGGATGTCGGCATCTTCGCGGCGACTTGTGACCGGGAGCAGGCTGTCTAATATTTTCCGGCAGTCAATGTCAGAACACCCTGCAGAGAATTGGTGGAGACGTTCGTCTTTCAGGTTGAGCAACGCTTTGGCATGCAGTTTGGCTGCGGCTTTCAGAAACGTGCCCAAGAAGGCTTTCGGCTTTTGTGGCACGATGTCGAAGAAAAGTGTCATGAAAGCCGACGGGTTCGTCATGGCAGGCAATAACTCTTCTGCAAGCATGTAGCTCGCCGTTCTGAATTCGCTGTGGCTCAACTGGTTCAGCAGACAGGATAACGCTGAAGAGTCGGCCTCTGCAACCAATGGCTGCAGGCGTGCAGACAAGCGGCTGTTGTGTCGGTGGACGTTGGTCATTGGGATGTTGGCTTTTGGAGGTTGACTCTGCTATCGGTTTACTTTTTTTATTCCGCCTTGTTTCTCTTTTCGAGCAACACGACATTCTCAACGTGGTGCGTCTGAGGAAACATGTCGACAGGTTGTACTTTTACGACACGGTATGCCTCGTCAAGGAGCGTCAGATCACGTGCTTGCGTGGCAGGGTTGCAGCTCACATATACGATGCGTTTTGGCTCTGCAAAGAGAATTGTTGAGATGACGTCGGCGTGCATGCCAGCACGTGGAGGGTCGGTGATGATGACATCGGGGCGACCATGCTCGTTGATGAAATCCTGTGTGAGGATGTCCTTCATGTCGCCAGCGTAGAACAGAGTGTTGTTCAGGTGGTTTAATTCTGCATTCACCTTGGCATCTTCAATGGCTTCCGGGACATATTCAATGCCGATGACTTTTTGGGCCTGATGAGCCACAAAGTTGGCGATGGTTCCTGTTCCAGTGTATAAGTCGTAAACGAGTTCGTTGCCCGTCAAGCTCGCAAATTCTCTGGCCACTTTATACAATTCGTATGCCTGCAAGGAGTTTGTCTGGTAAAAACTTTTCGGACCGACCTTAAAGCGCAGATTTTCCATTTCTTCGTAGATGTGGTCTGTTCCAAAGTATGTGCAGACGTCCAAATCGCCAATTGTGTCATTGCATTTCGTGTTGTTTACATAAAGCAGAGAGGTCACCTCTGGGAATGTTTTGTGGATGAATGCAAGCGTGTCTTTGGCCTGGGCCTCTTCTTCAGGTGTGTGTATGCAGAATTGCATCAGCAACATCAATTCGCCTGTTGTTGATGTGCGAATCATCATGTTGCGCAGCAGTCCATGTTGGGCGCGGTAGTCAAAGAAGGAGAGATTGTTTTCAAAAGCATATTCGCGGATGGCGTTGCGTAGACGGTTGTTGATGTCTGTCATCAGATGGCATTCTTCAATGTCCAGAATTTTGTCGAAGGCTCCCGTGATGTGAAACCCAACGGCGTTCATATTGTCATACACTTCGCCTGAGGCCACCTGCTCGTTTGTCAGCCATTTTTTGTTGCAGAATCCAAATTCCAGTTTGTTTCGGTATTCTTGTGTTTTCCGGCTTCCGAGAATAGCGTTGATTTCCGGCAGTTCCACCTTGCCAATTCTCCGCAAGGTTTCTTCAACCTGTTTCTGCTTGTGGTGTAGTTGCAGTTCGTATGGCAGAATCTGCCATTTGCAACCGCCGCATACTCCAAAGTGCGGGCAGAATGGTTTTGCGCGGTCGGGGGAATACTGGTGGAAGTTGACGGCTTCAGCTTCTGCAAAACTGTGTTTTTTGCGGCGGATTTGAAGATCGACAACATCTCCAGGTATGACAAACGGAACGAAAACGGCCAGGCCGTCAACTTTTGCGATGGCTTTTCCTTCTGCTGCGATGTCAGTGATAGTTATGTTCTCGAGTAGTGGTAACGGCTTTTTCTTTCTTGCCATGTTGGTAGAATTTATTTGTTATGTCAGTTGGTTGGCAAAACTGTTTGGCAGGATTCCTTCCGTGCTCTTTTGTAAATCCAAAGCAGGAAGTGCTTCTGTCTTATGAATCATAAAAAAACAATTTCGCGTTCCATTACTTTTGCTTGGTGCAACTTTAAAACAGTGTTTTTTGGGCTAAATGACAGGTGTGGCAGCAGAGTTTTTAGTTTCTGACCACGTGATTCATCAGAATCCCCCCTTGAGAATGGCGTATGCCTTATACAAACCCAGTTCTCCCGCTTTGCTGAGGTCTTGACGTGCTTTGTCTTTTTCGCCTTGTTCGAGCAAGAGCAGTCCGCGGTTATAGTAGGCTTCTGCAAACATTTTGTCGGCCTTTATGGCTTCTGAAAAATGTTTGATGGCCTGTTTCGTGTCTCCCGTCTTGGCTTCGATACATCCTAAATTATATAGAGCATATTGGTTGGGCAGTTCCGTGCTGCTTGCCAACTTCTTCAATATTGTTGCGGCCGCGTTGAGTGTTGCCTTATTGCCAGCAGCCAGTCGGTCATCAGTCAAATGACCTCCCCTTTGGTTTGCGTTGGGGGCGATGGCCGGTGTGGCAGATGGTTGTGAAGCCAGAAACTCGAAATATAAAATTGTGGCTTTTTGGATGTCAAGCACAAATTTCATTTTGGCATTGCTGTTGGCGTCAGACGCTTTCTGCAGCAGTTTGTTGGCCAAAGGGTAATCATATCTGTCTGAGGCAATCACCGACTGTGCAAACAGGCTGTCGGATTCAGATTTGAAACGCTTGCAATTAGTTATCCTGTCGGCCTTTTGGCTTTCATCGGAACTGCTGTGTGCGTATTCCGCAGAGAATTCAAGTGGTGCAACACCTGCCATCTTTTGCGAAATCTCAGCCGCTTGTTCAACGAAGGCAACAGACCGGTATCTTTTGTTGGCAGCCGGAGCATTGAAGGTGAACAAGAATGGGCGGATCAGCGTCTTGTCGGTCGCTTTGTTCTGCACACGTCCAAACAAATCAGCAGAGAGCATCCTTCCGTAGGCCGACCCTGTGGAGTCGTTGTCGGCATCCTCAACGAGTTCTTGGTATTTGTCGAGGCTGTGGTCGTTGTTTTGTCGCCAACGCTTGACGGGATAGCGACGTGATGATTTGCCGAAGAACATGTCTAAGTTGGCGCGTGCCACGACACTCTCATCGTTGAGCGCACCGCGCACGTCTCCGTATTTCCTGCGGCATTCGGCACGGGCATAGTAGCCATAGGTGAAATTGGGAAACTGCCGTATGATTTTAGTGAAATCAGCCGCAGCTCCGCGGTAGTCTCCCGTTTCTTTTCTCAGCAGGGCGCGGTTGTAGATGGCCATGACATTATCGGGTTCCTTGTTGATGACAAACGAGAAATCGTCGATGGCCTTGTTGTTGCTCCCGACCAAGGCCAGAAGAAGACCGCGGTTGTAGTGTGCCACGAAATGCTGCGGAACGAGGCTAATAGTTTTGTCGTAGTCTGCAATGGCATCTCCAAACAGGTTCATCCCGTGGCGGGCCAGGGCACGCGCCAGATAGCATTCGTAGTTGTTTGGCTGTAGTTTTATGGCGATGGAAAGACACGAATCGGCTTCCTCATAGCGTTTTTTTTCAAGAGCATATCTTCCCTTAAACGACCATCCATCGGCATTCTCAGGATTCAATTTCAAGAGCTTGTCAATGTAATTGATGCCCTGTACGGTGTCTTTTTGCGCCAGAGAAATTTGTGCTTTTATAGCGTAGGCTCTGTAGAAATTCGGTTTGAATTTGAGCAGTGCGTCAATATCTTTCAGCGCTTTATCGTATTCTTTGAGTTGCAGATGGCATAGTCCGCGGTTGTATAATGCCCCCTCGTCTTGTGGTTTTTCTGCAATGGTTTTGGTGTAGTCTTCTGCCGCCTTATCGTATTGTTCGAGGCGGATGCGGCAAAGACCACGCAACTGGTACACTCCAATTTGAAACGGGTTTGCGTTGATGGATTTCGTGCAGTCTTCCTCCGCTCCCGTGTAGTCATCAAGGATAAATTTGGTGTATGCACGGAAGTAATAAGGTTCCCACAGAAATGGCTTGGCCTCAATGACCTGGTTGAAATAGTGGATGGCGGTCAGATAATCGCTTGAAGCCAGAGCACTCCTTCCCATGAAAATCACTTGGTCGGTGTTTATTTGTGATAAAAGCGGGCATACGGAGAAAAGCGCCGACGCAATGGTGGCAGTCAGACGTTTGCGCCACGTTGCCATTATCTGTTTGTTGGCCTTTGTCATGGAGGTTTTTCTGGAAGGATGAAACACAGGAATCGTTTTTGTTCCCTACTTGCATAAAGGCAATGGCTGAGTGCCACTGCCTTCGCAATATTGGTCGGGTTTAGGGAAGTTGAACAAACCGTACAGGATTTCAAATATTTTCTGTCGACTGACTTGCATTCGCCCAACGGCGATGTTGGAACTAAGATTCCAGGGTGCGTCAGTCTGATGCGGGTGCCGGCCTGTTTATTTCGCGCCCTTCGTCTTGTAGCTGCAACGCACCTTCCCTTTCAGCAGGGCAGAAATTTTGCTTTTGATCATTTGCTTGCGCAGGGCAGACAGGTGGTCGACAAAAACGTGTCCGTCAAGATGGTCAAACTCATGCTGCATAACGCGTGCTAAGAATCCTTCAACCCATTCATCGTGAGGATTTCCCTGTTCGTCAATATATTTGACATGAACGCGTGTTGGGCGGCGCACTGGTTCGTGAATGCCTGGCAGGCTCAAGCAGCCTTCTTCCATTGATTCCGTTTTGCTGTTGTCCGTTTCAATGATATAGGGGTTGATATAGGCGTGGCGGAAGTCTTTGTATTCAGGAAAATCATTTTTCATGACATCGAGGGAAATTACCACCAAGCGGATGGCTTTGCCAATTTGTGGGGCGGCGAGTCCAACGCCGTCGGCGTGGTCCATCGTTTCAAACATGTCTTGGATGAGTTGTTGCAGTTCAGGATAATCCATGGTAATATCCTCAGCCGTTTTTCGCAACACGGGCTGTCCGTATGTGTAAATTGGTAAAATCATAATTCTTTGTTATACATATTTTCTTGGATATAAACCGGCTGGCAAAACCGGTGTTTGGGACACGTCACTGTTTGATTTACATCATTGAACTTCCCATGTATGATTGCAGAATCAGCGTCGCACTGATTTCGTCCACCAGCGCCTTGTTTTGCCTGCGTTTTTTCCCGAGTCCGGCATCTAGCATCACTTGGTGGGCAATGGTCGATGTGAAGCGCTCATCATAGCGAACGATGGGCAGACTGGGAATTTCGCGTTCAAACGCTTTGATGAAATTGGCAATGCGCGCTGCGTTTTCAGACGGACAGCCGTTTAGCTGTGTCGGCCATCCAATCACGATTTTCTCAACATCTTCGCGCGCAATGTAGTCCTTCAGAAATTTCATGAGGTCTTTGGTGTCGATTGTTGTCAGACCGCCTGGAATTATTTTAAGGGGGTCTGTTACAGCCAACCCTGTGCGCTTTTTACCATAATCAATTGCAAGAATTCTACCCATAGCATGCAAAGTTATTCAAAACAAATCAGATAATGTGCTTTGGCGGTAGCGATTTTTCAGTATCCCCTTATTCTCTTGTCAAAAAAACGCATTTGCCAGCGTTGTTTTGGGTGCCAGCGAGGAATGTTGCCGCCTTTTTTCTTAGTAATGGTGAAAGAATAAATTGATCAATTTTGACCTGTATTTTTGTTGGTTTTGGTATTTTCAAAAACGGCAAAAAAACAAGGTATAAGAAATAATTCCTTACTCCATAAAATTGGTCAAGTTATTTTTTTACCATTACTTAGTACACCTTCAGTTGCTTCAAAACGCTTCCATCAAGGAGTCTCAACGACAGGACACCGTCTTCGAGCGTGGCGAATGTTGACGGGTTGCCACCCTTAGGGAATGTGGGCGACCCTGTGTTGCATATAGCAGGGCCTCCGTTTTCAGAAGGATTGATGCCACACAAATGTGTGTGGCCGTAGAAAAACACCTCGCAACAGCCCTTTGGGGGGAGGTTGCCTTCGTTGACGATGTGTCCGTGTGTGAGGAATATGCGGTGTTTTCCATCGGCAACGATAGCATAGGTACTCATGATGGGGAAGGGGAGGAGCATTTGGTCGACCTCGCTGTCACAGTTGCCCCTAACGGCAACGATGTCTTTCTGGTATTTTGAAAGAATTTCAACCACTCCTGGTGCGTCAAGTCCTTCTGGCACACCGTTGCGCGGACCATAGTTCAGCAAATCGCCGAGCAATAGGAGCATGTCATAGTGTCCGTTATCGTAAAATTTCATGACTTTTTCCAAAATCGGACGTGAGCCATGTATGTCTGATAATATCAAGAATCTCATAATTTATTATAAATAGATGTTAAAGCGTTTTTGCCTCATTTCTTTTTTCAAGCGCAAGCAGTTCGTCTCTCAGTTGTGCGGCCTCAATGAAGTCCAGTCTGGCGGCAGCCTCTTTCATCGCCTTTCTCAGTCGCTCGATGCGTTCCTCAGTCGTCTCTGACTTCTTTTTCCCGTATGCGGCAGAAAAATCCTCTGCTGCAACATGCACGGTCCTTTCTTCCGTGCCGTATGGTTTGGGAGCGTTCTTTTGTTCGGCATCGTTCTGTCTCATCTGGGCCAGCTCGTTGGTCTTCACGTTCTTCTTAATGCCCTTTGGCGTGATGCCGTGTGCTTCGTTAAACTGGATTTGCTTCAGGCGTCGTCGTGCCGTCTCGTCGATGGTCAGTTGCATCGAAGGCGTAATCTTTTTTGCGTACATGATGACGCGTCCGTTGACGTTTCTTGCGGCGCGTCCTGCGGTTTGTGTCAGCGAGCGATGGGAACGGAGGAAGCCTTCTTTGTCTGCGTCGAGAATGGCCACCAATGCCACCTCTGGCAGGTCAAGTCCCTCGCGAAGTAGGTTCACACCGACCAGCACATTGTAAATTCCCGCCCGCAGGTCCTCCATGATTTTGACACGCTCCAGGGTGTCAACGTCACTATGGATATAGGCTGTTGATATGCCGTTTTTAAGCAGATATTCCGTCAGTTCTTCCGCCATTCGCTTTGTCAGCGTCGTCACCAGTGTTCGCTCGTCGTTCCCAACGGCCTTTTGAATTTCGTCCATCAGATCGTCAACGGGAAAGTCCGTCGGGCGCACTTCTATTTGCGGGTCAAGCAGGCCAGTTGGGCGGATAACCTGTTCGACAACAATGCCTTCGCTTTCATTTAGTTCATAATTGTCGGGCGTTGCACTGACATAAATCACCTGCTTGGCCAGTTCGCGAAATTCCTCGAATTTCAGTGGGCGGTTGTCCATGGCGGCAGGTAGGCGGAATCCGTAGTTGACCAGCGACTCCTTTCGGGAACGGTCGCCTCCATACATAGCACGGATTTGCGGAACGCTCACGTGGCTTTCATCAATGACAATCAAAAAGTCATCAGGGAAAAAGTCCAGCAGGCAGTAGGGGCGTGTTCCCGCTTCGCGCCCGTCAAAATATCGGGAGTAGTTTTCAATGCCAGAGCAGTGCCCCAGCTCTCTGATCATTTCAATGTCATAGCTGACGCGCTCTTGCAGTCTTTTAGCCTCAAGCGTTTTCCCCTCCTCTTCAAAGAGCGCCACCTGTTCCCTCAGGTCGTCTTGAATTTTTCGGATAGCCATTTCCTGTGTTTCCTTGGAAGTCAGGAATAGGTTGGCCGGGTAAACCTTATACTCCTCAAATTCCGCCAGTTTGTAACCGTTCAAGGCGTCAATTTCTTCAATGCCGTCAATCTCGTCGCCCCAAAAGGAAACGCGCAGCAGTTCGTCGGCATAAGCTAGATAAATATCCACCGTGTCACCTTTCACGCGGAAATTTCCAGCCTTTGGCGCCACGTCGTTTCGGGTATATAAACTGGAAACGAGCTTTCTCAGCAAGACGTTGGGAGATACTTGCGCTCCCACTTTCAGTTCAATCACATTCTCATAGAACGCCGAAGGGTTCCCCATACCGTAGATGCAAGACACCGATGACACCACCACCACATCCTTGCGGCCCGACAAAAGCGCGGAAGTCGCTGCCAAGCGCAGTTTGTCTATATCTTCATTGATGGCCAAGTCCTTTTCTATATAGGTATCTGTTGAAGCGATGTAGGCTTCTGGCTGGTAATAGTCGTAGTACGACACGTAATATTCAACCGCATTTTCTGGGAAGAATCCCTTAAATTCAGAATACAACTGTGCTGCCAAGGTCTTGTTGTGGCTTAAGACCAATGTCGGTTTACCCGCATTGGCGATAACGTTGGCAATGGTGAAGGTCTTTCCAGAGCCAGTGACCCCCAAGAGCGTCTGGGCCGGAACGCCGTCTGCAATGCCTTGAGAAAGTTGCGCGATGGCCTCCGGCTGGTCTCCCATAGGGGCAAAGTCCGAATGTATCTTGAATTTATTCATCCTTGCTTAGGTGAGCGTTTTAATGAGGGTTAAGTAATTAATAGCGTTTTCCAGAAAAACGGAAATCGGGTGGTCTGGATTATTTCCTTACGTAGATTCATCCATTATAGAATACCTCCATTATACACATGAAAAGCCTCCAGTTGCCAGTCTGTGAAAAATCCTGTTGTTGGCTTGTTCGCTACATCCCAAGCGTCTGGAGGTTGTGGTTTCCCATAATGCGGCTGCGGTCAACGTGGCCCTTGATGCCGTCAATGCTTCCCTTCGACGTGTACTGCCACATAATATAGTCGCGCCCGTCCAGCAACACTGGACTCTCCGACTGATATTTTGCAATCATCCAATGATAGTGGCGGAAAAGCCCCAGGAAATGGCGGTTGTAGAAATTCTGGTAGGAATAGAGCAATGGCTTTTTGCCGTAATACTGTTCAACCTTCTTGATTAGTTCTGTCAGGTCTCTGATGAACTGCTCCTCAGAAACGTTGCCACGGTGCTCAATGTCAATGATGGGGACAAGGTCCTGCTCCGCCGGCTTGATGTTTCTGACGATGTTGTTAAATTGATCCTGCGGCGACACGCTGGCTCGGTAAAAATGATAGCTGCCAACGCTCAATCCGGCACGTCGGGCTTCAGTAAGGTTTCGCCGGTAGGTGTCGTCCACATAGTTGGCCCCTTCCGTTGCTTTGAGGTAAACGTAGGAGATGTTCGTGCTTCTAACCACGCGTTGCCAGTCAATGGTGCCTTGGTAATGCGAAACGTCAATGCCCTCTTTGTATTTCGTGTTGATATTTCCCTTATGCGTATAAAAAGGCATGCTTTGCGCAGCCAGGGCGTTGCGGTCTTGTATGGCTCGTATCGGCATGGCGTCGGGTTCAAGCATGGCGCCAATGTCTTCACGTCCATGTTTGTTGCGGTCTTTTTTTCTGCCAAAAGCGTCGTTGGGGACCAGTAAAACAGAAAATAAGAGTGTGAAAATGAATATGTTTTGTGGCTTGGTCATGTTTTCTTGGAGATTAAAGCAATCACAAATTTACTCATTTTCTGATTATTGACTGATGGAAAAACATTAATTTACGTTACGAGGTGGTTGATTTTTGATCTGTATGTATTCTTTCTGCTTAAGTGGGGGAACTGTTGCGGAATAAGTGGGGGCGCAGAATGGCTGTGGTGCTTAAAGTTGGCATTCCGCGAACGAGGTTTTTGTTATGTATTTCTCGCTCCTTGTAATCAGTAAAAAAATATGATAGTACGATGAAAAAACGAAGGCGGATGCAGCGATATCTGAAAGTTTGCAGCCCACATGGTAATTATTTTGTAAATTTGCATGCAGATAAATAGGGCGGTGTGCGCGTTTATGCCCCACCGGAAAAAGAAATCGGAATATTCTTAATGTTGATATGAATACACGTGAAGAAAAGTTGCAGGCCTTCGGACGTCTGCTGGATGTTCTTGATGAGTTGCGCGTTAAATGTCCTTGGGACCGTAAGCAAACCAACGAGAGCCTGAGGCCAAACACCATTGAAGAGACCTATGAACTTTGTGATGCACTCATGAAGCACGATGACGCCAACATCTGTAAGGAGTTGGGCGATGTGTTGCTGCATGTCTGTTTTTATGCAAAAATCGGTTCGGAGCATGGCGCGTTCGATATGGCGGATGTGTGTAACCATCTTTGCGACAAATTGATATTCCGTCATCCCCATGTCTTTCCGCCAGAGGGACAGGCGCAGGCAGACGTCAATACGGCGCAGGCTGTGAGCGAACAATGGGAATTGCTGAAACAGAAAGAGAAAGACGGAAACAAAACGGTTTTGAGCGGTGTGCCAGACGCTTTGCCGGCGCTGATAAAAGCCTATCGCATACAAGATAAAGCACGCAACGTTGGCTTTGACTGGGAATACCGCACGCAGGTGTGGGACAAGGTGAAGGAGGAAATTTCCGAATTTGAAGTTGAAGCGAAGCAGGGGAACCAGGATGACATGGAGAAGGAATTTGGCGATGTCATGTTCTCACTCATCAATGCGGCCAGACTGTATAAGATAAATCCAGAGAATGCTCTGGAAAAGACCAACTGTAAATTCATCCGCCGCTTCAACTATCTGGAGGCGCATACGCTTAAGCAAGGTCGTCAGCTGACAGATATGTCGCTCGCTGAAATGGACGAAATCTGGAATGAAGCCAAGAAAGCAGAGCGTGCTGAAGACGCTGGAAACCAATGAGAAGACGAATTATCACTTGAGTATAAAACAAAATGGACAATATACGATTGCAGCCCGCAGAAACTTCCAATGAAGAGCGCTTGGTTTTGCGCACGGAAGGTCTGGTGAAAAAATATGGCAAGAGAACAGTTGTCAACGGCGTGTCTTTTGATGTGAAGCAAGGAGAAATCGTTGGGCTCTTGGGGCCGAACGGTGCAGGAAAAACCACTTCTTTTTATATGACAACAGGATTGGTCGTTCCCAATGGTGGCCGCATTTTTCTCGGCGACCAGGAGATAACGAACTTTCCAGTCTACAAACGTGCCAAGGCCGGAATCGGCTATTTGGCGCAGGAGGCTTCTGTGTTCAGGAAAATGAGCGTGGAGGATAACATCGCTTCTGTGCTTGAAATGACTGGTAAATCAAAGGAGGAACAGCGCGAATCGTTGGAGAGCCTCATTAAGGAGTTCCGCTTGGAAAAGGTCAGGAAAAACTATGGCGATCGTCTTTCTGGAGGCGAACGCCGAAGAACGGAAATTGCCCGTTGTCTGGCCATCGACCCTAAATTTATTATGCTCGACGAACCATTTGCCGGTGTGGACCCCATTGCTGTCGAGGATATCCAATATATTGTTTGGAAGCTTAAAGACCGCAACATTGGCATTCTCATCACAGACCATAACGTTGAAGAGACGCTTTGCATCACTAATCGCGCCTATCTGCTCTTTGAGGGGCGCATCCTTTTTCAGGGAACGCCAGAGGAATTGGCCGACAATCAGGTCGTCAGAGACAAGTATCTCACAAACTCGTTCAAACTGAGAAAGAAGGATTTTCAGAAATTGAGAGAGGGCTGACAGTGAGGTGGGGCGCTTGCTCCCAGCTTTCGGGCGCTTTGGAGTGGAGAACGAGGCATCTGGATTTTTCTGAGAAAAATGGATTCAGACATCTGCTTGTCTATCCCGCAAGAATAATAGATGAAAGTAGCTTGCCGGCGAGCCCGGTAAAAAATATCATTCACAAACACACAAACAACACAAACTAAAAATGTCATTCTTACCCCTTTTAGGCTGGTGTGCGCTAACGGCCATGTCTGCCGACACAATAAGTGTCAACACGGCCCGTTGTACGCCTGCTATGGAGTTTCACGCTCCATATCAAACAGATTCCTTGAATTTGCAGGGCAAACCATTCGACATCCAGAGCGTGATGAAGGAAAACGCTTTACTGATTGTGAAGGGCAATGACTTCAAAAGTCAGGTTGTCAAAGGTACAATGTTGTCTGCTGGCTCGAAAAAGAATGTCTGCACGATGCAGGCTTTCCGTTTCGCATTGAATGCCGACCGCTTCATGAAGGTGTCGGTTTCCGTGCCCCACATGAGCAACAAACGCACCTATGTCAATGGTGAGGAAAAATCGCTTGGCGATTTGCAATTGACACCAGGACGCACAGAAATCACCATAGTCAATATGGCCAAGCCAGAGAGCCGCGACTCGTTTGTGGTCAATGTTACTGGCAAATCTTTGGAAGGATTGACGGTCGGCGAAGACCAAAAGAAGCTTTACACCGTCAAACTGATGAACGAGGGCGAACACTATAGTCAGGTGTCACTTTCCCCATCTGGACAATATCTCTTGACGGGGTATTACTATATGAAGCCCGATGGTTCGGCTGTTTACCGCTCAGTGCTAACGGATCTCAATGCGGGAAAAGATATCCTTCGCAGCAGCGCTTTCTTGCGTTATAGCTGGCTGCACCATAGCGACATTCTCTATTTCACGCGCGAAACTCCCAAAGGCATCGAAATGGTGAAGTTCCATCCGAAGACTTTGACCGAGGAAGTGGTGGCCACAAATCTGCCAGCAGGAGGCTTCACGCTTTCGCCCAAGGAGGATTACGCCATTTTCTCGCGTACGATAGAGGGGCGTAATGAACTCGTTCCGGGCCTCAAGCGCATTGAAGAACCCGACGACCGCATGGGTGGCTGGCGCAATCGCAACGCCTTATACCGTTATGATTTCAAAACCCATCAGATGCAGCCGCTAACATTTGGCCAAACTTCTGTTTGGCTCAACGACATCTCTTCCGACGGCCAGCGCCTCTTGATGAGTTTCGACCGCTTTGATGCCACGAAACGTCCTTTCAATCGCCAGACGGTTGTTGAAATGGATGCCTACACGGGAAAGGTGGATACCGTTTTTTGTGATGCCACGTTCTTGAATGGTCTGAAATATTCGCCCAATGGCAAGCAGCTACTCATCTCGGCTTCTCCGCAGGCATTCGACAATATCGGAAACGAAGTGCCTAAGGGCATGATTCCGAACGGATTCGACTATCGTCTCTACCGATACACCTTTGCCACCCAAAAAGTGGAGCCAATCTTGAAGAATTTCAAACCATCGGTTAATAGCTTCACATGGTCGTACGGCGACGGCAATATTTATTTTAAGGCCGACGATGGTTATGACATCAGTTATTTCCGTCTGAATCCGAAAACGCTCAAGGTGACCCGCTTTAAGCTCCCCGTCACTTGTTTGGGCGGCATCTCTATCGCTGAGGCTCAGAGCACTCCGCGTGCCGTGTTCTTCGGACAGACTGGCACCCGCGCTCGCGACATGTATCTCTGCACCCTCTCTTCAGAACAGCCAAAAACCAAGCAGATTGGCGACATCAGTTTTGATAAGCTCTTTGGCGACGTGGCATTGGGAGAGGTCAACGACTGGGATTTCAAATCTTCGAGAGGCGACACCATCAAGGGCTTCTATGTGCTTCCAGTCAATTTCGACAAAACGAAGAAATATCCAATGATCGTTTATTATTACGGCGGTTGCACGCCGACAACGAAGCAGTTGGAATTCCTTCCATATCCCTTCCAAGTGTTTGCCGGACAAGGCTATGTCGTTTACGTTGTGGAACCCAGCGGGGCCATCGGCTTCGGACAGGAATTTGCAGCGCGTCACGTCAACACCTGGGGACAGGGTTCAGCAGACGATATCATTGAGGGCACGAAGAAATTCGTGGAGGAACACAGTTTTGTCGATGGTAAGAAAATCGGTTGCATCGGTGCTTCTTATGGCGGCTTCATGACGCAATATCTCCAAACGCGCACCGACATTTTTGCTGCGGCCATTTCTCATGCTGGCATTTCAAACATTGCCAGCTATTGGGGTGGCGGAAACTGGGGATATTCTTACGGACAGACAGCCCAGTATGGCAGTTTCCCTTGGAACAATCCCGACCTCTACACCAAGCAGTCATCGCTCTTTAATGCCGACAAAATCCACACGCCCCTGCTCCTGCTTCATGGAACGGCCGATACAAACGTGCCAACCAACGAAAGTCAGCAACTCTTCACGGCTTTGCGCATCCTTGGTCGCCCCGTAAGCTATGTTCAGGTGGATGGTGAAAACCACTATATTGCTAATTATGCCAAGCGCCAAGCATGGCAGAACACCATCTTTGCCTGGTTCGCTTATTGGCTGAAGGGACAGAAACTATGGTGGGAAACGCTTTATCCCGGAGACGATTTCGGAATCAAAAACAAAAAATAATGATGGGGGACGGGTGCAGGATAATCAGCAATTCTGCATCCGTTCCCTGTTATTTTTTTGAGTGCCACCGATGAAAAATAAGCAGCAACTCTGCTTGATGATAAGTAGGTGTTCAAAATTAGTTTAGACTGGTCATCCCCTGCATGGATACTATAAAATGATTTTGAACACCTACTTGCGGGGCCGATGCTGAGGAAGAAAACAGAAGAATCAAGATTTAAGAAATATGAATATCATTGCGTTTGCCAAGAAATGGTCGTTGCCATGCTCGCTGATGGTGGGAACAGTGGTCTATCTGCTTTTCGCCAACATCTCCGTCCTTGAACCCTTCGGCGAAATTGCCGGCCCATTTGTTGCTGGCTTGATGCCCTACGTGCTGTTCACCTTGCTTTATGTGACCTTTTGCAAAATTGAAATTAGGGAGATGAAACCGCGCTTGTGGCATTTCATTCTGCAACTCATCCGCACTTCGCTCGCCGCACTCTTCGTTGCCCTCATCTGTCTTACTTCTAATGCCGATACAAAACTGGTGTTGGAGGGCGTCTTCATTTGTGTCATTTGTCCAACGGCTGCAGCCGCGCCAGTGGTGACAGAGAAGTTAGGTGGCAGTATCGGTTCGCTTACCACTTACACCATCATCGCCAATGTCTTTACCATGGTGATTATTCCCCTATTCTTTCCGATGGTTGAAAAGAGCGCCGACATCACGTTCCTCTCCGCCTTCTTGATGGTGTTTCGCAACGTGACGGTGGTGCTGGTCGTTCCCTTGCTGTTGGCCTTGCTGAGTCGCAGGGTGGTGCCGGGCTTCGTAGAAAAAGTGAAGCGCCGGAAAAACCTCGCTTTCTATTTGTGGTGTATCAATCTCTCCATCGTTACGGGAGTCACCGTAAAAAATATCACCCATTCCGAAGTGGGCGGATGGCTACTGGCGCTCCTGTTGCTCCTGCCGCTTGTTGTGACCATTGCGCAGTTTGCCATCGGCAAAGCCGTGGGGCGGCCGTTTGGTGCGAGCATCAGTGCGGGACAGGCCCTTGGCCAGAAAAATACGGTGGTTGGGATTTGGCTCACGCTGACATTTTTGAATCCTTTGGCCGCAGTTGCTCCAGGCGCCTATGTGATTTGGCAAAATATGGTCAATGCCTGGCAGTTGTGGTATAAGGGAAAATATGGAAAATTAAAATATTAGGGGAAGGTTCCTAACGTTCGCACAGGTGTTTCGACAATAACGTGGACTTCTGTTTAGTTGTGCCGCCTTCGCTTTCCCCAAAAAAAAGTAGAAACGCCCCTAAGTGTCAAGAAAAAATGCTAAATTTGCCACGCAATTATAATGGGCTGTTATCTCGGCATTCTTGGTGCAGAGATTCGGTTCGTATAGATACAAGAGAATTATCAGTAAACAGACATGAATATTTCTTATAAATGGCTGAAAGAATATGTTGATTTCAGCCTTTCTCCAAACGAAGTGGCCGACGCTCTGACTAGTGTAGGTCTGGAAGTTGACGGCGTTGAAGAGGTGCAGGCCATCAAGGGCGGGCTGCGCGGTTTGGTCGTTGGACATGTGCTCACTTGCGAGCCACATCCCAATTCCGACCACATGCACATCTGCTCTGTTGACCTCGGAGGGGAAGCCCCCGTACAGATTGTTTGCGGAGCACATAATGTGGCTGCCGGACAAAAGGTGATTGTGGCCACACTCGGCACAACGCTCTATGACGGAGATCAGGAATTTACCATCAAAAAATCGAAGTTGCGCGGTGTTGAAAGTCTCGGTATGATTTGTGCTGAAGACGAAATCGGTGTTGGCACCAGTCACGACGGTATCATCGTATTGCCGGAGGATACTCCTGTCGGTATGCCCGCAGCTGAATATTTCAAGCTCGAAAGCGACTATGTCATCGAAGTGGATATCACGCCAAACCGTGCGGATGCCTGCTCCCATTATGGCGTAGCTCGCGATTTCTATGCTTGGTTGCGTCGTAATGGCTATGAAACGAGCTTGCATCGTCCGGATGCCGACGGCTTCAGCGTTGACAACCACGACCTTGATATTGAAGTTGAGGTGGAAAATGCAGAAGCTTGCCCACGTTATTGTGCGGTCACCATCAAGGATTGCAAGATTGGCGAGAGCCCTGAATGGTTGAAAGAAAAATTGGAGACTATTGGTTGCCGTTCGATCAACAACGTGGTTGACGTGACTAACTATATTATGTTTGCCTATGGCCAGCCGCTACACTGTTTTGACGCTGATATGATTGAGGGCAAGAAGGTGGTTGTTCGCACGATGCCGGAGGGTACGCCTTTCGTGACGCTTGATGGCGAAGAACACAAACTCTCTGAGCGCGACCTTGCCATTTGCAATGCAAAGGCTCCTATGTGTATTGCCGGCGTTTTTGGCGGCAAGGGTTCTGGCACTTATGAGACCACCAAGAACGTGCTCTTGGAAAGCGCCTATTTCCACCCCACGTGGATTCGTAAGAGCGCCCGCCGTCATGGTTTGAGCACTGATGCTTCTTTCCGTTTTGAGCGCGGCATTGATCCAGACGGACAGATTTATGCCTTGAAGCAGGCTGCTATGTTGGTTCGAGAACTGACCGGCGGACAGATTGCCATGGACATCAAAGACGTGGAGGCTCCTGGATTGACGAAGTCGTTCCTCGTTGACCTCAATTATCAATATGTTCACGACCTCGTTGGCAAGAATATTCCTGTTGACGTCATCAAGGACATTGTGACTTCGTTGGATATGAAAGTATTGAGCGAATCTACAACGGGGTTGCGTCTGGAAATTCCTGCCTATCGTGTGGATGTTCAGCGTCCTTGTGATGTGGTTGAAGATATTCTGCGCATCTATGGCTACAATAATGTTGAGATTCCAACTTCTGTCAAGTCGAGCCTGACCATCCAGGGGGATGTTGATCGTGCCAATAAGTTGCAGAACATCATCTCTGAACAGTTAATCGGTCAGGGATTCAACGAAATTCTGAACAACTCCCTCACCAAGGAGGCCTATTATAAAGAACTGACGGACGAAACAGCAGATTGTCTTGTGCGCGTGCTTAACCCGCTGAGTTCTGATCTTGGCGTTTTGCGTCAGACGCTTGTGTTCGGAGGTTTGGAAACGGTGTTGCACAATGTCAATCGCAAACAGACAAACTTGCGCCTCTTTGAGTTTGGAAATTGCTACCATTATAATGCCAGTAAGCGCAATCCTGAAAAACCACTTGCTCCTTACACGGAAGAATGTCATTTGGGCTTGTGGCTTACGGGTAAACGTGTAGAAGGTTCTTGGGCGCATCCCGATGAAAATTCAAGCGTTTATGAATTGAAGGCCAACGTGTGGGGCATTTTGCAGAGACTCGGTGTTGAGCTTCGCGAGTTTAAGGTGGCCGATGGCAAGAGCGATTTGTTCAGCAAATCTTTGGCTGTCACCGACCGCAATGGTCGCGTTTACGTGGAACTCGGTGTGTTGAAGAAAGCCCTTATGCCTGAAATCGAGGTGGAAGTGTTTTATGCCGATATTGCTTGGACGCTCCTCATGAAGAAACTTCGTAAGGGCGATGTGAGCTTCCGCGAAATTAGCAAATATCCGGCTGTGAGCCGCGACTTGGCGTTGCTTGTTGATAGCAGTGTTGAGTTTGCCCAAATCGAGCAGATTGCTCGTGCCTCGGAGAAGAAATTGCTCAAGAGCGTCACCCTCTTTGACGTTTACGAAGGCAAGAATCTTGAGGCTGGCAAGAAGAGCTACGCCGTCAACTTCACGCTGCAGGATGAGACCAAGACGATGAACGACAAGCAGACGGATGCCGTCATGAGTAAAATCATCGCTAATCTCGAAAAGCAGCTTGGTGCCAAATTGCGCTGATTATATCTGCTCAGTACATTCAAGCATTATTATACGTAATGATAAAAAATAACTTGAAGCCTTTTGAAGGGTAAGGAATTATATCTTTATACCTTGTCAAAATTGATCAACTTATTCTTTCACAATTACTTACCAGAATATACAACAAACAAAAACATAAAAACCAATGGGAAGAGCCTTTGAATATAGAAAAGCTACCAAATTAAAGCGTTGGGGTCACATGGCCAAGACGTTTACGAAAATCGGTAAGCAGATTGCCGTTGCTGTAAAAGCCGGTGGTCCGGAACCTGAGAACAACCCCGCTCTCCGTGCCATCATTGCCACGGCCAAGCGTGAGAACATGCCGAAGGACAACATCGAGCGTGCCATCAAGAACGCAATGGGTAAAGACCAGAGCGAATACAAAACAATGACTTATGAAGGCTACGGTCCTCACGGTGTTGCCATTTTCGTGGACACGCTGACCGACAATCCTACGCGAACTGTTGGCGACGTTCGTTCTGTCTTCAATAAATTCAATGGTAACTTGGGTACAATGGGGTCGTTGGCCTATCTCTTCGACCACAAGTGTGTCTTCTCTTTCAAGAAGAAAGACGGCATTGATATGGACGAAATGATTCTCGACCTCATCGATTATGGTGTGGAAGACGAATATGACGAAGATGAGGAAGAGGGTAGCATCACCATCTATGGCGATCCGAAAAGCTTCGGACAGATTCAGAGCCATTTGGAAGAAAACGGTTACGAAGTAATCGGTGCTGAATTCACCTACATTCCTAATGACCTTAAGGACGTCACTGCAGAAGAGCGCGAGAGCATCGACAAGATGGTTGAGCGTTTGGAAGAATTTGACGATGTCCAGACGGTTTATACCAACATGAAGCCGGAAGCATAAGTGCTTTCCGTTGTTTTCACGTGTTCCTAAAACGGGGTTCCTTAAGGTTGCCCGCTTATAGACAAAGCCATTCTTCATTGCGAATTTATTTTTTCGTATGAAGAATGGCTTTGCGCGTATTCGGTGGCCCTTGGCTCTGGGGATTTTTTCACCGGCGAGCCTGATAGTCGGCAGGTTCCAGACGTATGGTGAAAGCCAGACTGCCGTTGCTGGCATCGCGGTAGACGTATTCGAAATTGATTTTTTCGTCCTTGACGCGTTTCCAACTGGCATCGTTTTTGAGTTCATCCGTCAGTGTTGCTTTCACGGCCAGACGGTTTTCTTTTGCCACGGGAACAGCGTCGGCTGCCAGTGTGAAATATCTGACGTAGGTGCGTCGTTCCATGTCGTAGACCACGCTGTCAAGCGTGGTGATGTCATCAACCTGTTGTGGACAATGCTTCTTGGTGAGTTGTTCGGCCTCGTCCTTAAGGCGCTCATCAAAATTGTTGCCACAAGCCGTCAGAAGGCTCGCAGTCATAATAAGTAATATCTTTTTCATAATCGCATAAAATAGGTAGGAGTTCGGAAAACTGCCATCGGAATTTGTTGGTCGGGGAATGTTTCCCCAAAAAATAAACTTCCGTTGTAGAGGTCTCAGTTGCGGCCGCCAGCGTTGTCTGCGCGTTGCCGCCATTGTTTTGGAAAGTTTTTTTGATGCTACCGATATGCGAAGATAACCAAAAAATCAGAAACTATCATGTTTGAAGACAGAATAGAGCAGGCCGTTGCCAATTTCAAGGCTGGCTACAATTGTTCGCAATCGGTCGTCGCAGCCTTTGCCGACCTTTATGGTTTCACTCGGGAACAGTCTCTGCGCATGGCAGCCTCTTTCGGTGGCGGCATCGGTCGCATGCGCATGACCTGTGGCGCTGCCTGTGGCATGTTTCTTTTGGCAGGACTCGAAACAGGAGCCACAGAGGGCGATGACCGTGCTGGGAAATCCGCCAACTATAAAGTGGTGCAGGCGTTGGCTGAAAAATTCAAGAATGAGAATGGATCGCTCATTTGTGCGGAATTGCTCGGCTTGAAACCCAAGGAGCAACAAGCAGAAACGGCAGAGGCTTCAGAACGCACCAGCGCATATTATGCCAAACGCCCTTGTGTCAAAATGGTTGAAACGGCAGCCCGGATTTTCGCCGCTTTTTTGGAAGAACAACGTGGGGCAGTCTAGTCTCTGACAAAGCATGAAAGGGGCAGAGAGAGGCATAGCTTTTCCCAATAAACGTCGTTTTTCTGTCCCCTGTTACCAAAATATTTTTTCTTTTGAGTGGCGCGGGAAAGAAAAGCATTTTTTGCTTGGTCGAATTATAAAGTTTGGCTAAATTTGCGTTAGACTAAAAAATCAAACCATATAAAAAACATATTTTATCATGAGAGTTATCATTGAACCGGATTACGAGAAGTTGTCACAGTGGGCAGCTGAGTATGTCATCAATAAAATCAACGCTGCGCAGCCAACAGCTGAAAAGCCTTTCGTTTTGGGTTTGCCAACAGGCTCTTCTCCTATCGGCATGTACAAGGCTTTGGTGAAGGCCAACAAGGAAGGCCGCGTCAGCTTCAAGCACGTGTTGACTTTCAATATGGACGAATACGTTGGTCTGCCTGTTGAGCATCCAGAGAGCTACCACTCATTCATGGCCACCAACCTCTTCAACCACATCGACTGCCCGAAGGAAAACATCCACATCCTCAACGGCAACGCTGAAGACCTTGAAGCAGAATGCGCTCACTACGAGCAGATGATTGAAGAAGCAGGCGGTATCGACCTCTTCATCGGTGGCATCGGTCCTGACGGCCACATCGCTTTCAACGAGCCGGGAAGCGCCCTCACCAGCCGCACTCGCCAGAAGACGTTGACAACTGACACACGTGTTGCCAACTCACGCTTCTTCGGAGGCAATCCTGAAAACGTTCCTGCAACGGCTTTGACGGTTGGTGTAGGCACTGTTATGAGCGCCAAGGAAGTGCTTATCCTCTGCAACGGCCACAACAAGTCACGTGCGCTCCAGGCTGCCATCGAAGGCCCAGTTACTCAGATGTGGACGATTTCTGTTCTCCAAATGCATCAGCATGGCATCATCGTCTGCGACGAGGCTGCTTGCGAAGACATCAAACATGGCACTTACAAGTACTTCAAGGACATTGAAAAGAACAACATCTAATGTTGAAAAACTTGTAACCAGCTTATATTGAATTTTTAAAAATGAGAGCCCCACAAAAGCCTCGTAGGAGGGTGCTGTGTGGCTTTCATTTTGTTTAATCCCAACACGCATCATGTCCGAAACCTACGTCGCCTTTCAAAACCCCGTCTACGTCATGATCAAACCGGCAGGCGCAAGCTGCAATTTGGCCTGCGACTATTGCTATTATCTCGAAAAGAAAAACCTTTATGCCGAGAGCAAACGCCATCTCATCACAGACGAACTTCTTGAGAAATTCACCAAAGAGTATATCGAGTTGCAGACATCCGATAGTGTGCTTTTCACGTGGCATGGCGGAGAACCAATGATGCGTCCGGTCAAATTTTATGAACGGGCGTTGGAGTTGCAGCGGAAATATGCTGGAAACAAGCATATTGATAATTGCTTTCAGACCAACGGAACTCTCATCACGGATGAATGGGCTCGCTTTTTCAAGAAAAACAATTTTCTCGTAGGTGTCTCTATCGACGGCACGCAGGACATGCACGACTGCTATCGCCGAAACCGTTTCGGAAAGGCTTCTTGGGAACAGGTGATGAGGGGCATTCGAACACTCAACCGACACGATGTCATGTGGAACGCCATGGCCGTTGTCAACGATGTCAATGTGGAGCGTCCGCTTGAGTTCTATCGCTTCTTCAAGGAAATTGGTTGCCGTTACATTCAGTTTACTCCAATCGTGGAGCGCTATTTTCGTCATCCAGATGGCCGCGTGCTTGCCTCCCCGATAGAAGGCGCCATTGCTGAAATGACGCCTTTCAGCATCACTCCGGAGGCGTGGGGACGTTTCCTTAACGCCATTTTCGACGAGTGGGTGCGCCATGATGTCGGTGAATACTTCATCCAGATTTTCGATTCCACATTGGCCAATTGGGTGGGGCAGCCCCCTTCGGTGTGCTCTCTAGCGGAAACCTGCGGACATGCCACAGCCATGGAACACAACGGGGACCTTTATGTCTGTGACCATTTCGTCTTCCCCGAATTTAAGTTGGGCAACCTTAACAACACTCCGCTTAAGGATCTCACATCACAGCAGTCGTTACGCACATTTGGACAAAACAAAAAGCGGCTTCTTACGCGTCAGTGCCAGGAGTGTGAATTTCTCATGGCCTGTCATGGCGAATGTCCCAAAAACCGCTTCTCAACGTCGGCCGATGGAGAGAGGGGACATAATTACCTCTGTCAGGGATATCACGCCTTCTTCTCCCATGTTGCCCCCTATATGGACTTTATGAAATTCCAGCTCCAACATCGTCAGGCGCCCGCCAATGTGATGGCCTGGGTGGAAGAAGGAATGCCTGATTACAGGAGATAGTTTTTTCCCTCCTTATTGCAGCGCGCATTTAAGATTTGATGCCCCAAACAACAACAACTTGGCAAAGCCTTTCCCTGTGTTTATCGGTCGGCTTTGCCAAGTTGTCTTTTTTGTACAAACCTACATCAGGGCAATATTCGTGATCACGTCAGCCCCCACTTGTTTGTTGAGTAGCGATGTCAGTCGAGTGCGATTCATCATCAAGTTGGCACGCATTGCTGGAGATGTCACGCGCACGTATAGCGTCTGGTTGCGGATGAAAATCTCCTTCGTTTGTTCTGCAACGAGCTGTCCCGCCACGTCTGCCCACGATTGTATCAGTCGATATTGGTTGAGCGGCATTTCCAAGCCCGACTGACGCATAAACCGCATAATCACGTCATCGAGCAGTTCTGATTTTCTTCGTTCCATTCTTTCTCTGTTTTTCTTTTCAAGTGTACTGCATGGCTGGGCAATTGAACTAAGTAATGGTGAAAAAATAACATCTAACTCCACAAAATTGGTCAAGTTATTTTTTTACTATTACTTAGTTGGTGTTCAAGCAAATGATGCCATGAGCGTATTTGAGATTATTGCATTTGCCCTTTCCTCATGTCACTCATGCGGACCCACTGTTCCGTTTTCCACGTAAAACAACCTGTAGTCTAATTTTGAATGTGCCAGGATGAAATCGAGGTGGCTGCGGTTGGTGTCTGTAATGAAAATCTGTCCGAAATCCTCTCCACCAACGTATTCCACGATGCGTGCAACTCTTTCAGCATCCAGTTTGTCAAAGATGTCGTCCAGCAGCAGTAATGGCACACGTTTTTCTCCGTGTTGTTTGAGAAAAACATATTGTGCCAGTTTCATCGCGATGAAAAAAGTCTTGGTCTGTCCCTGAGACGCTTCTCGCTTCACTGGATAACCATTCAGTTCCAACACGAGTTCGTCCTTGTGAACGCCGTGCAGCGAATAGCCAACCAGGCGTTCGCGTTCCCTCCATGAGGCCAGTTGTGGTTGCAATGCTCCGCGAAACCCGTGGGAGTCGTATTTGATTGTGACCTGCTCGCGGCTGTTTGGACACAAGCGGCTGTAGAGGCGTTGGAAGATGGGGGAAAACTCTTCGACGAAATTCCGCCGCGCGTTGAACACCACTTCCGCATCAGCTCCCATCATTTCTTCTAAAACATCCATCACTCCCCTGTCTGGTTCCTCCTCAGCCTTGAGCAGTGCATTCCTCTGTTTCAGTGTGCGTTCGTATCGGATGGCCGCATTGAGATAGGCCGCGTCATATTGCGAAATCACCATATCCATAAACCGACGGCGTTCCTCGCTTCCGCCAGTCACCAGTTGGGAATCGGCAGGCGAGAGCATCACAAGCGGAATTTTTCCCACGTGTTCTGAAATGCGCTTGTAGTCTTTGCCATCGCACTTTACGCGTTTTCTTGTGCCGCGTTTCAAACTGCAGACCACCTCGGTGGCCCCCATGCCATCTGATTCATACTCTCCTTGAATCATGAAAAACTCCGTGTCATGTCGCAGGTTGAACGCGTCGGATGCGCTCATTGTTCCCTTGCAGAATGAGAGGTAGTAGATGGCATCAAGCACGTTGGTTTTCCCCATGCCGTTCTTCCCGA
The DNA here is from genome assembly GCA_900539625.1 of uncultured Prevotella sp. Classification (GTDB taxonomy): domain Bacteria; phylum Bacteroidota; class Bacteroidia; order Bacteroidales; family Bacteroidaceae; genus Alloprevotella. The sequence goes on from UQCW01000004.1 coordinate 34,173, forward strand.
TAAATCCGTTCAGCTTTGGAGAGAACGAGAGGTCGGCCTGCGAGATATTGCGGTAATTAACGATGGAAATATTCTTAAGTTTCATGATACTTATTTGTGTACAGCATAAACGTGATGTGTGTGCAGACGGAAAAATCGTCTGTCCATATCATCTGCAAAGTTAGCATAAAGAATGAAACGTGCCAAGAATATTCGACTGAGGAGAACGTTGTATGTTTGCCCCTCCGTTGCTTTTTAGAGAAACGTCCTGCTTTTTGAACGCGGAATCCAAATTTATTACACTGGCGTTCTGAAGTTTGTGTTTAACGAAATTGTAATTTTTCTGTAATATCCAGTAAATCCCCGTTGCTTAATTTTGCCTGTGGGTAGGTGAATGGTATCGCTTATAGGAGCATTATTTTTTCACCATCATCCGAATAAATATGCTCTGGACCGCTTGCTCAATAAAAACTGTCAGAAAATGAAAGACAAAGAGATTACATACAAAGATCATGTGCCGCGCGACGTGAGTTGGATGTTTTTCAACCGACGCATCCAGCAGGAAGCCATGAAGCCCCATGTGCCGCTATTGGAACGCCTTGGGTTCTTGGGAATTTATTCCAACAATCTTGACGAATTTTTTCGTGTCAGAGTCGCTCTCCTTAATCAATATCCCGTTGATGAAAAGTAAATAAGGAATAGGTTAAAGGGTTTTCTTCGGTTCTCTTGGTTTTCAACGGATTTTGTTGTTCTATCCCTATACTTGTCAGCGCACGCGGATTGAGACGCATTCGCACCTGGGTCGAGATACGCTCGCGTCTGGGTCGAGATTCGGTCGTGTCTGGGACGAGATACGCTCGCACGCGGGACGGTGTGCGCCGAAAAGTATTAGCGACGGGACTGGGAGATTGGATGGTTTACCGCGTATTGATGAGAAATTGATGTAGGGAAGTTGGAAAAAATGTAGTCTCTCAATGCCTGTGAGTGTGGATTGTATTATATAAAGTTTGCGCTGTGTGTGTGCTATGAGGCACGGATAACTTTTGTTTTATTTTGTTGTTTCTGTCTAAGCGGATGGAAAAAAGGAAACGACCGTAGATCAAGCAGTTCTACGATCGTTTCCTTCTTGTATTTTGTTCTTGATTTTGGGCGTTGTTATTCCTTGATTCTGATGACAAGATTACAGAGAATTGCGGTCAGTCCTCCTGTGGTGATGCCTGATGAGAAGAGGTTTTTCAACGTCGTTGGCAATTGGCTCAAGATTTCTGGTACCAATTCCACGCTCAATCCGAGGCTGAAACTCAGGGCGATGACCAATGTGGCTTTTCTGTTGATTTCCTGCGAGGCGATAATCTTGATGCCTGCAGCAGCAACGGTGCCGAACATGAGAAGCGTTGCTCCACCCAAGACGGGACCTGGCATCAGACTGAAGATTGTGCCGATGACAGGGAAGAGGCCGAGGATGATGAGCATCGCCGCAATGAAATAGCCGACGTAGCGACTGGCCACTCCCGTGAGCTGTATCATGCCGTTGTTTTGCGCGAAAATGCTGTTTGGGAAGCAGCAGAGGCAGCCTGATATCAAGGAGCCAACGCCGTCGCCCATGATGCCTCCCGACGCTCTTTTGACGAAGAGGGGGCCTTCGACGGGCTGGCCAGAGATGAGGGAATTGGCCGTGATGTCGCCGTAGGCTTCGATGGCTGTTATCATGTAGATAAGCGCGAGGCCAATGATGGCCGCGGGGTCGAACTTCAATCCGTATTTAAAGGGGTGGGGGAGGTTGAGGAGCTTGTGTCCGCTGACAGAGGAAAAATCGACCATGCCCATGAGGTAGGCGGCGATGTAGCCGATGGCCAGTCCAATTACGATGGAACTCATTCGCAGGTATCTGTTTGAACTGCGATTGAAGATGATGATGCTTACGAGGACAAGGGCTGCAAGGCCAACAAAGCGCAGGGATCCGAAGGTGTTGTTGGCAATTGCTTCCTGGCCGCCTCCGCAGGCTGTGATGCCCACTTTTATGAGGCTCATTCCAATCAGTGTTACGACGATGCCTGAAACGAGGGGCGTGATGATGTGTTTGGTGTATTTCAACACGCGACTGATGGCTATTTCAACGCTGCTGCCGACGATGCAGGCACCGAAAACTGTTGCAAGGCCTCCTGAGAGTCCGGCCGAGATGATTGGGCCGATGAAGGAGAAACTTGTGCCTTGGATGCAGAGCAGTCCGCAGCCGACAGGACCTATGCGGCGGCATTGGATGAAGGTTGAAATACCAGAAGCAATCAGTGCGGTGGAGACCAGTGTGCTTGTGGTTTCAATGTCGGCTTGCAGGGCTCCCGCAATGATGAGCGGAGGCGTGATGATGGCCACAAAAATGGCAAGCAGATGCTGCAAGGCGGCAAAAAGGGCTTCGCGAAGAGGTGGCCGGTCGTCAAGTCCGTAAATCAAACTGTTTTGGGGTGTTGTGTCGGGTATAGAAGTGGCGTTCGGCGTGGTGGCGGTGGAGTTTTTTGTGTTGCCCATTTAGTCTTCTTTTATTTTGATGGTGCAATTGTCGAGACTTTCAATGATGGCCAGCGATTCCACGTGTATGCCGAGTTTTCGGAGTTCATCGCCGCCATGCTGAAATTCCTTTTCAATGAGGAATCCCATTCCAACGATTTCAGCTTCTGCTTGTTTGGCCAAATCGATGATACCTTTGGCGGCGTTGCCATTGGCCAGGAAGTCGTCGATGAAGAGGATCTTGTCGCCCTTTTTCAAATAATCGCTGCTGACACATACGCTGTAGGAGCGTTGCTTGGTGAAGGAATAGACAGAGGTGGAGAGCATATTTTCCATTGTGCTCGGCGTTTTTTTCTTTGCAAAGACAACGGGGAGCTCCAGCAGGTATCCCACCATGATGGCGGGGGCGATGCCGCTTGCTTCCACTGTGATGATTTTGTTGATGTCTGTTGAAGCAAAGCGTCTGACAAATTCAACGGCCATTGACTTCATCAAGATGGGGTCCATCTGATGATTGATGAAGTTGTCGACTTTGAGGATGCCTCCTTCGAAGCATTTCCCGTCGCGTAGGATGCGTTCTTTAAGTGCCTTCATTGTGTTTTTATGTTTTCTTGTAATGTGTTTAGAGGTGTCCTAAGTTTTTTGCTTGGAAATTTGGGTGGCGCTGGTGTGCTTGTATGTTTCGGTGCGTCTGCCTGATGTGGGCAAGGAACTTTGCTGCATAGCTGTGTGCGCCTTCATTTCTCCTTCGGCGTAGCGGGGATTTTCGTGCCGGCGAGGATAAAAAACAAAAGCGATGAAAGAACTTTATTCTATCATCGCTTTTGTGGGCAAAGATGGATTCGAACCACCGAAGGCGTAAGCCAGCAGATTTACAGTCTGCCCCATTTGGCCACTCTGGTATTTGCCCCTTTTTCTTTAAGACAGTGCAAAGTTACGCATTATTTTTGTAACTGCCAAGCATAATCGACCATTTTTATTGCAGTGATTGCAAATTCTTTTCCCTTGTTGCCAAGTTTGCCGCCTGCTCTTTCTTCCGCCTGTTGGTGGTTGTTGACCGTGATGAGACCGAAAATTACTGGTTTTGAACCAGTTGCGTTCAGTTGGGCGAGTCCTTGGCTGGTTGCTTCGCAGATGTAGTCAAAATGTGGCGTGTCGCCGCGGATGACACATCCGATAGAGATGATTGCATCGACGTAGCCGTATTTTGCCATTTGTGCGGTGCCGTAAATCAATTCAAAGCTGCCAGGGACATGGCTAACGGTGATGTTGCTGCTTGCAACGCCGTTTTCTTCGAGTGTTTCGATGGCTCCTTGCAGCAGGCGTTCAGTGATGTCGCTGTTCCACTGGCTTACAACGATTCCGAAGCGCATGTTGGTCGTGTCGGGAATTGTTGTTATTTCGTTGAGGAGGTTAAAGTTCTGAGTTGACATGTTTCTGTTTTTGGGGGGATTGTGAAAAAAGCAGGTTCGGCGTGGCAATTATCGCGCAACAGAACCTGCTTTTTTATTTATTCTTTATTTTGTTCTTTCGATGTATTTGTCAATTTCTGAGCTCATCATTCCCTGCTGGTTGAGGCCAAACTGCGGATATTCTTTTTTGACCTGCTCATAAAGGGCGTTTGCTTCTGCCTTTTTGCCAGTGTTCTCAAGCAATTTGCCTGCTTCGATGAGACACAGAGGGCTGAGGCTTTCGTTGGCCGCCTTGTCGGCTGCTTTCTTGAATGTCTCTATGGCTTTGTCGATTTGCTTGTCGCAGGCATAGCAGTTTGCCAAAGCATACAAAGCCATCGGGCTGACACCGTTGTCGTTTTTAGGACTGAAGGCTTCGAGGTGTTTGATGGCGTCTTTATATTGTGCCATGTGGTAGTAGGCAACGCCTGCCAAATAGTTGGCCATGTTTGCAGCGTCTCCGCTGCCTTGCGAGATTTTGATGAATCCAGGGAATTTGCCTTCACCCTTGAGTGCCTTGTTATAGATGGCGTTGACTTGTGCTTGCTGTTCGTTGCGGAACTGCTTTACGAGAGTTGCAACGGAGTCGCTGGTGGCGGTTTCGGAAATCATTCCTTGGGACTTGAGCGCCTGAATGAGCATTGAGTCGGGCATGGCCTGTACTTGTGCGTTTTGGGCGTCATATTGTTGTGCTTGGTTGAGAAGCTCAATTCCAGCAGTGAGCTGTGTCTGTGCTTTCTCGTCAGCTGGTTTTACAACGAATTGCTTGTAAGCGAAGTATCCACCAACGAGCACAATCAGTGCGACTGCTACGATGGTTCCTTTTTTGAGGAGCGGATTGTTCTTCAGGTTTTGTAAAGGTCCTGCTACCTTTGCTTCTTTGCTTGTTTGATTACTCATGATATGTTTGTTTTTTGTTTTACGTGGGGGTGGAGGCCGGGTGCTTTTTGCTCGATCCTTTCTTCTTTCGGAAAAATGCTCTGAAGAACGTATCGCGGTCTGCTCGTTCCTCTTTTTCGGTGCATGAATGGCTCAAAAATGTGGCACAAATTATACCATCATTTTTTTCGCCCATTTCTTAGCGTTGCAAAAATACGATTTTCCCCTTGATTAAGGAAATAAAACCATCATTTTTTCAGCATCAGCCTGTTGTAATGATTGACGGGCAGCTGCAAGGGGCAAATCCCCTGGGGAGGGAAGGTGGCATACCTTACACGTTGTTTGCTCCGCAGTTGGGGCATTTCCCGAGTTTGCGAAGTGGCTGTCCGCAGTTGCCGCATTGGTAGCGGTTGTTGTTTCTTGCTTTGAAAATCAGATAGAGGCTGAGTGCTACTGAAACGGGGTAAAGTATTGCGAAGGGGCACATGACGGCAAGCAGGGCGAAAACAATGGTGTTTTCAACAATGATGCGGCAGATGACAATGAGGAGCTGTCCTGGAGTTTCTGCATAGCGGCGCAGAGAATCGGCAACGGCGAGCGCCAGTACGACCAAAATCCAGAACATGAGGATGAAGAGGTTGATGATGAACGGCTGTGTGGCACTTAGCGGATTGAGGCTTGGCTCGTAGTAGTATTCCACCCATGTTTCTGGTATGAAATGCCAGATGCTCCTGTGGAGGACGATACTGTTGTTCAGAACGAAGAGGAAGGGAATGTAGAAGGCACTGCACATGGGGATGCGCCGAAATCGTTTCCTTTCCCGTATGCTTAAGATGACGGCTCCCGTTCCAGCAAACAACAGAATGGTTTTGAAGAGATGGCTTCCAAGTGCGTGGATGATTTTCGATATGGGGGTGTCGGGTACGACATTTTCCCTTAGTTTTGTTTCCTCAACCCATCCTGTTGTCGCGATGAAGTTGCCTGGAGATATGCTTGCTCCTTTTCCCACTGATTTTGCCGCGGCAATCTTGACCCAGATTCGCGGAGTGGAAGAGGTGGTGTCGTTCTTTATGTCTTCAATAATAATTGCGTCGTTTTTGCCGATGAGGATTGTCGAGTCGGCCGTGAAAATCAGTTGGGGCGCAAAAGGAGGGCGCGAGGCGATGCGCAGGCTGTCGGTCGCAATGAAATTGAAGCCCTTCCAATAGTGGTGTTTCTTTTGGAAATCTATGGAGTCGACCTTTTCTGCGTTTGTCGTCATCCAGTTGTCTTCTTCGTGTGCGTAGTTGCAGGACGAAAGCACGCATAGAACAAGAATGACATGCAGAATAAGCGTCTGGACAGTTCTCGTTTTGTGTTTCCTACATATTTCTTTCAGCATTCCTATTGGGCATAAATATTCATTTCACATTGTTTGCAGTTGAACTCCAGTTGGAATGTGTTTCCGTTTGCCGTTTTGAGAATGAGAGGCTCCTTCCATAAAGCGGGGTTGGGCTTGTGTTCCTTCTTGCAGGCGTTGAGTGCATAACGTATGCAGTATTTGCAAGTCATTACGTGCTTGAGTGAGGGCGGTTTGACCTCAAATGCCGGTTGTATTTCGGTGATGCCGTTGTTGCGGTAGAAGTTGGCGGCAAGTTTGTTTGACACGTTCCATCTATAGTCGATTGTCGTTGGCAACAGGTCAGCAATCAATTGTTTGTCGGAAATTGGGCGTCTGGAATCTCGGTGATGGTTTCTGAGGATTTGTTCTGTCAGAAGATCAACGCAGCTTCGCCTCATGTTGGCAAGTATGGATGAAGGGATAAAATAGTCTTCTTCAATGTTGATTGCCAGTTGTCGCAACCGAAAGGGCGTACCTCCCATCTTTTCGAGTTGTCGGCGAATGTTTTCCTTTTGCGGTTTGTTTGCCTTCTCATGCTCGTGAGTGATTTCAACGCTTGCACGGCATTGGTTTTCGGCGGTCATTTCCAGTTTGAAACCATTGGGCGTCTCAGTGAAGACAGCGTCAGCTTCCATGATTCGTTGTGCCGTTGTCTTTGAGAGAGTCTTGCTGAAACTGTTGTCGAAATTACGATAGAGCGTCATGCCGTTTTGGAGAAAACTGATGTTTTCAACGCAGGCCATCGCTCCGTTTGCCTTTTCGATTCTGCAACCGCGCAACTGGTTGTTTGCGTCAAAGAAGCATAGTCCGTCTCCAGCGTTTATCGCTACTCCCGGTAGTAAATTAATTGTGAAGCATTGGCGGCGCTTGTCAATGGTGGCTATGGTGCCGATTTCCTCGCCCATCGATTTAGGGCTATCAATGTTTTGAAGGTCTTTGGTGCGGTTCCCGTCAATGAAATAGTTGGTGAATTTGCGGTTGAAGCTCTTGCAAACGTTGGGCTCAAATGTGATAGAGGACGTTCCGTATGAGGAGCGTTTGAATTGCCCAGGATGTTTGGTTATGATTTCGTCAATGATTCTGCGATAGTGTGCCGTTACGTTTTTCACGTAATCAACCTCTTTGAGTCTCCCTTCTATTTTAAAAGAAGAGATTCCTGCGAGCATCATGTCTTCGACCGAGGTAGTTCGGTTCATGTCGCGTAGTGACAGGAGATGTTTGTTTTTTGCCAGGACTGTGCCATCAGCATTCAGAAGGTCGAACGACATGCGGCAGAATTGTGCGCACTCACCGCGGTTGGCAGAGCGGTTGAAGCAATGTTGTGAGGCATAGCATTCACCGCTATAGCTCACGCATAGTGCACCGTGAATAAAGGCTTCCAGTGGCGTTTCCACTGCTTCGCTGATTTGGCGGATTTCGGATAGAGGTAGTTCTCTGGCCAGTACGATTTGGGAGAAACCGCATGCTTCAAGCAGGCGCACTTTCTCAACAGACCTATTATTCATCTGCGTCGAAGCGTGGAGCGCGATGGGGGGAAGGTTCATTTCGAGAAGGGCCATGTCTTGCACAATCAAGGCATCAACTCCAGCCTCATACAAATTCCATATTGTCTTCTCGGCTTCTTTCAGTTCGTTGTCGTAGAGGATGGTATTAAATGTGACATATACGCGTACCCCCAAAATATGCGCGAATTGGCATAGCGATGCGATGTCTTCTATGGAATTGGACGCTGCCACTCGGGCACCGAAATTCGGCCCGCCGATGTAGACGGCATCAGCGCCATGTTTGATGGCTTCTATTCCGCACTCAAGATTTTTTGCTGGTGATAAAAGTTCGACGTTGCGCATAGTTGGTTTGTCTCTGTTGTTGACGGGAATAAATATGGAGTGTTCTGAAATATCTGACATCAGAACCATGGAAGTACTAAGGCGGAATTTACCTGCTTGGATTTATGCTTCGTGTTTGAAATGTTTTTTGATAATACTGGTCTGAGCGTGATGCAGATCATTGTTTTATAGGTGACAGTCCCATAGATGCCGCCTTTTCTTCGATGAATCTTAATGCTGGCTCTTTTTCGTTGGGGATTTTGCCGTCAAGAATGGCATCTTTCAAGGCGCCCTTTATGTCCCCAATTTCGCGGCATGGCTGGAGTCCGAACATCTTCATGATTTCAATTCCGTCGATTGGGGGCTGGAAGTTTCGGATCCTGTCTTTCTCCTCGATTTTGACAAGCTTCTCTCGCACGATTTTGAAATTCTGCAGGAAGTTTTTCTTGCGGATTTCATTTTTGCTCGTTATGTCGGCTTCGCAGAGTTGCATCAGGCTGTCGATGTCGTCGCCTGCGTCAAAGAGGAGTCTTCTCACGGCGCTGTCTGTGACGATGTCATCTGCAATGGCAATGGGGCGCATGTGAAGTCCAACGAGTTTTTTGACAAACTTCATTCGCTCGTCCATCGGTAGTTTCATACGCCTGAAGATGCCTGGAATCATTTTTTCTCCGATGTAGTTGTGATTGTGGAAAGTCCATCCGATGGATGGGTCCCAGCGTTTGCTCTGCGTTTTTCCGATGTCGTGCAGAATTGCGGCCCAGCGCAGCCAGAGGTCTGCTCCGTTGTTAGCCACATTGTCAAGCACTTCAAGCGTGTGGTAGAAATTGTTTTTATGTTTTCGTCCGTTGACACTTTCAACGATGTCAAGGTCGGAGAGTTCTGGAAGTATAATCTTCAGTATGTTTGCACGTTGCAAGTCGACAAAGCCCTTAGAGGGGGTGGGGGACATGACGATTTTGTTCAACTCCGTGATGATGCGTTCTGCGCTGATGATTTTCAGTCGCTCTGCGTTTTTTGACAGAGCTTCGAAAGTTTCTTCTTCAATTTGGAAATTCAGTTGTGTGGCGAATCTGACGCAACGCATGATGCGCAGAGGATCGTCGCTGAACGTTATGTTGGGCTCAAGTGGGGTTTTTATTATGCCTTTTTCCAAATCCTCCAGGCCGCCAAACGGGTCTACAAATTCTCCGAAGCGTTTTCCGTTAAGGCAGATTGCCATGGCGTTTATCGTGAAATCTCTGCGGTTTTGGTCATCTTCCAACGTGCCGTTTTCAACAATTGGTTTGCGGGAATCATGGGTGTAGCTTTCGCGCCTTGCGCCGACAAATTCCACTTCATTGTTGCGCCATTTCACCTGAGCGGTTCCGAAATTGCGGAATACAGACAGATGGCATTTTCCATGCAACTGTTGGGCAAAGGCTTCAGCCATTTCGATGCCATTGCCAACCACAACCACATCAATGTCACACGTTGGTCTTCCCAAGAGAATGTCGCGAACATATCCACCAACAACGTAACATTCAAATCCTTTTAGGTCGGCTGTTCTTGATATGAGATGAAAAACCTCGTCTTTCAAATGGTCTTGTATCTGGTGTTGGGAAAAACGGTGCATTGAATATTGCTGTTGTTAAGAGAGTTAAGTTGTTATTATATAGAAAACGATCGTGGGCTCTGTTTCCTGCGGTTGGCAGCGTTGCATCAAAACCTATTGCTCGTGTTTCGTTATGGGGCGTTTCATAATGAGCCAAAGACGTGCGTTGGAGTTATAGGTTAAAACTCTGGCCTTTTGAAATAAGGGAAAGAAATTCTTCGCGCGTCTTGCTTTGATTGAAAGCTCCAGAGATGTCGCTGGTGGTTGTTATTGAATTCTGTTTCTCCACGCCGCGCATTTGCATGCACATGTGTTTTGCTTCGATAACGACCATCACCCCCAAGGGATTGAGTGCATTCTGTATGCATTCCTTGATTTGTGTGGTCATTCTCTCTTGCACCTGGAGGCGATGGGAGAATACGTCTACAACACGGGCGATTTTCGACAAGCCTGTGATGTATCCGTTAGGGATGTACGCTACGTGGGCTTTGCCGTAGAAGGGCAGCATGTGGTGTTCGCATAAAGAATAAAACTGGATGTCTTTGACAATGACCATCTGGTTGTAGTCTTCCTTGAATTTCGCAGAATTGATGATTGCCTCAGGGTTCATGTCGTAGCCTCTTGTCAGGGTTGCCATGGCTTTGGCTACGCGTTCCGGGGTCTTGATTAGCCCTTCTCGGTTGACATCTTCTCCAAGTAGACGAATTATCTCCGAATAATGCTTTTGGATTTCCTGTAGCTTGTCAGTTGTTATCATTACGCTTTAATCTGTTTTGGTTGTTGTTGGGTTGTCGGTTGCTCAGCGTGCCAAGAGAACTTCGCAACGAACGATTCTGACTTCTCTGGAAATGCCGGAAGCGCGGATTTTTTTTGCATATTCTTGAGCATCCTCATGGGTGCGGAAATCGCCGACTCTGCACACCCATCGCGGATTAATAAAGCGCGGGTAAACTGAAAGCATCGGGAATTTCTTTTGGCAGGTTTCCCCTATTGCGTATGCTTTCATCTTGTCATTGTGTGAATTGTTTCCCGTGTAGATTTGTATACGGTAGCCTTGGCCCTTGTACCGGTGGCGTGTGCCGGATGGAACAGGGGTGGTTTCGGCAGGATTATGGTTGTTGTCTCCAATGTGGCTGTGGGCAGGCTTGTCTTTTCCGTTTGATTCACTTGGCTTTTTAGAGGAATCATGTCCGCGTTGCTCGTTTGACGGCGTGGCAGGATTTTTCTTTACGGGTTGCGGGGCGTTGTTGACGACATCGTCTATCTGTGGTGTCTGAATGATGACAACTTTTCCTTCGCCCGTTTGTTGCGATTTCACATGCTCTGTGAATTTGGACTGTGCAGAAACAGTGCATCCGGCAATGAGCATGATGCACGTCAATATGGTTCTCACGTAAACTTGGTTTGTCATTTTATATGATAAGGGCTCTTTGTGATACACTCAATCTTTTCGCCTTGGCACATTCCTATGGCATGTGAACCAGTGTCTATATGCCGCACCTGCGGGTGTTTCTGAATGTGGCGGTGCGGCAAATGCTGTAACGCCGCGATAGGGCAGTCTTGCCCCTTCCTGCTAATTGATTATGAAAGAATAAACGCAGACTAAAAATAGCTGCGTTTATTCTTATCTGGTTTTGCTGACTCCTTCTTTTGAAGAAGAAATCTGCATTTCCTTATTTCCAAGCGTCAATGATGCCCTTGAAGTCAGCAACCTTCAAGGCAGCGCCACCGATCAAGCCACCGTCAACGTTAGGCTTTGCAAACAATTCCTTGGCATTGCTTGGCTTGCAGCTACCGCCGTACAGGATGCTTACGTTCTCAGCAGCTTCTTTGCCGAACTTTTCAGCAATGACGTTGCGGATGAACTCGTGCATTTCTTCAGCCTGTTCAGCAGTGGCAGTCTTACCGGTACCAATGGCCCATACTGGTTCGTAAGCCAAGATGATGTTAGAGAATTCTTCCTGAGAAAGGTCGAAGAGTGAACCCTCAAGCTGAGCTTTGACAACTTCATTCTGCTTGCCTGATTCTCTTTCTTCCAGAACTTCACCGATGCAGAAAACCACCTTCAAACCGTTGGCCAAAGCCAAGTTGATCTTTTCCTTCAAAATCTCAGGAGTTTCGTGGTAGTATGCGCGGCGTTCGCTGTGGCCCAAGATAACGTAGTTGGCACCAGTGCTCTTTACCATTTCAGCAGAAACTTCGCCAGTGTAAGCGCCGCTTACCTTGTCTGCGCAGTTTTCGGCACCAAGACCGATGATGTTTTGGTCAATGATGTTGGCAACAGAGGCCAAGTGGATGAATGGGGTGCAGATTACTACGTCGCAGTTAGGTTTGTCTGCTGTCAAAGTCTCGTTCAATTCTTTTGCCAAGGCAACGCCTTCTTGCAGGTTCTTGTTCATTTTCCAGTTACCTGCTACAATTTTCTTTCTCATTGTTGTGAATGTTTAAATGTTTCTTGAAAATATAGTGTTTGTAGTATTTGATACCAATCCATATTCTGTCAGACATGATGCATATGCTTAGCGGAATGACAAACCATAAAAGCAGCAGGGTCAGCGAATAACGGTGTGCCGTCCAAAACGATGCAGCTTCAGGCTGTCCGACGCTTTCAATGTCTGGCAAGTTGTTGTTGCTCCATTTTTTGTCGATCACGCCGTTACTAATCAGAAGCAGACCAGGGTTTGACCTCACCATACTTTTAATCATGTCTTCGTCGGCTTTGAGGAAAGGATAGCTTGCCCCCGTGCAGTCAACCCAATTGTTTATGTCTGAAGAATCAGTGTTGTAGGCCGTGATAGCATAGAATCCCCAGCACGAATCCCGGCAAATGTCGTATATGTCGTTTATCCTGTCGGCGCATCCGTTGTCGGCCGTCTTCATGTTAGGAATGGTGAGCAGATAAACTCTTGAATGCTGTTGCAGGATGCTGTCGGTCATCAGCTCATCTTTATCCGTAATGCAGCTGAAATTGATCAGTGCGGGCGGGGTGTCCTCCTCAGGCGTGTAATAGGCATTTCTCAAATTAGTGCCCTCTTTGAAATCAGTGAAATCAACGACAGGGAGATAGTGGAATGAGTAGATGGAGAGCAATATGATGTAGGCGGCCGAGTACAGCGAGACAATCCATTGGTTGCGTTCGCTGATTAGCCGCAATAGATAATGTTCGCGTTTGTACAGAATGGCGGCACATGTCAGGAGAACGATGTTTTTCGCCAGAGTTTGCCCGTTTGTCAGGGTAAGGGCTGTTCCGAAACAGCCGCAGTCGGCCACCGGGTTGTATATATAAATATATGCGGTCAGCGCTGTCATGCATAGCATGGTGACGAAGGCGACAATTGTCGTCGTGCGTTTTCTGATGCCCAGCAGGATATAGATGCCAAGCATGAATTCCAGCGCGGAAAGAGCTACGACAAAAACCGAAAGCAGGGTGGAGTTGTCTTCGAAAGGATGTCCCCAGTGGCTGAAATAGGCGTTGGTTTTGTAAAGCATGCCAAGCGGGTCGGCGGCTTTCACAAAGCCAGACACGATGAACGTGGCGGCAAAGCAAAGGCGGCAGACCGTGACAATCCAGAAGGATATGATATTTTTAATTTTCTTGTTCAATATCCAGTTTGATTAAACCAAAGACGGCATAGTTCATGATGTCCATGTAGTTTGCTGCAACGCCTTCAGAAACAAGCGTATTTCCCTTTAACTCTTCAATCTGCTTGGTACGCAATAATTTCATCAGGATGAAATCAGTGTATGACGTGACACGCATGCCGCGCCATGCCTCATTGTAATCGTGGTTCTTGCACAGCATCAGTTCCAGGGTCTTCGTGGCATATTCATCATAGAGATTGAGGGCTTCATCACACGTGAGAAGGTCTGTTTCTGCATTTGATATACTGGCAGGGCGTTCTAAAACAATCTGCCCCATGATGGCGTAGTTCACAATGGCAATCAATTCAGGGACAATGCCCTCGTCAACCAGCGATTCCCCTGTCGTCTCCAGGGTGCGAATCCTGTTGGCTTTGATGAATATCTGGTCTGTTATAGAGGACGGGCGCATGATGCACCAGGCCGTGCCGTAGTCGTGCATTTTTTTTATAAATAACGTTCGGCACTTGTCTAATACGCTTTTAAATTCTTGCTCTGTCGACTGCATTTTGCATTTAAATGAAATGATTCAGAGGGCAAAGTTACGTCAACTTAATTGATTAACCAAACTGGCTTGGGAAAAATGTATCATCAAAATCTTTATTATGCCATTCAGAGGGTGTGAGCCGAGTTGGAAATGGCGCGATTTTAAATTTTCTCATAAGAATGTCTTTGCATTGTGAAATACACATAGGCGAGGGCATGTGCCTCTTCTGTCGTATATTCAAAAAAGTCAATCTTCAGCGCCAAATATCGTCCTCAAAACTTTGTGCATCCGATAAAATTGAAGTATCTTTGCAGTATGATTGAACTCTCTAAACATATTGAAGCTTTGTTGTTGGAACATGATTGCGTGATTGTTCCAAAACTTGGTGGATTTGTAACACAATACGCTCCCGCATATAGGATTGAGGATGAACAGTTGTTCTTGCCTCCGCATCGTGATATTGGTTTTAATGCACAATTAACCCTTAATGACGGGCTGCTTGTGCAGTCTTTTATGCAGACATACGATGTGAGTTATGCAGAAGCATTGCATCTGATTGACGATGTTGTAGCTGATATAAAAAAAGCGTTGGCCGCAGAAGGAGAATATGTGCTAAACGGCATAGGCGTCCTTTCGACAACACTTTCTGGCACGCTTTCTTTTACGCCCAATGAGGCAGGCGTCGTTGCTCCGGATTTCTATGGATTGCGCTCTCTGTCAATAAAGAAACGCGTTAAATCGTCTGCCGATAATGGTGCTCGTTCGGATTTCGGCACAAAGGTACAGGAGGGAAGGAAGAAAAACAACACGTACACATTCAGAATAAACCGAGAATTGTGTAATTATGCTGCCGCAGTCATAGTGGCCGTCTTTTTCTATTTCCTCTGGGCAACTCCTGTCGGGGTTACGAATTTACAACAGGCCAATCTTTCCTCAGCGTATGGGTTTGCTATGCCGATAGCGGGGGAGACTTCAGAAACGGCAAAAGATCCGAATACTTGTACATTCGTTCAGGCAAAGGACGGGGTGAAGGCGGATATGCAGAATAATATGCCAGCGAAAAACGCATCTACAGCAGACAATATGGCTGGTGAGCGTGGTGCAGAAAGCAATGGTGTAGGCAATAAAACGAGTGTTGCTCCTGTTCAAAATGCCGTGGGAAAAACTTCCGAAATGGTTGATGCTCCGTTTACAATAGTCCTGATAAGCGATATCCCTCTGTCCAACGCCAAAGAATTTGCGGAAAGTATGAAGGGCAGGGGACTGCTTGATGCAGAAGTACTTGTGAAACGCAAGATGACCCGTGTCGTTTGTGGACGCTATCAAACGGAAGCCGATGCCGTTAATGCGCTACGGCAGCTTCGTTGTAAACACCCAGAATTCAAGGAGTCGTGGGTGTTGAATGTTAAATAGTGAGAGCATCAAAAAAATGAAGTGAAGAGTAGAGGCGCGTTGTGGGTGCTTGAACTTTAGAATTTGAATTATTATTCTTACTCGATTACATCAGCAGGCTGGTCAAACGGCCTGCTATTGTGTTTTTAAGACCTTCGTGTTTTTACGTGCTGGATGGCAGCGTAAAGCACGATTCATAACGAATGTATAAACCATGAAGAGAATCAGATGTCCGAAATGTGACGAACTCATACTTTTTGATGAGAACCTTTATGAGCCGGGGCGCGTCTTGGTCTTTGAGTGCAAGGCATGCCACAAGCAGTTTAAACTGCGTCTGACAAAAACTCCACCGCAAGAACAAGAAGAAGAAAACGCGCAGCCCGTGTGGGGACATTTGGTGGTGATAGAAAATGTGTTTCATCTCAAACAGGAAATCCCCTTGTATGAAGGAGATAACGTTGTAGGGCGTCATGTTAAGGGAACAAAGGCTAATGCTGCATTCAAAACCGTAGACCCGAGTGTTGATACAACGCATTGTGTCGTCAATGTTAGAATCAATAAGCAGACGCAGCAACCAGTATTTACTCTGAGTGACGCAATGTCAAACACTGGTACTTTCTTGATGAACAATATCTTAGACAATAAAGCTAAAGTGATAATTCAAGACGGCAGTATCATAACCATCGGAGCAACAACGATGATTCTCCGCGTTGGAGACGTTGAAAACGAAGAATAGTTGGAGCTTCCTGCGGTCATGCTGTTCTTGTGATACAGAAATGGCTCGCCCAAAATAAACAGATTGCCTAACACAATAAACAGATTGCCTAACACAAACCGAGAAATGAAATTAAGAAATGTCCTGCTTCTGCTGTTTGCTTTTGCCATGCTTGTAGCTACGGCTCAGCCTGCGTCCAATCCATACAAGGGAACCTTCGTTTGTAAAATGGCGCAGATCACGCTCTGCCTTGATGCCTATGGTGAAAACATAGAAGTTCCTGGGCTGTCGTTTCTTGGAAAAACAAATGGCTATCTTTCAGGAACCGGTGTTTATGGTATCTGGATGATTACGAGTTGTGAAAAGCAGGGTGATGCTCTTCGAATACGTTTAAGTAATGATACGGGTTCCGACTCACAAACGGTTATATTCAAGCAAGTTAACGATAGCATTTTTTCTTATAGAGCCGTGGGCGGCAATGTCATTAAGAAGGTTCAGCACCGCAAATTAGTAAAGATAGAAGACACGCTGGAGTTCCAACTAAAAAAATGAGGAATAGCAGCTGTGAAGTCCCGCATAAGTTTGTAATTACCTAAAAATAACAATACATCAAGAAGCATGAAATGCCTTAGAATACTTTCAGCAATCTTGCTGGCCTTGTGTCTTTCGTTTCAATACGCTCAAGCTCAGACTGGCAGTTCAATGACCGACAAGCAAGTCAAAGAGTATATCATCCGTGAGCATAACAAAGGCACATCACCCCAGCAGATTATAACAAAACTCGTTGAGAAGGGCGTTCCTGTCGACCAGTTGAGACGTGTCAAAAAAGATCTGGAAAAGGAACAAGCCAAGAAGCAAGACAACACTTTCGGAACTAAAGCCCCCGTTCGCTCTGACGATTCCTCTGAGACGCTTCGGCAGAGAAAACCAAACGGCGATAAAAAGGACGAGAGCATGTCGGCAATGGAAGAGGCATCTCGAAAAAAGAATAGCAGCGAACTTTTTGATTTTGAGGATGAAGCGTGGGAACAGTTGGATTCTATTCCGCAGAAAAAGAATATCAAGCGCGTGATTTTCGGGCATGACATATTCAACAATAAGAAACTCACGTTTGAACCCGAGATGAATATAGCCACGCCGTCAGACTATAAGTTGGGCCCTGGCGATGCTGTCTTCATCGACATTTGGGGCGCTTCGCAGAAATCAATCTCGTCAACGGTGTCTCCTGAGGGCGAAATCGACATTGAGGGATTCGGGCCAATCCAGGTGAGCGGTCTGACGGTTGCGCAAGCAAATAGCCGACTCAAGGCGACCATCGGGAGCAGATACAGCGGGTCGAACATCAAATTAAGTGTCGGGCAGACGAAAACAATTTCGGTCAACGTTATGGGAGCCGTTGAAACGCCGGGGACTTATACTCTGTCGGCCTTCTCCACCGTTTTCCATGCCCTCTATATGGCTGGCGGTGTCAGTGAGATTGGTTCGTTGCGCGACATCCGTGTTTTCAGAAATGGACGTCAGATTTCAACGGTGGACATCTACGACTACATCTTAAACGGGAAACTCTCGGGCAACATCAAACTTAGTTCTGGCGACATCATCATCGTCAACCCTTATGAGTGTCTGGTCAATATCACAGGCAAGATCAAGCGCCCCATGTTCTATGAAATGAAAAAGAACGAGAGCGTAGCGACGCTTCTGAAATATGCTGGTGGTTTTGCTGGCGATGCCTATACGAAAAACCTCCGTTTGGTCAGAAAAGCTGGAGGCGTGAAATCAGTGTACACCATCGACGAATTTGAGCGCACGAGTTTTCAGCTTATGGATGAAGACTCAGTTTTCGTTGACTCCACCCTCAATCGATATTCAAATATGGTTGAGATAAAAGGCGCTGTTTTCCGTCCGGGAATGTATCAGGTCGACGGGAATATTTCAACAGTTCGCCAGCTCATTGAGCGTGCCGGCGGAATGACAGAAGACGCCGTCACCACCCGTGGCATCATGCACCGCATGACAAAAGAACGGTCGTTGCAAGCTGTTTCGTTGGATTTAAAAGGAATCATGGAGCACACATCTCCCGACGTGTCTCTCCAGAATGAAGACGTCATCTATATTCCAAGCAACAGAGAGCGCAAGTTGCAACGCTTCCTGAAAATTGCAGGTGAGGTGCAGCATCCTGGGGAATTTGATTATGCCGAAGGTACCACGCTTGAGGATTTGATTTTGCGTGCCGGAGGACTGACGGATGCCGCTTCGCTCATCAAAATCGAAGTGTCGCGGCGCATTCGTAATGCTTCAGCAACCAAGGCTCCCTTGTTTGTGGCGAAGACCTATAGCTTTGAAATGAAAGACGGGTTCGTTGTCACGGGGGAACCAGGGTTCGTTTTGGAACCGTATGATGAAATCTACGTCAGAAAATCGCCTGGTTATGTCGGACAAGAGCACGTTCTCGTTGACGGGGAAGTCGCCTTTGCCGGAACCTATGTGCTGACCCGTAAAAACTATCGCTTGAGCGACCTCATCAATGCAGCGGGTGGCATCAACGAACAGGCATATATCGGTGGTGCCAAACTGATTAGAAAGATGTCTGAAGAAGAGAAAAAAAAATACCAGACCATCCTGACGGGTGCCCTCAAAAACGATTCCCTGACAAGCAAACTCCAAGTGGGAGATGAGCGATATATCGGAATAGACTTGGCTGGTGCCATCGCCCATCCAGGCAGCGAACAATGGGATGTGGTGCTGCAAGACGGCGACCATTTGATCATTCCGCAGCAAAACAACACCGTTTCCATCAACGGCGAAGTGCTCTATCCCAACACCGTTACTTACAAAGACGGAGCATCGCTCGACTACTACATCGACCAAGCGGGCGGATATGGTGAAAAGGCACGCAAAAAACGCGTGTTTGCCATTCAGATGAACGGTACGGTCACCAGAGTGAAATCGGCAAAAGACATTTTGCCCGGATGCGAAATCATCGTTCCGATGAAGAAAGAGCGTAAGCGAATGACCTTCAGCGAAATCATGAGCCTTGGCTCCATCACTGCGACGCTGGGTGCCGTCATCGCGACACTGGTGAAATAGCGATAAAATAAAAAAGAAAGAACAGGAAGAGGAAAGCAACATACCCCTTCCTGTTCTTTTTGCTATACCGAAACGACATAGCACAATATGTGCCAACAAGAAAAGCCCCGATACTATTGTTATATTCAACGGAAAAACGTAACTTTGCTTCGTTAAGGAGCCAAACGGAAAACGAAAAAGCCGTGTTCGGAAATATCCAGCATAGCGGGGCATGTCCCTCTCGGAAATTCCATGCACTTGCGGAGAATTCCATCGCTTCTGGCAGACTTCAGGAAAATGCAAACATTTCGATGAAATCTCGGGAGCGATATAACGGATTATCGGGGGTCGCCCTCCAAATAAGAATAATCACCCTAAATACAAATAAATCATTATGGAAAAAAGCGCATTACAAATTGCACGTGCTGCCTATCAGCCAAAACTCCCCCTCGGACTTCGTGGCAACGTCAGCATCAAAGAAGGTGAGCCAACTCAGAGTGTAGGCAACCAAGAAGAAATCAAAGCCCTCTTCCCCAATACTTATGGTATGCCTTTGGTGGAATTTGTACCAACAGACGTCAAGAAAGAATATGCTCCGATGAACATCGGCATCATCCTCTCAGGCGGTCAGGCTCCTGGTGGTCACAACGTAATCTGCGGTCTTTACGACGAACTGAAGAAGCAAAACAAGTCAAATAAGCTCTATGGTTTCCTTATGGGTCCTGGCGGCTTGGTTGACCACAAATACATCGAGCTGACCGATGCCATCATCGACGAATATCGCAACACTGGCGGTTTCGATATGATTGGTTCTGGTCGCACCAAACTCGAATTGGAAGATCAGTTTGAATCTGGTTTGGAAATCATTCGTGAACTCGGCATCAAGGCTGTCGTAATCATCGGTGGCGACGACTCCAACACTAACGCTTGCGTTTTGGCTGAATACTATGCTGCCAAGAACTATGGCATTCAGGTCATCGGTTGCCCGAAAACCATTGATGGCGACTTGAAGAACGACCAGATTGAAACCAGCTTTGGTTTCGACACAGCCTGCAAAACATACGCAGAAGTCATCGGCAACATCCAGCGCGACGCCAACTCAGCCCGCAAATATTGGCACTTCATCAAATTGATGGGCCGTTCAGCAAGCCACATCGCCTTGGAGTGTGCATTGCAGTGCCAGCCAAACGTCTGCATCGTCAGCGAAGAGGTTGAAGAAAAGAACATGACGCTCGACGATATCGTTACGTACATTGCCAACGTTGTTGCAAAGCGTGCCGCCAACGGCAACAACTTCGGAACAGTTCTCATCCCCGAAGGTCTGATCGAGTTCATCCCCGCAATGAAGAAACTCATTGCTGAACTCAACGATTTGCTTGCACAGCCCGAGGCCGCAGAAGTTGCAGCCGACGAACAGCGTGCTTGGATTCTCGGCAAGCTCTCCTCAGAAAACGCCGCCATCTACGAAAGCCTCCCAGAAGGTGTTGCCAAGCAGCTCACCATGGAGCGCGACCCGCACGGAAACGTACAGGTTTCTCTCATCGAAACAGAAAAGCTCCTTTCTGAAATGGTTGCCAAGAAATTAAACGCTTGGAAAAAAGCAGGCAAGTTCTGCGGCAAGTTTGCAGCACAACACCACTTCTTCGGCTACGAAGGACGTTGCGCCGCTCCTTCCAACTACGATGCCGACTATTGCTACGCACTCGGCACAAGCGCAGCCCAGCTCGTTGCCAATGGCAAGACAGGCTACATGGCCATCGTCAAGAACACAACGGCTCCTGCAGAAGAATGGGTTGCCGGCGGTGTGCCCATCACGATGATGATGAACATGGAACGTCGTAATGGCGAAATGAAGCCCGTAATCCGCAAGGCATTGGTTCGTTTGGACGGCGCACCTTTCAAGGAATTTGCTGCACATCGCGAAGAATGGGCAGAAAACACCTGCTTCGTATATCCTGGTCCAATTCAGTACTTCGGCCCAACAGAAGTATGCGACCAGTGCACCATGACCTTGAAGCTGGAACAAGGCAAATAATACCCCCGTGTTGTGCCAACCGCCAGGAACTGCGAGGTTCCCAGTGGTAACACACACACGCCATAGGAAGGTTGATGAGTTTTCGAGAGATAAGTAGGAGAACTGAAATAACATGTTGCTCAGACAGTTTGCTGAAAAGCAACCGTCTTGAAACAACAAGCATCCGTTTAAACACATCCTCTCACCACTCGTCAACCTTTTTTTAACACTCACACGCACGAACAGCCAGCGAAGAGCCAGCACGCAGAAAAATGCCACTTGCAGGCACAAGCGCAACCTAAACCATGTCGCCACCATTTGGGTGCCGACAAACCACCAACCAAACAAACATTTCAGGCTGCCAAGGCAGCAACCAGTCAAACATGGCAAGAAGAAAAGCGAGAACAGGCACAAGAAAAAAAGGATGCGTTTCGCGCCTCCTGAAAGCGTTGGGAATCGCGCAGATCACCGACAGAATATCCGCCCACGCCATGTGGACGGGAGCCATATTGCTTTTCGCCCTCTGCTCCATAGCCCTTTACGCCCTCCTCATCCGTCCCTACACCGTAGCCTGGCAGGGCATCTTTGGCGACGCCAGATACCCCGAGGGCTATTCCATACGCGGAATCGACATAAGCCATCATCAAGGCAAGATCGATTGGGACGCACTTTCCGCAGCCGAAGTCGACGGCGAGCGCCTGCGCTTCGTGTTCGTCAAAGCCACAGAAGGCGCCAATGACCTCGACACCCGCTTCAACTCCAATTTCAAACAAGCCCGCGACAACGGCTTCGTCCGTGGCGCCTACCACTTCTTCCTGCCCAACGTCTCCGCCCGTCAGCAAGCCGACAACTTCGTGCGGCGCGTACCGTTGGAAGAAGGAGACCTACCCCCCGTCCTCGACATCGAATCCACAGGGAAACTCACGCCCTCCCAGTTGCGCGACTCAGCCCTCGTCTGGCTCCGACTGATAGAACGGCGATATGGCGCAAAACCGATTTTATACACCTACTACAAATTCAAGACAGAATACCTCGGAACGCCCGAGTTCAGCAAATATCCCTATTGGATAGCGCATTATTATGTCGACACCCTGCGCTATGACGGCCCCTGGAAATTCTGGCAACACACCGACAGAGGCCGCCTCAAAGGCATCAAGGGATACGTCGACATCAACTGCTACAACGGCTCAATGTACGACCTCCAGCAACTGACGCTGAAATAAAAAAAGCAGAGCTTTCCCCTCCCTCCCCCTCCTCGCTTGCGAGGGAACACATCCCCCTACACACCCCAGGTCTCGTTCAACAAAACAAAAAATCAAACCACATGAAAACCATAATAACAAAAACACTATTGACCCTCTGTGCGCTTTTTGCGCTTAGCTCACTCTCCTCCTGCGAAGACGACGACTGGATGACCCGTTCAGACCTATCCGGCACCTGGCGCATAGACTACGTGATACCGTTAGACTATGGCCCCTGCCCTTATCGGCCAACCGACCGCCTTGTCTTCAATTACGATGGCCGCTTCGAGGCCTACGGTTCGAATAATTTCCGTGAAACAGGTTGGTGGGACGTCAGCCGTGATGTCATACAAATAGACTTCGATGACGATGGGCGCACAGACTTCCTTGCCACCATCCGTTCCTTCACCTCCAACCATTTGTGTCTTGATGTCAACGACCGTTACTACGAAAGTCGGTACACTCTGAATTTAAGCCGATGGTAGTTATAAGTAGTTGCGCCCGAGAGCGCACTGAAAATCAAAGAATAATGTTTTCAGCATATACAAAATAATTTAGACCATCCACAAATATAAATTGGGGCAGAAAGATTTACGCCTTCTGTCTCGTTTTGTTATCACGATTCCCATTCGCTTTTTAATAGAAAGGGCATTCTGAAAATTGTGTTCAGAATGCCCTATTTAATTTACTAACGCTCCCCTTAGGTCTGTTCTCTTTAATCATTATTGTATTGTAGAAAAGTTCTGTCAATCCGCCCCCTAAGTCAGTCGGCGAACATCGTCCCAGATTCAACCGTGTCTGCTCCCAGAGGCGTTCGTCTCTGCTCCCAGATGCGACTGTGTCTGCTCCCTGGTGCATTCGTGTCTGCTCCCGTGTGCGTCTGTGGCTCGTTCCACGTTCGCTGACAAATACGGACAAAGAGGGAACGTGGTGTTGATGGGCGCGTGTGTGTTACATTTGAAATGTTTCCTGACTTCATCACTTTTTTGCCCCATTAGATTGCGTATGTTGAAAATCAGTGAGTTACGTAATCCAATCGGGTGGCTTAGGGTGACGCATTGACGAAGTCAGGAAAAGAATCCCATTCGTCAAAAGTGTGGCAAATCACAGTTTTGACGAATGGGAAACGGCGAAAAAGCAAAAATGAATAAAATGCACAGAAATGACACGTCCTCCATTATCCTCCCCAGCCGACAGACTCTTCCCCCTCTGCGTCCAAAAAATTTGCAAAAGCCAACGGCGATACAGAAATAATTCGTAACTTTGCTCCAGATTGGCATAGCGTTTATGGTTTGTGACACGTCAGTGTTCAGCGCGATAAACGTTATAGAAGTCGTCTGAACTTTTATGAAATTCAAGATTTGCCTTTATTTTTGAGGCGTTTTGGGGTCTTGAAGAGGGAGTGTAGCGAGCTATACGACCGATGAAAGGTCAAAAAACGGCTAAAAAGAAAGGTGAAGATGGAATGTAGAAGAACTCAAACTCCAAATCAAATCTTCGTCAGAAAAGTTCAGACAACTTCATAGTCATTCGCTCATTAACTAACATTTTAACCCTCCTATTCGACCGCCGAATCATCGTGAGGCGAAAAACGAAAATGAAAATGAAAATGAAGAAGTTGACATTACTGCTGTTTGCCTTAGCATGTGCTATGACGACATGGGCCAAAGGTATCGACACATTGGCAGTTGATCTCATCTATAAGGAATTATTGGCCAATCCCAAAGTGACAAAAACACCCGTGCGATACACTGGCGGATGGAAACAAGGCATAAGAGGCTTTGCCTGGCAGCAAGGAGAAGGCCGAGGCTGGACGGTAGGCACCCGTTTGGCACTGAGAAATGCGAAAAAAGCTGATTTCGACCGCTTCGCAAAGGTCTTCAAAGACTATAACCAATATACCCATGTCAGCATTCACGATAATCGCTTTGACATGGGATTGGAACGTTGCAAGACGTTCTATGGTATGCACTGGGATGACGGTACGCTCTATTTCCTAAAGGCGAAAAAGCTTGGAAACGAGTTTTGCGTGCCTATCGACTGGATTAACCTTAGCTATTACAATGGAGGGGAATCGCATCCGGACTATTGGGGCAGCATCGATGCGCCGACCCGCAGATTGTTGGGCTTGAGCCATTTGTGGAGCAGCGTGAAGCGAAACTTTGTGTTTATGAATCGTGCGTCGGTCAATTGGGACAGCTTGTATGTGGCCATGATTCCGCAGATAAAGGCTACGACGACCGATGGCGAGGCCGTGCGCTTGCTGCAACGCATGGCGGCTACGCTCAATGACGGCCACACTTTTGTCTATAGCTACTATCCGCAGGATATGCGCTCCATGCCGTTTTCCACACGTTGGATTGACGGCAAGGTGTATGTTGACAAGGTGTATAGCTCCGCCTTTGCGAAGCAAGGTGTGCGCCGCGGACAGCAACTGGTGAGCATTGACGGCGAGGACGTCGAGGCTTATGCCAAGCGCGAAGTGATGCCTTATGTTTCGGCTTCGACCGAACAGTGGCGTCTACACGAGACCTACGATGGCATGAACTTGACAAGTCGTTTCGTCACAAAGCCCATGACCGTGCAGTTGCGCGATGGCAAGAAGCTGTTGAGTGTGACCTATGATTTCAAGGACGATGACTTTGACCTCTATGAAACCCAACAACCGAAGTTGCTGACGTATGATGCGATGGAGCATGGCATTGGCTATTTGAAAATATCAAACTTCATGGACGGACGTTTGGTTCAGGAGTTCAATAGGGTTTACCCTGAAATTTTGGAAACGCGTGCGCTCATCATCGACATTCGCAATAATCCTGGTGGGAACTCCACCAACGGCGACTATATTGCCAAACACTTTTTTGCCGACACGCTTTTGACAGGTGCTTGGGAAAGCCGCCTATACATTCCGGCCTATGCCTCATGGAACTATCCGGAGAAGATCTATCGCAATGAGGGCACCACGTGGAGGCATAGCGAGCGAGATACGTTCCAGCTCTATCTCAAGCCTGTGGTGCTACTGGTCGACCGTGGCACATTCTCAGCAGCCGAAGATTTCATCTCCGTGATGCGTGCTACGGGTCATGTCACCCTGGTGGGCGAAAAGACTGGCGGCAGCACGGGAAATGGCGTAAGGGTTTCGATTATCCCGGGCGTTTGCGAAGCAAATATCTGCTCCAAACATGACTTTGCGGCCGACGGCTCAGACTTCGTGGGCTATGGCTTTACGCCTGACATTCCCGTCGCAGAAACCCGCAACAGCTACTTCAAGGCCAAACGTGACAATGCATTGACAAAAGCCCTGCAATGGCTGAACAAAGGTAAGTTCTAACCACATGCGGCAAGGCGATACCCCATCATCTGTCCATTCACATGGCAGCGCAGCCTGAATGAACAGCAAAATCACACGTTCTCCACCTTGGTGGGGAACGTGTGATTTTTGGTGGCCATTAACGTTAAAAGACCGCGCGAAGCGCAAATATCCACGTACGAAGCACGCCAGAAGCCCCCTAAAGTGCACAAGTCAAACATAGCATAAACTATTCCTGGAACATCACCGAACAGACGACATGTTCAGACGAAAATCACGCGTCAACCCGCCGCAAGGAAAGGAAAAATGTCACATATCTTTCGAATTATTGCCGGTAAAACTTATTTAAGCAATAATTTGAAATATATTTATCGTAATGCAGACGCGCCACCTTGATTGATGGGTATGACGGGCATCGTGGTTGAAGGAAAAGTTTGGTGGGTTCGCCCGAGAATGCGTTGCAGGCATAAAGCACACCTCGGCAGAGCTTCAACTTTGTTTGAATGCTTTGCCGAGGTGCGTTTGGCTGTTTTATGTTGATTTGGTGGTGTGTGTCGCTTGATGGTTGGGCTGACAATGGGAGAGGCGGGGAGATGATTCGGCGTGGGCAGACATGCTGGGCGTTGGGGCGTTTTTCGAGCTTGGTCACAACTGCGATTTGGCGGCGTGCCACGCTTTCTGCCAGTCTGTGTCCAGCGAGAAGGGCGTGAGCTCGCTTCCTTCTTTGATGTACGATTGCGTTGTTTCGGTGTCGGGGTCGTTGAAGAGGGGGTTTGATAAAGACGCGTCCATAAAGAGATAGATCTTTTTTCTGCGTTCCTCATCGGAGAGTTTGTGGTCTTTCAGGATTTGCGTGAAAAAGAGGAAGATGAATTCAGACAGATAGTATGCCTGCGTGTTGAGAAATTCTTCTTTGACTTCCTTGCTGTTTTCAAAGGCTTTCTTTTTCAGGTAGACCAACGCCGTGCTTTTGAATTGTGCGATTTTCACCTGCGTGAAGCTCTTCGACGGCGAATTCACCGTTTTTGTTGCGTTCTCAAGAACCATGTTGTACACCTCTTGTGCTTTCAACGTGTTGGGCGCCAAGAGTAGGGCAAGGAGCGAGCTATAGAATAGAGGTCTGGTCTTTTTCATTTTCTAAGTTATGGTGAGTCTGGCCGGGGGGGCCAGATGGTTTTTTGTGTGTTGAGTGGGTGTTCAAAATTGGTTTATAGTATCCATGCAGGGGGAACCCTGTCTGATATTGCCTTGTTGATATAAAACTAATTTTGAACACTTACTTATCGGGGGGAGAGATTCTGAGATGATGGTCGATGCAGGCGGGGAGTTCCTCCGTGTGGTGCGTGACCATGATCAGCGTTCTTCTGGGGTTGGCCGCCATGTAGCGGTCTGTTATTTCTTTGGCTTTTTCACACCAGTGGCGGTCAAGGCCGTGGAATGGTTCGTCGAGTATCAGCAGTTGGGGGCTTTTGACGAATGCTCGTATCAGCAACACCAGTCGCTGCTCGCCATGCGAGAGTTCCAAATAGCACTTCTCTGCGAGATGTGGCACGCCGAATGTTGCGAGCCATTGTTGGCAGATGATGATTTCTGCGTTTGAGGGCGTTCGGTATATCCCGATGGTGTCGTGGAGACCGCTTGCCAGAATGTGGATTACGGACAAATGTTTTTTATAGGTTGAGAAGATCTCGGGAGAGACGTATCCGATTTTTCTCTTTATGTCCCAAATGCTTTCGCCGCTTCCTCTCTTTCTCCCGAAGAGTCTGACGGGGAGGGCGTAGGCGATGGGGTTGTCGGCCAGCATGAGGGAGAGTAGGGTGGTCTTTCCTGCGCCGTTGGGACCTGTGACGGCCCAATGTTCTCCGCTTTTGATGTTGCAGGAGAAGTTTTTGAACACGGTGCGCGTTCCATAGGAGATGTTGATGTCGCTGAGACTGACGATTTCTTCTCCCGCTTCTGTTTCGGGGTAATCGCGTGTCGTTGGGGCGGGGATGGCTGCCGCTGGCTGCTCTGCTTCCTCGCTTTGTTTGCTTTCCTGTATCTCGGTTTCGCGCGTGCGTTCGCGCATCTGTTTGTCTTCAACGTGAATCACCCTGTTGATGAAGGTGGGGATTTCCAATGGGCGGCAAACCACCAGGATGAGCGTAATGAACTGGGAGAGTTGCTGAAGCACTGCTGTGAGGACAGCACGGCTGTTGGGGTCTAAGCCGATGTAGGGGTTGTCGATCACCAATACTGAGGGGCAGGCTTGCAGGATGCGCATCAGCTGAAGGCGCCTCAGTTCGCCACTCGAAAGCTGGTTAACCTTTTTGTTGAGCAGAGGGGGGATGTTGAGCGCCTTTTCGATGTTGTCCATCGTTTGGGAGGAAAGGACACGGGGCGCTTCGGCTGCATCGCGGCGACTTTTCTCCAGTATTTCGCAAACGGTTGGGAACGTCATGTCGTCGCCGTGGTTCCAGCGCTGCTGATAGTAGGCGGGCGGGGTTGTTCCGTACACGTCGTTGAAGACGATGCTCCGAATGGCGCCTTTCCCGATATGCCGCTCCCCTGTCTGTCCGTCGGGGAGGACGGTTTTGATGGGGATGGCTCCCGTTATGAGCCCAGTCAGTAGGGATTTGCCACCGCCGTTGGGGCCGCTGATGGCAACGGATTCGCCTGCCCGTAAAACGAAATTGACAGGGGATTGCAGCCGATGTGCCTCGTTTCTTGCAATGCCGTTTTTTATTTCAAGGATTTTCTGCATAGGGCTTCCATGAGTTTTTTTTGCGGCAGGGTCATTTTCCCTGTGTCGTTTTTTGCAGCGATGTTGTTCTTATAATCTCGCCACGACGCGTTCCTTCCTTTGACGTTTAGAGAATTTATGCTTTGCAGGAAATGGCAGTAGGCTGCTCCGAGCGCATCTGTGGCATCGAGGTAGGGCAGCATGTTTTCGTCTTTTATGCAGAAGACGCGCTTCAAAATCTGCGCCACTTGCTCCTTGCTTGCTCCGCCATTCCCGGTGATGGCCATTTTGATTTTCAGCGGGGCGTATTCATGGATTGGGAGGCCTTTGCTGATGGCTGCGGCTATGGCCACGCCTTGTGCACGCCCCAGTTTCAACATGCTTTGCACGTTTTTGCCAAAGAAAGGCGCTTCTATGGCAAGTTCATCGGGCCTGAAGGACTCGATGATTTCGCTTACGCGCTCGTATATCCTGCCCAACTTCACATAGACGTCCTTGCAATGGCGGAGGTCGATGACGCCCATGGCGAGCATTTTGGCTTTCGATCCGTTTGTTTCCAGCACGCCATAGCCCAGGACGTTTGTGCCAGGGTCAATTCCGAGGATGGTTCGTGTTTGTTGCAATGGCATGTCTTGTGTGTGAATGAGTTGGTGTTGAGATTGTTTTAATCTTCTTTGCGTCGGGGAGTCGCGCGGGGGAAGGCCTATTTGGGAATGCTGCCTTTTCGCTTGAAGGGGGCGGTTCTTGACGTGGCCCGCCCTTTATTGTTGGTCCGACACAGCAGAAGTGTGATAAAGGCAAAAATACAAAATATTTTCTGATAAGTGGGTGTTCAGAATTAGTTTATATTGAATTGTCGTATTATTTTGTTCTTACAACTGTCTTGAAGAAGGAGCGTAGCGGGCTACGTGACTGATGAAAGACAGTTGTAGGGGCAAAAGAATGCGGCAAGGCAATATTAAACTGGCTTATCCCTATAAACTAATTTTGAACACCTACTTAAGTGGGTGTCGAAAAAGTTTTTATGTAAAATAATGGGAAACGTGTGGAATTTACCCTTCTGGCGACAACTATTTGGGAAAATAATTATACATTTGCATTTTAAATACCTTTGATTTTAGAATCATCTGAGATAATATGAAAAAGATACTTTTAACGGTTGCGCTGCTTGCAGCTTTTGTTGTTAATGCCAGCGCACAAGCGGTCATCAAGTATGACAAGAGTTCTCATGACTTTGGTAAGTTTGATGAAGAGAAAAAGCAGACGGTGGTGTTCGCTTTTACAAACACGGGAGATGAGCCGCTGGTTATTCAGCAGGTGATGACAACGTGTGGATGCACCGTTGCTGACTATACGAAAACGCCGATACCGGCTGGAAAGAAAGGCCAAATCAAGGTTACGTACAACGGCAAGGGGAAGCCGAAAGGCTTTTTCCGGAAAGTGATCACGGTGCGCTCAAATGCAACTAATGCCATGACGCGCATTTATATATCTGGCGACATGCTGGTGAAAGAGTGACATAGAATTGTTCTCATCTTCCCTCCTTAATTGATGGTTCCATGAACGCGAATAAACATACGACACAATATGAGCAAAAATAATCACCTTGTTATCATGGCAGGCGGCATCGGTAGCCGTTTTTGGCCACTCAGCAGTGAAAATAAGCCCAAGCAATTTCTTGACGTTTTGGGAGTTGGGAAAACATTGTTGCAACTGACGTTGGAGCGGTTTTCTTCCATTGTGCCAAAAGAAAATGTTTGGATTGTTACCTCCAAGGAATATAAGGACCTGGTGCTTGAGCAATTGCCAGACATCGAGAGGGGCCATGTTTTGCTGGAGCCGTGTCGCAGAAACACAGCTGCGTGCATCTGCTATGCAAGTTGGAGAATCAAGTCGATCAACGCTCATGCAAATATTATCGTTGCGCCCAGCGACCACATCATTGCTGATTTGGAGAAGTTTCACTATGCCATTGAAGAATCGCTACTCTTTGCTGCGGAGACCGATGCCATTGTGACTTTGGGTATTCATCCAACGCATCCAGAAACAGGGTATGGATACATACAGGCTGATTTGAGTTATTCGTCTTCAAGGAACTCGAACATCTTCAGGGTGGATTCTTTCACGGAGAAACCAAGTCTTGAGGTGGCAGAGGGGTATTTGAAGAAAAAGAATTACCTTTGGAACTCTGGCATTTTCATCTGGAACGTCAGTACCATCGTAAATGCTTTCCGAGTGTATCAGCCGGAAATGTGCAAGAAGTTTGAATCCGTTATGCCTTATTTCGGAACGGAGCGCGAACAGGAGCACATTGATTGTATTTATCCTCAGTGTGAAAACATTTCTGTTGACTATGCCATTCTTGAGAGGGCAGAGGAGGTTTTTGTTTTCCCCGCAACGTTCGGATGGAGCGATCTCGGAACTTGGGGGTCTTTGCGAACGCAGATCGGTCAGGACCAATATGGAAATGCCGCTATCGGCAGCAATATTGAACTGCACGAGACGTTCAATTCAATCATCCATACGAGCAAGCTGAAGAAGGTGGTTGTTCAGGGATTGGACGGATATATCGTCGTGGAGAATGACGACACGCTGCTTATTTGCAAACTCTCGGAGGAACAACGTATAAAGTTATTCCATTAAGTAGGTGCTCAAGATTGGTTTGTAATGTCATGGCGGAATATCTCGAATTTTATTGCAGGGCAGTTCCGCAACCAAGTTGCAAAAATTCGATTAATTCGAACCTGCCGGCGACGGCGCCCTCTATCAATCTTGATTCTTCCTGGATTTTGAACACCCTACCCCTCAGACGAGTTATATCATGCCGTATTTTTTAGAACAACTCTAAAAATGGATTTTACAAGTGAAATCATAAAATGGTATGAGGCAAACCAACGCCAATTGCCGTGGAGAGAAACGGCAGATCCTTATTTGATATGGATTTCTGAAATCATTCTGCAGCAAACGCAGGTCAAACAGGGGCTGTCTTATTATTTGAGGTTTGTTGAGCGCTTTCCTAATGTCAGGTCGCTCGCTGATGCTTCAACCGATGAGGTCTTGCAATATTGGCAGGGGCTTGGCTATTATAGCCGAGCGAGAAATCTGCATCAGGCTGCGCAGTTGGTCATGCAGAATGGCGGAGCCTTCCCGACCGACTATAAAGGCGTGAGAGCGCTGAAGGGGGTTGGCGACTATACGGCGGCGGCCATCTGCTCTTTTGCCTATAAGCAGCCCTGTGCCGTGGTTGACGGAAACGTTTATCGCGTGCTTTCAAGATTCTTTGGCGTGGAAACGCCCATTGATTCGACGAAGGGGAAAAGGGAGTTTTCGGAACTGGCAATGGAGGTGCTTGACAAGAAGCATCCGGATGTTTACAACCAAGCCATTATGGATTTTGGGGCGAAACATTGCTCGCCCAGCCGACCATTGTGTGAAACATGTCCGCTCTCTGGCGGCTGCATCGCTCTCTCGACAGGCAGGGTTTCGGTCTTGCCTGTCAAATCCAAGAAGACGAAACAGGAAATCCGACATCTTGTGTATGTCATTATTAGGTGTGGAAATGTGGTTTATATTCGGCAACGCCCGCCTGGCGACATTTGGGCTGGATTGTATGAACCCGTCCTGCTTGAATTTAATGGCGAAGCGAGCGATAGGGAAGTGGTTGAAAATGTCGGCAAGCTCGTTGGCGGCAGCTTGAAAAGCATGAGGTGTGTCAAAAAGCAAATGAAGCATGTGTTGACCCACCGCGTGCTGATGGTTGATGCTTATGAGGCTGATGTTGAAGCTCCCGTTTCGATAGATGGATATATATACGTGGAAAACAAAGAATTATGTAACTATCCTGTATCGCGATTGGTGGAGAAAATTTTTGAATGCGCTTGCGGATGATTCGTTCTTTTCTCGAGCATCACTGGCGCTGTTAATTCAGTTGACCACGACAGGATTTTAGAATACTCACATTGATAAATCAAGAAACAACAATGACAAAGCATATTGTATTTTTCAAGTTCAAGGCCGAGGTCTCGGAGGATGTCCGCACATCTGCGTTCAAGGCGTTTAAGGATGGCATAGAGCGTTTGCCATCGGAAATTCCTTTCATCCGCGAGGTCTTTGTTGGGAGAAACTGCAACGAGGCAGAGAAGTGGGATGTTTGCCTGCATTCTGTGTTCGACAATTTGGAGGATGTGAAAGCCTACAGCGTTCATCCTTCACACAAGGCTGTCGCATCTGAATTTATGAAATTTGTTGCTGAGAGGGCGTGTGTTGATTTCGAAATCTGACAGACGAAATACAGGGCTTGGGGATAATTGTTGGAAGAATATTTTTCGGTGATTCCCATAAGCATTTGTTTTTTTTGTAAGCTGGGGCGTTTCCTTTTCCGACGGCTCATGGTCTGATAATTTCGACTGCCTATTTATGAAGCAAAAGTTGATATTGGCTTTCCTTATTTTTTTGTCTCCTGTTTTTGTTAAAGGACAGGAGACCGTTGTCTATGACCCTTCGGTGAAGACCGTGGTGTTTCATGATAATTCTGCCAGCAATCGGGCGATGCCAGTGTTTCCGCTCCTCGTGTTGGGAGAATCGAAAAGAATTAGGATTAGCTTTGACGACTTGTCTGCTGAATATCATAGGTTTACATATACCTTGGAATTGATGGACGAGAATTTCAATGTGGAGGAATCCGTGTTTGAACACAATTATGTTGAGTCTGTCTCCGACGAGGGTTTGGTGGAGAATTTCACGCCGAGCCTCAATACTTCCATTCACTATGTTCATTATTCCCTGGCATTCCCCAACGAATACATGAGGCCTAAGGTGTCTGGAAATTACAAGTTGACCTTTTGGAAGGAAAATGAAAACGGAGATAAAGTGGCGGCGTTCGTCACCTATTTTTTTGTCGTGGAGCCTTTGGCTTCGTTGACGGTGACGGTGAATGGTGATACCGACATTGACAGAAACAAAACCCATCAGCAACTGACGGTGTCTGCCAGATGTCCGTCTTTGTCAATACGTGATGCTAAGGAGTTTACATTGGTGGTGCTGCAAAACAAGCAGTGGCACAATGCCGTACGAAATGTTTCTCCGTCTTCTGTGTCGTTCTTGCCGACACCGATGCTCAAATGGGAGCATTGCAGGGACTTGATATTTAAGGCAGGTAATGAATATCGAAAATTTGAAATTCCGAGCAGAAGATACCCGGGCATGCACGTCGAGTCGGTTGACAATCTTTCGAGTTATCTCCATGCCACGTTGTTTCCCGACGAACCGAGGATGACTTATCTTTATGACGAGGATCAGGATGGCATTTATGTGCCGTTGGCTGAAGACAATATGAATCCTGAAACGGAGGCGGAATACATGTGGGTGCATTTTGACTACTCGTTTCCGGAAAAATGGAAGGAAGAATTGCCGCATAGGATATATTTGGGAGGACAGTGGACAAATGGAGCTGCAAGTGCCCCTGGCTTTCTTGCTCCCTTGGCCGACAATCCCCGTCGTTACACTGGCGCTTTCTTGCTCAAACAGGGATATTATTCCTATTATTATTGGGGAACGGACGGTGATGGCCGCTCGGTCGTGCCCTCAATAGAGGGGGATTTCTATCAGACCCAGAATGAATATACGGTGTTGCTGTACCACAGATCTCCGTCAGATCGGCACACGCGCTTGATTGGGGCGACAACCATTGGAAAGCCATGACGAAGGTGTCAAGAAGCGATCGCAGTTCGTGCAGGTATTTAAGCCCTGGCCCATCCATAGATCATTTATAACCACAATATTTTTGAATAAATGCCTAACATCGTTTTCTTAGATAGCGAAACGCTTAACCATGACGATATTTCTTGGGAGCCTATCAGTTCGCTCGGCGAGTTTAAAACACACAATCAGTGTCTGCCTCATGAGATACTGGAAAAAGGCGGAGACGCTGACATTATCATCACTAACAAAGTGCGTTTTTCAGAGAAGGAGTTCTCTATGCTGCCAAAGTTGAAATTGCTTTGCGTTGCTGCAACAGGCTATGACGTGATCGATGTTGAAGCAGCACGGCGTAGCGGCGTGCTGGTTTGCAATTGTGCGGGATATGGAACAGGAGCCGTTGCACAAATGACTGTTGCTTTGTTGCTTGAGGTGTGTAATCATGTCGGGCATTACGTTCATGTTGTGACAAAGGAGAAAAAGTGGTGTGACAGTCCTGTTTTTTCATGCTGGGACAGACCTCTGATTGAACTGTCCGGTCGCAAGGCTGCGATAGTGGGGTATGGCAATATCGGAGAGGCCGTTGGTCGTTTGCTATACGCCTTCGGCATGGAAGTGTTTGCCGTAAGCAGTAAATCCGAAGCGGATTTGCCAGACTATGTGAAGAAGACCACACTTCAGGAGGCATTTCAAAAATGTGATGTGGTAAGCCTTAATTGCCCGCTGACGGCAAATAATCAGAAAATGATAAACAGGCAGTTGCTGTCAAACACCCGTAAGGGTCTTATTTTGTTGAATACGGCTCGTGGAGGACTTGTGGATGAAACGGCCGTTTGCGAAGCATTGGAAAACGGCACACTCTGTGCTTATTGCACCGACGTGTTGGGTATTGAACCGCCGTCTCATGACAACAAACTCCTTTCTGCGCCAAATGCTTATGTGACGCCCCACGTCGCTTGGGCAACGATAGAAGCCAGGAAAAAGTTGGTGGAGATGTTGGGAAGCAACATCCGCGCATTCCTTGATGGCCATCCAGTTAATGTGGTCAGTTGAACGGTATAGAATCCTCTTTTGAATATCAAATAAAAATACATTATGACAATTCCAGATATTACAATCACACAGGTGTTTGATTTTGTTGGAACAGTGGCGTTTGCCATTTCCGGAATACGATTGGCATCTGCAAAACGTTTCGATCTCTTTGGCGCTTATGTAGTAGGTGTCACCACGGCCATCGGTGGGGGGACCATGCGTGACCTGATGCTTGGCTTGACCCCATTTTGGCTGACAAACCCTTTTTATCTGATCTGCTCCGCCTTTGCCCTTCTGTGGGTGATTGCATTCAGAAAGCTTTTGGTGAGACAAAACAATACATGGTTCTTGTTTGACACCATCGGATTGGCGCTCTTTACGGTGGTGGGCGTTGAAAAAACCATTAGCAGTACACCGGTAACAGGCGGGCATTATCCGTTTTGGGCCGCCATTATCATGGGAGCCATAACTGGTGCCGGAGGTGGCGTTCTCAGAGATGTGTTCATCAATGAAGAACCCTTGATTTTCCGTAAAGAAATCTATGCCTTGGCATGTGTTATCGGCGGATTGGCTTATTATATATGCTATGTCATTTTGAATATGGCCCAGGTGCCGTGTGCCATTATTTGCGGTGTGACCGTGGTGGTGATGCGATTGTTGGCCGTGAAATACAAATTGAGCCTCCCGATAATCAATGGAGAAGAATAAGCGTCGAAATGCTGCGGAGGAGTCGGTTTCTGGAGAGCCCTGTGGTGGAAGTTTTGCCATAATCTCTGCAAAGCAGGGCGGCTGCAACGTTCTTTAAGAAAGAATAACGTTGTTGAGGCTTTGTGACTCGGTGGTTTTTGCTAAATTTGTGTCGTTTAATTTCTTATCTCTCATGATTTTTAGAAAAATACGAAGAATAACGCTGGGACTATTGTGCATGGCCTCTATTCCAATGCAGGCTCAAGATTTGATAGCTGTTCAGGCGCCGATTGACCGTAAGCTGAAAGTGGTTGATTCTGTGGCTTTGCAGCGACTCATTGAAACAGACGAGTTGGAAAATGGTGAGGGGTTATATACATCATGGAATAACAACTCTACGCATTGTTATTCGTCAGCAGCCTTACCCGACAGTTTTAAAATTGACCTCCGAGGATTTGCGATGCCAACGCCAAGCCGAAACGTGACGAGCGGTTTTGGGTATCGTCCCTCATTCAGACGTTACCACAAGGGCTTGGATATTAAAGTGTATATTGGAGATACCATTGCTTCCGCATTTGACGGAAAGGTGCGTATCGTTAAATATGATGCAGGCGGCTATGGAAAATATGTTGTGATTCGCCACAACAACGGACTCGAAACCATATATGGTCATCTTTCTAAGCAGTTGGTAAATGTTAATGACGAGGTGAAGGCTGGAGAGCCAATCGGACTCGGAGGAAATACAGGATTCTCCTTTGGTTCCCATTTGCATTTTGAAACCAGGTTGCTTGGTGAGGCAATAGACCCGAAATTGCTTTTTGATTTTCCGAATCAAGATGTGACGGGTGATTTCTTTGTTTATCATAATGATAAGCAATCAAAGAACAATGCGATGGCCTCAGCGCAAAGGCGTGGACCTGCTCAAGCAAGGTATAGAGACAGCCATTTCTATCAAGTCAGAAGAGGGGATACACTCTCTTCGATTGCAAAGAGACTAGGAGTCTCTGTTGAAAAATTGTGTTCAACAAATAATCTGAAAAAGAACTCGAAAATACGTCCTAAGCAGATTCTGAAGTATTAATGCTGAGTTTAGACGGTATTTCTGTGGATTTTTTTTAGCTTCAGATGCTTTGTTCGCCTCCTCTTTTCGCTGGCGTTGTGTCAAGCAGAATAAAATACTGGAGAAATAATGGGGTAGTCCGTTTTCTTTTCGTAAATTTGTGCAGGTTTTCAAAGAGGAAGAATCCTTGGCGAAATCAGCATGTCTTTGGACTTACAGCCATTTGGCAGGGTTAAAGAATTGAATATTAATAACTCCATAATATATAAGTTATGACTATAGATACTTGTGATTTTAAAGGCAAGAAGGTCATTGTTCGTGTAGACTTCAATGTGCCTCTTGATGAGAACGGTAACGTAACCGACGATACCCGCATTAAGGGTGCAATGCCGACTCTTAAAAAAGTTTTGGCTGAAGGTGGTTCACTTATTGTCATGAGCCACATGGGCAAGCCAAAAGGCAAAGTGAATGCCAAAATGTCATTGAGCCAGATTGTTAAGCCTGTTAGCGAACATTTGGGTGTTGAAGTGAAATTCGCTCCTGATTGCGCAAAGGCATCAGCTGAAGCTGCTGCACTGAAGCCAGGTGAAGTTCTCTTGCTTGAAAACCTCCGTTTCTATCCTGAAGAAGAAGGTAAGCCTGTTGGAATTGACAAGGAAGATCCCAATTATTCTGCAGCTAAAGAAGAAATGAAGAAGAAGCAGAAGGATTTTGCCAAGACCCTTGCTTCTTATGCTGATATTTATATTAACGATGCCTTCGGTACGGCTCACCGCAAGCATGCCTCAACAGCTGTTATCGCTGACTATTTCGATGCAGACCACAAAATGTTGGGCTACCTGATGGAAAAAGAGGTACAGGCTGTTGACAATGTATTGAGCAATATTAAGCATCCTTTCACTGCCATCATGGGTGGCTCAAAAGTTTCTACCAAGATTGGTATCATTGAAAATCTGATGGACAAGGTTGACAACTTGATTCTCTGTGGCGGTATGACTTACACGTTTGCCAAGGCAAAGGGTGGTCACATCGGTCTATCTATTTGTGAGGATGACAAGTTGGATTTGGCTTTGAGCATCATTGAAAAGGCAAAGGCAAAGGGTGTTAACTTGGTATTGGGTACTGACTGTGTTGCTGCAGACAGCTTCTCAAACGATGCAAATACTCAGGTTGTTCCTGCAGGTGCAATTCCTGAAGGTTGGGAAGGTTTGGATGCCGGTCCTGAAACCCGCAAATTGTTTGCCAAGGCTATCGAAGGTGCCAAGACAATTCTTTGGAATGGCCCTGCTGGCGTGTTTGAGTTCGACAATTTCACTGGTGGTTCACGCGCAATTGCCGATGCTATTGCTAAGGCCACTGAAGAAGGTGCTTTCTCGCTCATTGGTGGTGGTGACTCTGTTGCATGTATCAACAAGTTTGGTATGGCAGACAAGGTGTCTTACATCTCAACTGGTGGCGGTGCTCTTCTTGAAGCCATCGAAGGTAAGGTCCTTCCAGGTATTGCTGCAATCAAAGGCTAAGCAATAAAGTAGCGGTTTGCCACGAATATATTTGTGGCATGCCATGTTACTAAAAAATACAAGGCTGAAAGTTGGAATAGACTCGCATCAATAAGTCATCTTCCAAACTTTCAGCCTTTTATTTTATAGGAAAAGTAGGTGCTCACAATTTCCTGCTTTGATATTACAAAATATTTTTGAATACCTACATAAGTATGAAACATGTATTTGGTGTGGTGATGTGCCTCGCAGTCATCTTCTCGTCGTGTGGCAGTAATTCATCGAAGAGCGATGACATTAAACCTAAGGAAGTCGTATCGGCAAACAAAGAAGTCGTCACCTTAGCTTTAATGCCCATAGTGGATTGTCTGCCTTATTATTATGCAGAAGAACGCGGGTATTTCGAACGCTTTGGCGTCAGCGTGAAAATCGCGACATACAAATCCAAACTCGATTGTGATACAGCAATTGTAGGGCGGTCGGCTTTGATGGGATATAGCGACTTGTTTCACGCTATGATGATGTCGGAAGGCCGAAAAGTATCCGTTGTCAATTCAACACAGGGTGGTTGGAGTCTTCTGGTCAACAAAAGTTTGAGAATCAAAAAGACATCACAGCTGAGCTACAAGACAACGGCCATTTCCCGTTTTTCCACAGAGGCATATCTGCTGTCGTCTATTCCAAAGACGGATGAAGTGCTTTTGCCTCAGGTAAACGACCTTTATCTGAGAACTTCAATGGTTGACAACAACCAGGTGGATGCAGCCATGCTTCCCGAGCCTTTTGCAACGCAATGTCGCATGAGAGGGCATAAGGCCATTTGGACGGCAGTGTCGGCGAACAATTTCGGATGCATGCTGACGGCTGATAAAGTGAAAGGGTCAGAAGAGGAAAAGAAAATCATTGCCATAACAAAGGCATACAACATGGCCGTTGACAGTTTGAACGCCCGCAACAATATGAGAGAGAATTTGTCTGGCATACTTGCAAAATGGGGAATGCAGGAATTTCCTGTCGACAGTCTGCATGTGCCGACTTATTCACACGCTGCCAGCTTCAAAAAGGAAGATATAGCAGCTGTTTCCCAGTTTTTGCGGACGAGGAATTGTCGGTTTCGCTCAAGCGGAGTTCTTGTAAATGATCGTTTCTGCAAAAAAGCGGAGACACATTAGAGGATACCATTCAAGCATTCCCCGATGATTCTATC
Organism: uncultured Prevotella sp.; assembly: GCA_900539625.1. Lineage (GTDB taxonomy): Bacteria > Bacteroidota > Bacteroidia > Bacteroidales > Bacteroidaceae > Alloprevotella. The sequence goes on from UQCW01000004.1 coordinate 73,556, forward strand.
ATCTGCTTGTGAATGTAACTTTTTAAAACTGCATCAGTTTAGTTTTACCATTACTAAAATCATAGGTAATCATTATGGATAAGACATCCTTTTTAGTATTACGCGACGAAGCCGATAAAGCCATTTGTGAGAAAAGACTTGGTGTTGCGATAAAAGCTGTTGAGGGATTGTGTAGATATGTTGAGGATGCCGAAACTACGGAAATAGTAGGGCAGGTGGACAATAATTACAGAATCATGTTGCACTATATGTCGAAAGGCGTTGCAGATGAGCAACGCAGCAACTATCGTATGCGTTTCCTCCAACAAATAGATGGATGCTTTTCCAAAGTGTGTCGCCTGAGCGAAATCCGCCTGTCGGAATCCCACTATGTCCTAACATTAAATACGCTGAACAATCTTAGGGTTGGGTTCGACAAGGTGGGCGAAGATATTTCTTGCCGCACCCTCTTTGAGTTAATTTGGACTTCTGATGTTTGGAGTCAGGATGCACAGGAAAGAATTAAGCGTCTGATGGAAGCTCCCGAGTTTGATGAAAACTCCAAGTGTTTGATCTTAAGCGCCACTATGTTGGCTGCCTTGACCTTCTTTGATGTCAGAAAGGTCCTTCTGCTTGCAAGTTGCGTCAAGAGCAACAATGTGAAACTGCGTGCACGCGCCTTGATTGGTTTTGTTCTTGTAATGGCAAAGCATCGGTCGCGTTGTGAGTTATATCCAGCGGTGGGAGATTCGATAAGGGAACTGGAGAACCTTGAAGGTTTTTCAGATAATCTGCTTGATTTGCAGACGCAGATTTTTCTGACACTCGATACTCCCAAGTTCGAACAGCGTGTGAGAAATGAGATTCTGCCGTCCATCATCAAAGAGTCGCAAAAATTCAAACAACGAAAAAGCGGGTCTGATAGTCTCAGCGACATTCTGGATGATATGGGTGGAAAAACAGAGTGGGGCGAAGTCGGTGGCGATATTGATGAGAAGGTGAAGATGCTGATGGAACTTCAGCGCAAGGGAGCCGATGTCTTCATCGGGCAATTCAAGATGGTTAAACAGGGATTTCCCTTCTTTAATATCGCGGCCAATTGGTTTTTCCCGTTCACGCAAGAACATCCCGACTTTCCAAAGTCTGTTTATCATGCACCGCTTGTGTCAATGATAGAGCAAAACGAGAATCTGTGTGAAAGCGATAAATATTCGTTCTGTCTTGTTATCGGACAGATGATGGGCGCCGGCAATAGCGACTTGAAAGCAGCCAACGCCAACTTGGAAGAAATGATAGGCGGACAGACGGATGCTCTTCCAAAATCTTCCAATACGATGCAGGCGGCGATGCGTTCTTATATGCTTGACATCTATCGCTACTTCAAGTTCTATCGTCTGCGTGACGAAGCGGCAGATCCTTTCAAGTGTGATCTATTCATTGCGGAATGGGATATGTGGCACGCTGTCTTTTCGGAAAACGAGAATCTGCACGTGTTGGCGGATTTTGCCTTTGAAATCGGAAATTATTCGTGGGCGTCCATTCTTTTTGGTCTGTGCAAGGGCAACGTGACAACCTATAGAAAACTGGGGCGCTGTTATCAGAAGATGCACCAATATTCTTTGGCAATGGATTTTTATGTAAAATCGGATGTCCTGTCTCCGAATCATTTTTGGACCCAGGTGCAGTTGGGAAACTGTGCAAAATGCCTTGGCGACTATGGTGAAGCGTTGATTTACTACGAACAGGCGGAAACCCTGCAACCGGAAAATGAAAAATTGCTGTTGAGGATTGCCGAGTGCTTGATGCAGCAGGATGAACATGAGGCGGCCTTGAAAAAGCTCTTTAAGGCCTATTATTTCGCTCCCGGCGACCAAGACATCTTGCGTATGCTGGCATGGTGCAGTTTCTTGTGCCATAAATATGAAGAGTCAGAAAAATATTATCTCAGATTGCTTGAAAATTCTTCGCGTGAGAAAGATTGGTTGCATGCGGGACATGAAGCATGGGCAGCAGGCAACATCGTGTTGGCCATTGAGCGTTACAGGTGTTATTTTAGAAAATTCGCGCCTGCTGACGTCAACGTGTTTGACGTGTTTAAAAGAGACAGCGATATTTTGGGCAAACACAACATCAATGACATGGACATTGACCTCATGTGTGATGTGTTGGCTATGGAATTTGAATAATTAGGATAAAGAAGAGTTCTGAAAACCCGACTTGTTCAGCAGAGGTCTTCGGAATCTCCAAAAAATGGATATTAAAGTATAACGGAAAAAAGAATATGGCAACAGTTGACGACAAAAAGATTATTTTCTCAATGGTCGGTCTCTCCAAAACAATCAGACAGACCAACAAGCAGATTCTCAAAGACATATACCTCTCGTTTTTCTATGGTGCGAAAATTGGTATCATCGGACTTAACGGCGCGGGAAAATCTACCTTGATGAAAATCATTGCAGGAATTGACAATGACTATCAGGGAGAGGTCGTTTTTTCTCCGGGTTATTCTGTAGGCTATTTGGCTCAGGACCCTTATCTCGATGACGAAAAAAGCGTTATTGAAGTGGTTAAGGAAGGCGTGAAACCAATCGTTGATGCCTTGACGGAATATGAGGAAATCAACCAGAAATTTGGTCTGCCTGAATATTATGAGGATGAAGAAAAGATGAATCAGCTTTTTGCCCGCCAAGGCGAGTTGCAGGACATCCTTGACTCCACTGATGCGTGGAACCTCGACAGCCGTTTGGAACGTGCCATGTCGGCGCTTCATCTGCCTGCGCCCGATCAGAATGTGGCCCATCTTTCTGGTGGCGAACGTCGTCGCGTGGCACTCTGCCGCCTGCTCCTCCAAAAGCCCGACGTCTTGCTGCTTGACGAACCGACCAACCACCTTGACGCGGAAAGCATTGATTGGCTCGAGCAGCACCTCAATCAGTATGAAGGCACGGTTATTGCTGTCACACACGACCGCTATTTCCTTGACGACGTTGCCGGATGGATTCTTGAACTCGACCGTGGAGAGGGCATCCCCTGGAAGGGAAACTATAGCTCTTGGTTGGAGCAGAAAACCAAGCGTATGGAAATGGAAGAGAAGGTTGCAAGCAAGCGCCGCAAGACGTTGGAGCGAGAGCTTGAATGGGTAAGAATGGCTCCGAAGGCGCGTCAGGCCAAAGGTAAGGCCCGTTTGAACTCCTACGATAAACTCCTTAATGAGGACCAGAAGGAAAAGGAACAAAACCTTGAAATATTTATTCCTAACGGCCCGCGTTTGGGACGTAAGGTTATCGAAGCCTCTCATGTCTCAAAGGCTTATGGAGAGAAAGTCTTGTTTAACGATCTCAACTTCTCTTTGCCTCAGGGTGGTATCATTGGAGTGATAGGGCCGAATGGTGCCGGAAAGACAACGCTTTTCCGTATGATCATGGGCTTGGAGACGCCAGATGGTGGTAACTTTGAAATCGGAGAAACTGTTAAGCTTTCCTATGTCGACCAGCAGCACACGGACATCATTCCTGAAAAGTCAGTCTACGAAGTTGTCAGTGGCGGCAATGAATTGTTGCGCATGGGCGGTCGCGATATTAACGCGCGTGCATATATCAGCAAATTCAATTTCAGCGGAGCAGATCAGGAAAAGAAGTGCGGCGTTCTTTCTGGCGGTGAAAGAAATCGTTTGCAACTGGCTATGGCCTTGAAGCAGGAGGGAAACGTGCTTCTTCTTGATGAACCTACCAATGACATCGACGTAAACACGTTACGTGCTTTGGAAGAAGCACTTGACGACTTTGCAGGATGTGCTGTTGTCATCAGCCACGACCGTTGGTTCCTCGATCGTATCTGTACCCATATCCTTGCCTTTGAAGGTGATGGTAATGTATTCTTCTTTGAGGGCAGCTACACCGACTATGAGGCCAACAAAGCAAAACGACTTAATCTTGAAGCTCCGAAGCGCATACGCTACAGAAGCTTGGAAAACTAAGCAGGGGATATAGTGATGACTCAACAGGATTCAATAATCCAACAGGATTCATACATCACAATTGCAGAAGCAGGAGAGGGCTGCTACGTAGAGAGTAGGAGCCGTTTCCTCGCTTTTGCACTTCATGCTGGAAGTGAAGAAGAAGTCAAGGAGATTCTTGCCGCTTTTCGAAAAAAATACTACGATGCACGCCATGTTTGCTACGCCTACGTGTTGGGCGATCACGGAGACCGCACGCGCCAGAATGATGACGGGGAACCTTCCGGAACAGCAGGTGCGCCGTTGGGGCGTCAATTGCGTTCCTATGGGCTTACCTATACGTTACTGATTGTTGTGCGTTACTTTGGCGGCGTCAAACTGGGAACGAGTCGTTTAGGGGTCGCTTATAAGGCGGCAGCCATAGAGGCACTTGAAAATGCGAAGAAAAAAGAGTGCATCATCAAGCAGCGCTTTACGGTCTCAGTGAGCTATCCAGATGCCGACACTGCGATGAGGTTTATTCGCGATGCCGAAGCTGAGATAGTGGCGAGAGACTACACCGCAACCGACAGTATTCTCACCGTTGAAATTCGCTTGAAATCAGAAATGCAGCTAAGAGAGAGACTCTCTGGAATCCTTTCTCTTCGCTTCCTTGAAGAATAACATCAGGGAGAGACGGCGGACGTATGGAGAAATACACTGAGAATTTGCATTGAAATTCTCGTCTTTGGTTGAGCGCGTTTTCCCGGTTCCGCCGTTCGCCTGTCTAAATGCCTCAGTATTTCCTTTGTATTCAAAAACTGTATCACCCCCTAATAGTCCCTTTGCTATGAAACCTATAATTTTAACTCCCTTACAGTCTGGAAATCCCTGTCTCTCCGAGGTGGTGTCGCTTTACGAAAAAGCTTTCCCATTAGAAGAGCGTCGTCCGACAGATGAGTGGTTGGAGAAGAATAGCAGTTCGGATCTCTTCACGATCAATTTATTGGAGTCAGACGGCCAAACCCTCGGCTTCATAACGATTTGGCAATTTGAAGATTTTGCCTATGTTGAACATTTTGCAGTAGACGAAAAGCAGCGTGGCAATGGCATCGGAGCCGCAGCTATCAGCGCCTTACGCGCCGCTTTGTCTTGTTCTGTAGTGTTGGAAGTTGAGCCTCCAACGGAGCATACCAGTATTCGTAGAATCCGTTTTTATGAAAGAAACGGGTTTGTCATCTCTTCTCTTTCTTATCTGCAGCCGCCCTATACGTCGCAGCTTCAGCCGCTGGAACTCAAACTGATGTCAACCGATGCGACCTTTCTTTCGGAAAATTTTGACCATATAGTTTCCACCTTGTATAAGTATGTTTATAATTGGCAGAGGGGAAGGTGTGAAAGTGTTTTGAGAACTGGAGATCAAATCAACTCACAAACAATTGCAGCCCTTAGGCTTGCAGATTAAATCGACGGTTAATAGATAAATCAGTAACCTGCTGATAATAATAAAGTTGTAGACTTTTTTTAAAAGACTCTTACGTAAAAAGGTTGTCTTCCATGTTAATCATGGATAGGCAACCCTTTTGTTTTTCTTTACCCCAGTCTGGTAAAGCATTTTTATTTTCCTTCCCAGATTTGATGCGTCTATAAACAAAAAAAGAACATATCTTATTGATATGTTCTTCCAATTCTTTTGAGCCGAAAGCCGGACTCGAACCGGCGACCTATTCATTACGAATGAATTGCTCTACCAACTGAGCTATTTCGGCGATACATTGTTTCTTCTCAAATGTGATGCAAAGGTAGTGAATAATATTTTATTGGCAAAATACTTTGCCTACTTTTTTTCAAAGCCGTGATTTTTATGGTCTGAAGACTTAGTATCGTGCTTAAATCTTTTTCAGATAGTCTGTGAAGTTGGCATAAACAATGGTGCGCAACCTGGCATTTTTCCTTTTCGGGAGATATGTTCATTGCTCATTGACTATCAGAGAAAGGGCGAAATTTCTTACGTCGAAACTTCGAGGTTTGTTGAAAATCTGTTGGTCTTTTCTTTTTAAAAAGTATATGTATTATGATATAAATGACATTTTAATAGTGTCGAAGTGTAAAATAAACAAACTGATAAAAATTTATTTGGATGTCTTTCTTTTTGTAAGGAAATAATATTATAACTTTGCATTATGTTATATAATTGGTTATAGCAAAAGACAAAAGTAATGTAATAATAAAAATAACTGACATTATGTGTGGAATCGTTGGAATATTCAATGTAAAAGTACAGACAAAGGAACTGCGTGAAAAGGCTCTTGGAATGAGTAAAAAAATCCGTCATAGAGGACCGGATTGGAGCGGAATCTACTGTGGCGGGAGCGCCATACTCTGCCATGAGCGTCTTTCAATTGTAGACCCTCATAGCGGAAAGCAACCTTTGTTTTCACCAGATCGAAAACAAGTGCTTGCTGTTAATGGCGAAATCTATAATCACCAGGACATACGTAGGACCATGAAGGAAAAGGGATATGAATTTCAAACCGAATCCGACTGTGAGGTAATATTGGCGCTATACAGGCACAAAGGCATTCATTTTCTTGAGGATCTTAATGGCATTTTTGCTTTTGCGCTCTACGATGAGGAGAAAGATGATTTTTTGATTGCGCGCGATCCCATCGGTGTTATCCCTCTTTACATTGGAAAGGATAAAGAAGGCAAGGTGTATGTGGCAAGTGAATTGAAAGCGCTGGAGGGTTTTTGCGGTGATTATGAAGTGTTTCTTCCCGGCCACTATTATCTTGGAAGCGAAGGAGTGCAGAAAAAATGGTATAGACGTGATTGGGAAAGTTACGATAATGTCAAAGACAATCATGTGTCTTCCTCTCAAATTCGTGATGCTTTGGAGGCTGCTGTCAAACGGCAACTCATGAGCGACGTTCCTTACGGTGTGCTTCTCTCTGGTGGTCTTGACAGTTCCGTTATTTCCGCTATCGCCAAAAAGTATGCTTCAAAGCGTGTTGAAACGGAGAGTCGGGAGGATGCGTGGTGGCCGCAGCTACATTCTTTCGCCGTTGGCTTGAAGGGGGCTCCAGACTTGGACAAGGCACGTGAGGTGGCGAAACATATAGGCACTATACATCATGAGATTAATTATACGATTGAGGAAGGACTTGATGCTGTGCGTGACGTCATCTATTTCATTGAAACCTACGATGTGACCACCGTGAGAGCATCTACACCCATGTATTTATTGGCACGTGTCATAAAATCCATGGGGATTAAAATGGTGCTCAGCGGCGAAGGGGCCGATGAGATATTTGGTGGATATCTTTATTTTCATAAAGCCCCGTCTCCAAAGGCTTTCCATGAGGAAACTGTGAGGAAACTTTCAAAGCTCTATCTCTACGACTGTCTGAGAGCAAACAAGTCGTTGAGCGCATGGGGTGTTGAAGGGCGTGTGCCATTCTTGGATAAAGAATTTCTCGACGTTGCCATGAATTGCAACCCGATAGACAAGATGTGTTCGGGAACAACCATTGAAAAGAAAATCGTTCGCGAAGCGTTTTCAGATATGTTGCCAGAAGATGTTCTCTGGCGTCAAAAAGAGCAGTTTAGCGACGGCGTAGGATATAGCTGGATTGACACTTTAAAGCAGGTCACTGCGGCTGCGGTGTCTGATGAGGATATGTCGAAAGCTTCAGAACGTTTTCCCATTAACCCTCCTTTGAGTAAGGAGGAATACTACTATCGTTCTATATTTGAGGAATATTTCCCGAGCGAGAGCGCGGCCAAAACCGTACCGAGTGTACCAAGTGTGGCTTGTTCTTCTGCGGAGGCCCTTCAATGGGACGAATCTTTTCTTCATCTAAATGACCCAAGCGGGCGTGCTGTTGCCGGGGTTCATGAACAAGCTTTAAAATAATCATAGCGTTTCTGCTGTATTTGTGACTTGTTTCGAGCCTCGAATCAGTAGGTTTTATGAATGTCAAAACGAATAAAGGGTGTAAGTAAATTGATTTGACCTTTATTTTTATGAGCTAAAGCAGGCGGAACAGTCTTTCATTGCGAATGAACGGGTTGTTCCGCTTGCCAAGTTATTTTTTTTGATGCCTTTTGTCTTTAGATAAATACGCCTTATGTATTTATTAATAACCGTTTTATTTATTATTGATGGTACTTCCATCTTGAAATCTATATTTGTTTTGTTACCTATGCTTGTCAGCGAATGTCATCCCGTGTTTACTTGTGCGTTGTCCCAGGTGCTTGCGTCTCTCGTCCCAGGTGCTTGCGTCTCTCGTCCCAGGTGCTTGCGTCTCTCGTCCCAGATGCGATCGTATCTCGTCCCAGATGCGATCGTATCTCGTCCCAGATGCGATCGTATCTCGTCCCAGATGCGATCGTATCTCGTCCCGTGTGCGATCGTGTCTCGTCCCGTGTGCGCTGACAAGTCATAGTCGTTGTCGTAGTAGTTTTGGTTGTCTAAAATGGATCTTTTTTCTATAATGTCAATGAGAAAGCGTGAGCAGGCAAGGGGTTTGTCGAGATTCTCAACAAAATCATGATATGTTATTTAATGCTGCATGTCGGCATAAAAAGAGAGTAGGAGATAAACACCTGTGATTGGTGTTTATCTCCTACTTGGTTAGGATGAGAATGACGTGATTCTCATTATAATGTCATCTTGTTTTGTTTACGCTTTTTGTTGCGTAATGTAAGCGCCATTACTGGATTTTCACAGTGGCACGGCGGTTGTAAGAGAATGGAGAGATTGTGTCAACACCACCCTTGCCTTCAACAACAATGTTGTCGCGGTTTACACCCATTTTAACGAGTTCGTTAGCAACGACCTGAGCACGCTTTTCAGAGAGGCTCTGGTTGTATGCCTTGCTACCTGTCTTGCTATCTGCATAACCAGTAACAACAATCTTGCGGTTGTTTGCCTTGGCATATTCAGCAACTTCCTTCACGTTAACCAAATCCTTGCGGCTGGCGATGCGAGAAGAACCGATGTTGAAGAATACAGACTGAGAAGTTGCAACAAACTGTTCCTTGATTTCCGGCTGAACGTTAGAGTTGGCCTTCTGCTGGGCGAGGAGATCGCGCAGGCGTGCGTTTTCATCCTGCTGTTCCTTCAGAGATGACTGAAGTGCGTCCATCTGTTCCTTATTCATTGCCATCAAGGCATCAACATCTGGAGCCTTTTCCCATGTGCACTTGCCGAAGTTGTAAGTAACGCCTACGCTTACACCAAACTGCTTGTCCCAGTGACGATTCTTGTTCTTTTGGAAACCTGACCAGCTGTCTGGTTTAGCACCATCGAAGGAACCTTCAACTGCGTTTACGTTCAAATCAGCGAAAATCTGAACGCGCTTGTTTACGCGGAAGTTGTTGAGCAAGCCGGCAGCGTAAACGATGTCGTAGGTGTTGTCAGACATGTTGCGACCCACACCGATACCAACGTAAGGAATGAAGTTCCAAACGCGCTTTTCATTGTAGCCGCAGAGAAGATTTGAAAGGTTGAAAGTCACATCTTCGTGAATGGCCCAATAGTTATATGTGTGGTGGTCGGTTTCTGTGTTGACCTGCTTACCCCAAAGACCTTGGAACTTGGTGCGGAGACCGATACCCGGGGTGAACCATTTGCCAACGGCTACGTTAAAACCAGCAACGCCACGCTTTGTGCTAAATGGATTCTTGCTTACGCCCTGTTCCTGTGAGGTGTAGGCTGCGTTATATTCTGCACCTGCAGAAACATACCAGTTTGCCCAAAATGAGTTTGTTGCAACACTGTACTTGTGGGTAGGAACTTCTGTTTCCTGAGCCATAGCTGCTGTTGACAGACCGAGAACAGCGAGTGTTAATAATAACTTTCTCATAATTATAATATTAAGTTAAACAATTTTTTCTATTTAGAAATCCGTCTTTGACATTACTGCCTTTGCGAATTGCCGTCGAAGTAATAATATTTAGTGTATATATTCGATGCAAAGGTACATTTTTTTTATAAAACAACCATCTCTGAATAAAATATTTTTGCGAATTGCCTTTGAGATGGCTGTTTTATGTGGTTTTTGGTGTGATATTGGCCTTGTTAAGGTTTAAAACTCTCTGTGTATGTTGCAAATATATGTTTATAGCTTCCATTTTTTTGTATCAATGTGGGCTTGTGTCTGCTAGCACGAGAGGCGTGGCAGAGTCGATTAGCGATGGGAACGTTGTATTCTGACAAGTATGATGTTCTGCGTTGCGTTTCAAATTAAAGGATAATGCGATAATGTACTGAAATTTTTCGGTCATCTCTATATACATATGATAATAGGAGTGTGTTATTTTTAATAATAGGAGTGTGTTTTCTTGATGATTGGAGGTGCCCGCCTTTAGCGGTGGATGTGCTAATGATGTGGATGTTGCATTGATTTCATGGTCGTAGTAAGGCTGTTTTAATCTTTTGGGCAATATTGATGTTTGAGGAGAAAAGAGGTTTTTGAAAAAAAGTTTCACAAAAGAATTGATAGTAATCGCCTGAATATTAGATAGCTGTATAATTCGTCGGTAATAATATTGATGTTTTGTTTGAAAAAAAGATGGGAATATATTTGGTTGATTGGTAATAAAGTGCTAACTTTGCACTCGCAAACAAGAAACAAACACTACATCGCGGAGTGGAGCAGTTGGTAGCTCGCCAGGCTCATAACCTGGAGGTCGTTCGTTCGAGTCGAGCCTCCGCAACAAAAAGGAAAGATGTTAAGTCTTTCCTTTTTTATTTTCTACAAACGTAGGATTACAAACGATTATGGGAATCCTGCTTTTTTGAGGGTGGGGCCTATGGTGGGTCCTCTTTTTTTATATGGCGCAGAGATTCTTTTTATTTCATGGCATTGAGTTTAAAACGGATTCTAAACGTGTGTTTCTCTTCATCCCAGTTTGTACCGAGCAATATGAATTGCCCTAAGGCTCCAGTGTGGTTGACGTGCAGACCGATGCAAGGACAGATGTCATAGTCACCGATGCGCACCAGGCGAATTTTTGAATCGCATGCCGCGTCTGCTGGCAGTCGGTCTAAGGAAACGCCATCTGGCAAATTGTTTTTGTCGCAATATTCGTCAACAACGGGCAGGTCGTCTTTTATCAGTTGGTTCATTGTTGCCACTACTTCCTCCAGTTCTGTTTCGGAAGGGCAAAAAGGCAGGATGTAGGTGATTTTGCTTTTCTTACGTTCTATGTGCGCGTTACGCGATCGCTCACATCTGAATTTGTTTACCATTGTTCGGTTGAGCAAATGTTCCGCCGTATGCATTGGCGCAATGGCTTCTTCTTGAAACTTGTTGGTTTCGGCATTCTCGGTGTTCATGTTTTATTCGGATTATATTTGGTTGCTGATGTTGATGTCAATAAGTGGGTGCATTTCATATTGCGAAATACGCGGATTCTTGAATCAGTGTGTTTTAGGTCGCTTTTTAATATACATTCGACACGCAAAAGTAGTAAAATCTGAAAATAAATATGTACTTTTGCCACGTAAATTATAATGAATCTGCGACAACGGAGTTGCCAAGTGTCCACAATGGGCAGGCGGCGACTGCGCGCCGCAATAAAAAAGATATTCGCCATGTTGACTATCAAACAAATTACAGACGACAAGGAAACTGTAATCCGCGGTTTGGAAAAGAAACATTTTGCCGGAGCTCGCGAAGCCATTGAAAAGGTTCTTGAATTTGACAATAAGCGCAAGACTGCGCAGTCGGAGCTCGACAGCCTGCTTTCTGAAGTGAAAAACATTTCAAAAAGCATTGGCATGCTGATGAAAGAAGGTAAAAAGGAAGAGGCAGAGGCTGCCAAAGCCCGTGTGGCTGAAATTAAAAAGCAGACTGTTGTGCTCGAAGAAGACATGAAGAATGCCATTGAGGAACGCAAGCAGTTGCTTTATACCATTCCGAATGTTCCATACGACATCGTTCCTGAAGGAAATGGTGCAGAAGACAATCTCGTTGTCAAAACAGGCGGACACGACACTGTGCTCCCTGAGAACCCGTTGCCTCACTGGGAATTGGCAAAGAAATACAACCTCATAGACTTCGACCTCGGTGTTAAAATTTCTGGTGCCGGTTTCCCGGTATATATAGGTCAGGGCGCTCGTTTGCAGCGTGCCTTGATTAATTTCTTCCTTGATGAAGCTCGCGCAGCAGGTTATACGGAGATTATGCCTCCAACGGTTGTAAATGCAGCATCTGGCTATGGCACTGGACAGCTTCCGGACAAAGAAGGACAGATGTATCACTGCAATCTTGACGATCTTTACCTCATTCCGACGGCTGAAGTTCCTGTCACGAATATCTATCGTGACGTCATCCTCTCTGAAGACCAGTTGCCTATCAAGAATTGTGCTTATACTGAGTGTTTCCGTCGTGAAGCTGGCAGCTACGGAAAAGATGTTCGTGGCCTGAATCGTTTGCACGAGTTCTCAAAAATAGAAATTGTTCGCATTGACAAGCCAGAGCATTCTGCACAATCACATCAGGAGATGCTTGACCACGTGGAAGGCCTTCTTCAGAAACTGGAACTTCCATACCGCATCTTGCGTCTCTGCGGTGGTGACATTAGCTTCACGGCTGCATTATGTTATGACTTTGAAGTTTATAGCGAAGCGCAGAAACGTTGGTTGGAGGTCAGCTCTGTTTCAAATTTCGATACTTATCAAGCAAACCGTTTGCAGTGTCGTTACCGCAAGGGTGACAAATCTATCCAGCTCTGCCACACGTTGAACGGTTCGGCTCTTGCTTTGCCGCGCATCGTTGCAGCTTTGCTTGAAGATTTCCAAACTCCTGATGGTATCAAGATACCAAAGGCTTTGCAGCCTTATATGGGTACTGATATGATTAAGTGAGAATTGATATAAGCTGATGATGCTCCTATTTTTTGAGTATCTGCTAACATAAAAAGGAATGGACGAGAAATTTGCGTTCTCGTCCATTCCTTTTTTAGTGTCTTTTTGGCCGCCTTTGTTTAAGAGACTGCAGCCCTGTACATTTCTGAGAGCGTTGGGTGGGCATGAATGATGTCGCCAAGTTGCGATATAGTGCCGCCAAGATTCATCAAGACTGTTGCTTCATGAATGAGTTCAGAAGCCTGTTCGCCCATGATGTGGACACCGAGCACGCGTCCTTCTTCGTTGCAGACAATTTTCAAAAATCCTTCATCGGCATCCATGGATAGCGCCCTGCCGTTGGCACGATAGAAGGATTTATATACCAGTGGCTTGTGTTCGGTTACGTCTTCTTCTCGCAAACCGACGGATGCCAATTGTGGAGAGGTGAATACGGCCGATGGTATCAGGTCGAAACGGATGTTGTCCTTGCGTCCCAAAATGTGGTTGAGTGCACGTCGCCCCTGGAAAGTCGCGGCATGGGCCAATTGGCAAAGGCCGTTGACATCACCGATGGCATAGATGTGTGGAACGGAAGTCTGCATATTTTCATCCACTTCAATGCCGCGTTTTCCGTAGGTGATGCCAATGGTGTTGTCTTCTACAATTTCTGTTCTCGCAGTACGTCCGACAGCCATTAAAACCACATCGGCCTCAACGATTCCTTCCTTTCCCTTATTTTCATATACAACTTTGGAAGCGTCATTTTCAAGATGCTCAATGCGCTTAACTCCGCTGTCTGTCAATATGTTGATGCCTTTTTTCTTAAGTGAAAGACGCAATCGCTTGGCCATGTCTTTGTCTAAATTCGGCAATACTTCCTTGCAGAATTCCACGACAGTTACCTCACTGCCAAATTGATTGAAAATGGAGGCAAATTCCAATCCGATGACACCTCCACCTATGATGCACAATCGTGAAGGTGCGGTTGTCAGGTTGAGAATCTCCGTTGATGTGACAACACCGGCTGAGTGTGCTCCTTCTATGGGCAGGAATTTTGACACAGATCCCGTGGCGATGATAAGGTCTTTGGCCTGGTATTCTTCGTTGCCAACGCGTATTGTGTGGGCATCAACAAAGCGGGCTTCTCCTTCAACCAATGAGATGCCGGGCGTCTTCATCAGCATGGCGATTCCATCAACAAGTTGTTTGACAATTTTGTTTTTGTGTTCAACAACCTTCGTCAAGTCAAGCGTGTCTTTCTCCTCACGCAGGTGCTCTGCACTGTGTGCCAGGCATTTTGTGGGGATGCACCCTTCGTTCAGACAGGTGCCGCCCAAATGCTTCGCCTCTATCAGTGTTACTGTCAATCCGGCTTTGGCTGCTTCAACAGCCGTTTCATATCCGCCTGGACCGGCTCCAATTATGATTAAATCTGATGTAGTCATGAATATCCAGTTTTAATGTCGCAATCGTCTTGTAACACACCTACTTATCCTCATGCTTATCCTCTGTAAAAACGAATTTGGCGTCTTTCACAGCCTTTACGTCATCGGGGCGACCGATTGGCGTGTGGTGTGGAGCCTCTTTCAACATTTGAGGATTATCTTTAGCTTCCATTGCAATCTCCTTCATGACATCGATGAAATGATCTAGCGTTTCTTTGCTTTCCGTTTCTGTCGGTTCAATCATCATGGCTTCATGGAAAAGCAATGGGAAGTAAATGGTTGGAGCATGAAAACCATAATCGAGGAGACGTTTGGCAACATCAAGCGTTGTGACATGCTGTGGGTCGGAATGCTCACCGCCATATTCTGCCCGCAAACCATCAAACACGAATTCGTGTTTGCAAAGTCCTTCAATGGGCAGCTCATAATATGTCTTTAGGCGTTCCTTGATATAGTTGGCATTCAGAACTGCCAGTTTGCCGACGTCTGCAACGAACTCCTGTCCCAAAGAAAGAAGATAGGCATAGGCTCTGACCAAAATTGCATAATTGCTGAGGTTAGATGAAATTTGCCCCAAGGCTTCGTCGGAATAAAACAAGGAGTATTTTTCGTTTTCGTCTTTCACGACGCGCGGATTGGGCAGGAATTTTTCGAGGCCTTTGCGAACACCTACTGGACCGCTGCCTGGGCCACCGCCACCATGAGGCGTGGCAAACGTTTTGTGCAAATTGATGTGCATCACGTCAAATCCCATATCTCCGGGACGGCATACTCCGAGAATCGGATTGAAGTTGGCACCGTCGTAATACATCAAACCACCGCAGTCGTGGACGAGTTTGGCGATTTCCGGTATTCTGCGTTCAAAAATCCCCAGTGTGTTGGGATTGGTCATCATCATGCCGGCGATGTCTGGTCCCAACAAGGGCTTGAGGTCGTCAACGTCTATCGTCCCGTCGGGAAGGCTCTTCACTTGAACGATTTGCAGACCACAAACGGCCGCTGAAGCGGGATTGGTGCCGTGTGCAGAATCAGGAACGATGATTTTCTTACGTGCATCATCTCCACGCGACTGATGATAGGCGCGAATGACCATCAGTCCCGTCAATTCGCCGTGTGCTCCGGCATAAGGATTGAGAGTGAATTCTTCCAGTCCCGTCAGTTCAGACAAGATTTTCTGTTCTTCATAATAAAGTTTCAGCGCACCTTGTGTCGTAGAGACGGGTTGTGCTGGATGCAGCTGTGTGAATCCGGGAAGTGCCGCCATCTCTTCGTTGATTTTGGGATTATACTTCATGGTGCAGCTTCCCAAGGGATAGAATCCCGTGTCGACGCCAAAATTATTGTTCGACATATTGGTGTAGTGGCGCACCACCGTTGGCTCGTCAACTTCCGGCAACGTAACTTTTTTCTCCCGTTTTAAATGAACAGGAATATCGCAAGTGTGTTCCCACGGATTTTCGGGTAACGAATAGCCAGTTCTTCCTGGCTTGGAAAGTTCAAATACGAGTTTTCCGTAATATATATTATTCATAAGAGACTGTTTATGAATGGTTATAAATGAAGTATAGGGTGCTGTTTGCTTTATAACAGCTGACTGATGAGAGAAACATAGTGCTCAACCTCTGCAGGTGTGCGTTTCTCCGTAACGGCAATCGTCAGCATGTCGTCGTGTCCATCGGCAACGACGCCGGCAAGAATGCCATTTTGGGCCAGTGCTTCAAGCAGTTCGGCCAGAGGCTTTTTGCCAGAATACTTCAACGTAAACTCATTTAAATAAGGCTGCTCGGGGAAGGCCGGTTCAAAAACAGAAAGCTTTGTTAGTTTCTCACACAAATGGTGAGCGCCGTCAGCAGAAATCTCATTCACTTCGCGCAACCCTTTTTCTCCCATCAAGGAAAGATAAGCAGCAACATACAGGCACATCATGCCTTGTGCCGTACAGATGTTGGAGGTGGCTTTCTCACGTCGTATGTGTTGTTCGCGTGCTTGCAAGGTCAGCACAAAGCAGCGGTTGCCGCGTGCATCGGTTGTTTCTCCGACAAGGCGTCCTGGCATTTTTCTGACCAATGCGTTATTCGTGCAGAGATATCCGATGTATGGCCCGCCATAGCTCATCGGAATGCCCAAACTCTGGGCGTCGCCGCATGCGATGTCTGCGCCCCATTCACCTGGCGATTTTAAAACACCAAGTACAGAGGCAATGCTGTTGACCACTAAGAGCGTTTTTTGTTCGTGGCAAAATTCGCTTACGCCAGTGAGGTCTTCAATAATGCCGTAGCGGTTGGTCAACGGCACAATGACACCGGCAACATCTCCTTCCAGCACAAGGCGTTTCACCTCGTTCCAGTCTGTTGTGCCGTTCTTTGATGTCTTTACCACCACTAAATCAACGCCGTGGTAGTGGGCATAGGTGCGTACCACATTTACTACATTGCCCAACATCGTTTCCGACAAGATCACTCGGTTGCGCTTCTTTGCGGCAGCCACACACATCATCATGGCTTCAGCCGTTGCTGTCGCGCCGTCATACATTGAGGCATTGGAGATGTCCATTCCAGTCAGGCGTGCCATCATGGTTTGGTATTCAAAAATATATTGAAGCGTTCCTTGTGATATTTCCGCCTGATAGGGCGTGTACGAAGTGGAAAATTCAGAGCGTGACGCAATATAAGGAATAACGCTTGGCATATAGTGGTCGTACACTCCCGCTCCGGCAAAGCAGGTGAGAGTTTTGTTTTCAGAAGCCAAGTCGGAAATGGTTTTCCTCACTTCCATTTCCGATTGCGCTTTCGGTAAATTCAGAGAATGATGTAGCTTAAGTTCTTCTGGTATTTCAGCGAAAAGTTCGTCAAGCGAACCAACGCCAACCACCTTAAGCATGTCGGTGATGTCTGCCGACGTTTGTGGGAAATATTTCATGGTATACAATGTTTTTGATGGGGTAGGTTGGTGGGGTGGTGATCAGGGATATTTTAGAGGTGTGTCCTGTTTCAGAGCGCCATTGTGAAAATGGAGCACTTTTCGTTTTCCCACCCTTACTAATCTAAAAGCGAAACGTCTTAACCCGGCAATTAATTTGCCAAGTTAAGACGTTAGATAGTTTCATTAGTGGCATACAGCCTCGTAGCCCTTAGCGTCAAGCAGTTGTTCGACCTCTTCGGGATTCGTCAGTTTCACCTTGATAATCCATCCTTCCCCAAAAGCGTCTTTGTTTACCAACTCTGGTTCGTCTTCCAGGGCTTCGTTGACTTCAACAACCTTGCCAGAAACGGGGCATACCAAATCGCTGGCAGCCTTGGTGCTTTCTACGGCACCGAAAGTCTCGCCTGCTGTTACTTCGTCGCCCACCTCTGGGACATCTACATAAACCACGTTGCCAAGTTGTTCTTGTGCAAAATCTGTGATGCCAACAACGGCGTAGTCGCCTTCAATTTTTACATATTCGTGACTCTCCGAATAGCGGAGTCCTTCTAATATCTTTGCCATTTTGTTTATTATGTATTAAGGTAATCTATTTCTTATAGTGCTTGTCGTAGAAGCGTTTCTTCACTACCTCTCCATCGTGGAGCTTGCGGTGGATGCGAATTTGCAACGGTGTCCCGAGCTTAGCGTATGCCGCGTCTACCAAAGCCATGCACACGCTTTGTCCGGTTGAAACAGACTTATAGCCCGTCGTGACAGTGCCAATCGTCTTATCTTCGGCCACCACTTCGTATCCGTGGCGTGGAATCGCGTGTGAGGACAAAAGAATGCCAACCACTTTTTGCGAAGCGCCTTCTGTCTTTTGCTTGGCAATGGCTTCCTTGCCGATGAACTCCTCTTTGTCGAGTTTAACAAACATGCTCAAGCCCGCCATCACTGGGGTTATATCTGCTGAAAGTTCATCACCATAAAGTGGCAGTCCCACTTCAAAACGCAGCGTGTCGCGGCAGCCAAGGCCACAAGGCTTTGCCTTTCCGCTTTCCATTAGCTTGTCCCATGCCTTTTGAATAAAGGCGTGAGAGCCATATACTTCGAAACCATCTTCGCCAGTATATCCTGTTCGGCTGACAATGATTTGTTCGCCATCTGTTTCAATAGTCTTGAACGTATAGAAAGCCAGTTCTTTGCATTCAAGACCAAGCACCTGTTCCATTACTTCTTCTGCTTCTGGTCCTTGAACGGCAATCTGTCCATAGTGTTCGCTCTGGTTGTCAATGTTCACCTGATAGTTTTTGGCATGTTGGTTCATCCAGTCAACGTCCTTGGCGATGTTGGCGGCATTGATGACGAGGAAGAAATCGTTTTCTCCCATCTTATAGACCAGCAGGTCGTCCACCGTTCCTCCATTTTCATAGAGCATCATGCCGTAGAAGATTTTCCCCACTGGGGCATCCTTCACATCGTTGGTGAAAATGTGTTGCACATACGCCTCAGCATCTTCACCGGTAATGCGAACTTCTCCCATGTGGCTGACGTCGAACACGCCGCAGGCATGGCGGACGGCATTGTGCTCGTCTTCAATACCTGTATACTGAATTGGCATTTCAAAGCCGCCGAACGGCACCATCTTGGCGCCCAGTTTCACATGTTTGTCATAAAGACAAGTTCTTTTTTCACTCATGGTTATATTATTCAGTTAGTTGCGTTTCCAACAAATGAATCAGACTTTCAGCAGAAAGGCCGCGTACTGATGTTTCAGGATGATGTGTCAAAACGGCCTCCGCTAATGCTCTCGTCTGCATAGGCACGCCTTTAAACGTTTTTCGAAATGCGGTGTCCGAATCGCCGTGTGCGAAGAAATCGCCTGTCAGGAAAACATCGGCCACACGTTCTTGCTGTGTCACGAAGTGCATTTCGATACGTCCGCATCCTTCGACGCGTCCGCTGAAGGTGATGTTTTTTTCGTTGAGGCTTTTCTTTCCATAGAGATATTCTGGATCGCGATATGTCCGTTCGATTTCCTCAATTGCCAGTATGTCTTCCGGTTTGAGTTCCCAAATCCTGTTTGTCAGCAGTCGCTCGAGTTTCGAGCGCAAGCCATATACGCCAATTTCCAGAACCTCCTTGATAAGTCCCGTTCGGCTTTTCACGCTTTTCACGCCAGCTGATTCCAGTTTTAGGCGGTCGGGCGTCAGTGCTCTTGTCATGCGGTTGTAGTTGGTGTCATAGAGCATCGTGCCGTGTACAATGTTTCTGTTTTTCAAGTGATAGAAAGCGTTTCCGCAAACTTTTGTTCCGTTGGCAAGCAGGATGTCGTTACGTCCCGACACCTTGGCTTCTACACCGATGCTTGTCAGAGCTTCGGCCACGGTGGAGGCATAATCGTTGAAAATTGGTTCAACAGCCCCTTCCGGTGTGATGAGGCTGAACATGATATTGCCTTCATCGGCATAAATGCAGCCACCACCGCTTTTGCGGCGAACCACGTCAATGCCTTCTCGTTGGCAGAATTCCAAGTCCACCTCGGCGTCTGCAACTTGGTTGCGCCCCATCACCACCGTTGGCGGCAGTATCCATGCAAACAAATAATTGTCTGCTGGTAAGGCCGCAGCAACATATTCTTCTGCAGCAAGGAAAAATGGGGCCGTTTTGCCTTCCACATTAAAAGGGAAGGTGATGAGGCAGGCAGGGAAAGCGCTTTTTGTTGTCACGTTTTTTAGTTGGTTGTTTGGGACAGGAACGTCATCCCTGCTCCATCAGTTAAGGGTTAGTGAAGCGCCACCGTCTTGTGGCATGGGCAGAAAGCGAAATAGAAAACAGTCGTCATTCGTCAGCATCTGTCCGAGAGGGCAGGGTAGGGGCTCGTTAAGAGCAGCCTCACATTTCTTATGCGAAGGTGAATTGTTCTCAGTTTTTTAATAAAAGTTCGGATAGGTATATGTTTAGCTATCCACACCTTTCACTTTTGCGTGCCAAATGTAATAAAAAAAAGTATGTAGAACAAATAATACGACTTTTTTTAGTGTAGATGATATTGTAGAACACACAAAAGTCTGGAGCCAAGATTTATTTTCAGAACACATAGCCAGCTATTTTAGTTGCTTGCAACTCCATCTCCTCTTTGCTCTGAAGGAATTTTTGGCAATCAGAAAGGGGCATTCCGGAAAATCTCCAGAATGCCCCTTTAAGTAATTCTTTTGCTAATTGTCAGGAAACAATGTGGCGCACGGAATGGATTTCGGGTTTCGCATGGCCCGTCTTAGGTATCCTTGTATGCACGGCTCATTGATGAAACTGCTTGGCGCGTTCTTAATGATGTCATTAATCTGCTTGGTGATAACTGGATAGGGATATTGGCTGAAAAGCCAAATGAAACATCCGGGGCCGAGCGGGTTGTTATAGTTGTCTTTAATGAAATTCGTTTCCAGCGTCCTCACCTCGTTTGCAAGTTTTTCTGCTTTCGGGGCAATAACGCGCCGTATGCTTTCTGGCGAGTGTCCTGCATGAATCATCCGCATGCACTTTTGGTCTAATTCCCATTGCTGGTTTTCGATGCGGTTTTTCTTCTGCATGAACTTGTATAACCTGTCATTCAAGGGGCCGCCGCTGATTCTTTGCCACACGTGGTCAACTTCAACGTTCAAGTCTCCGTTTTCCAGTACAACTGGCATGATGCTTTCCTCTCCCATATATAATTGGGCCACAACAACGGAATCGACGTTGCTGAAAAAACTGAATCTGCCGTGAATCACTTCGCATGAGTCCAAACTGGCCGTTGTGTATCCGTCTTGTGAAGTGCGCAGATACAGCATCCGTCCATCGAGGCTTGCAACGGTTGAATTTCCGGCGATGTTGCACTGGTCAGTGCAGGATACAACTGCGAGCAAGATGGTCAGTAATATGATGCAATATGTTTTGTTCATGTCTGTAAATCCTCTGTTTTAATCTGCGTGCAAATATACGATGTTCTTTCGGCTTATCTTCTATCGGTTCTGTTAGAAAGAATAAAATAACGTTTTGGAATATGAAGCACTCCATGCTTTCCTGCATGATAAGCCGTTTTTTTGCCGGATGGGCATCCTTGGCCTTGAGCAAGCGCCCCTGGTGTAGTATTTGATTTAACCCAGAATCACATTTATTATAGAGCCCCCAATAACTTGTAGGCCTCTTTTCAATGGTGGGCGAAGCGTGTAGCCTACAAAAAATATCTTGAAAAGATATAACGTATCGGTTAATTTTGCGTAACTTTGCACTCATAAACAATATTGAGAGCCAGCATGAAACTGATTCTTTTGACGATGCCCGATTTCTTTATAGAGGAACATCAAATACTGACAGCTTTATTTGATGAGGGACTTGAACTTTTGCATTTACGGAAACCCGACTCGGAATCTGTATATTTGGAGCGCTTGTTGACTTTGATACCTGAAACGTATAGGAAGCGAATCGTGTTGCACGACCATTTCTATCTTAAATCTGAGTACAATCTCGCGGGGATACACTTGAACAACAGGAATCCGTTGCCTCCCCAAAACTACAAAGGGCAAGTCAGTCGTTCCTGCCATTCGGCGGCGGAGGTTTTGCAATACAAAAAAAACTGTGACTATCTCTTCCTTTCGCCCATCTTCAACAGCATATCAAAAGAAGGCTATAAATCCAATTTTTCGCCAGATGAGCTCACTCTGTTGGCAAAGAAAAAGGTGATCGACAAAAAGGTCATGGCATTGGGCGGCATGAATGTCGAACATATCGCCCAGGCGAAGGATTATGGGTTTGGAGGCGTTGTGGTGTTGGGTGACCTTTGGTGTCATTTCAATCGCCATAAAACGTCTGATTTCAAGGAGCTTATCAATCATTTTCGCAAGCTAAAAAAGGCGGCTGATTAATACAAGAAATAATTTCAACATCATAAGTTTCAAAACAATGAGTACAAATTCTTACATGGTTTTCTCTGGTACCAACTCACGTTACCTTGCCGAGAAAATCTGCGCTGAGCTGAATTGTCCGCTTGGAAAGATGACAACAACCACATTCGCTGACGGCGAGTTTGAAGTATGTTACGAAGAGTCCATCCGTGGCCGTGATGTGTTCCTCGTTCAGTCAACGTTCCCCAGTTCAGACAATTTGATGGAACTTCTGCTTATGATTGATGCTGCAAAGCGTGCCTCTGCTCATCACATCTGCGCTGTTATTCCATATTTTGGTTGGGCCCGTCAAGACCGCAAGAGCAAACCGCGTGTGTCAATCGGTGCTAAACTCGTGGCCGACTTGTTGAGCGTCGCTGGCATCAACCGCTTGATGACCATTGACCTCCATGCTGATCAAGAACAGGGTTTCTTCAATGTTCCTGTTGATCATCTCTACGCATCAACGGTCATGTTGCCGTATGTCAAGAGTTTGAATTTGCCAAATCTCTGTATTGCTACTCCTGACGTTGGCGGTTCAAAGCGTGCAGCCTCTTATGCAAAGTATCTCGGATGTCCTATGGTCATGTGCAACAAGAGCCGCAAGAAAGCCAACGAAGTGGCTGAAATGCAGATCATCGGCGACGTTACTGGCATGGACGTTGTGCTCGTTGACGATATTGTTGACACGGCCGGCACCATCACAAAGGCTGCCGACCTCATCATGAGCCGTGGCGCAAAGAGCGTGCGTGCCATCGCCAGCCACTGCATCATGTCTGGCCCTGCTGATGAACGTGTTCAGGCTTCTGCCTTGGAAGAAATGGTGTTCACCGACAGCATTCCATATCGTGGCAACTGTCCGAAGGTGAAGGAACTCTCCGTGTCTGGCATGTTGGCTGAAACCATTCGCCGCGTGATGGAAAACGAGAGCATCTCTTCTCAATATCTCATCTAATGCGTATTCTCTAAGACCTGGCAACCCCAGGTGAATACAAATAAAAAACTCGTTGTGCGTCCACACGCGTGGATGAACAACGAGTTTTTTGTTGTCTGATGTACAGTGGACTATTATTAATAAGTAGGGAATTAATCTTTCACCATTACTTAAAAGCATTGCTAAAGCAAATCCTTAAACTCCTCAATGGCCCTTTCTGCAATTCTGACGGCGTTGTCCAAGGGAAACGGCAACTCCCCTCCCGAAGCGTTCAAATGTCCGCCGCCGTTAAAGAAAGCTTCAGCCATTTTGTTGCACGGAAAATCATCGACAGAGCGAAGCGACACGCGGATAACGTCCCTCTCAGTATCTTCCCGCAGAGAGATGCTCAATTTCATGCCTCTCACTTGCAGAGGCATGTTGACCAATCCTTCAGCATCACCTCTGATGTAATGATATTCCCTCATTTCCTCGCGTGTGATGGTAAAGATAGAGGCCTTTTGGTTTTCGTAAAATTTCAGCTTGGAGTTTAAGACGTAGCCAACGAAGCGCAGGCGGTTTTCAGAGTAGTTGTTGTTGACGTTGCGGTAAATCTTGTCCTTGTCAATGCCCTTCTGCAGCAGCTGGCCGATTATATAGTAGATTTCCGGCCTTTTTGATGCGTAGGTGAAGCTTCCCGTGTCCGTCATCATTCCCGTATAGATACATGCAGCGCCGCTCCGTGTCATTTGTTCATAGCCCCCCATCTGCCATATCAGCCGGAAAACGATTTCGCATGTTGAACATGCTTGCGGGTGAGAAACGACGAGCGAAGCCGCCTTCCTGTCGGGATTGAGGTGATGGTCGATCATGATGCGCTTGCATTTCGAATGTGCAACGGCTTCCTGCATGTTCTGAAGCCGGTCTAAGGCACAGAAGTCGAGCATGAAAATCAAGTCAGCTTCATTGATTTTGGCTTTCGCCTCCGTTTCCTTTCCGTCATAAAACATGATATCCCTGCTGCCAGGCATCCATCGCAGAAAATCGGGGAAAGCATTCGGCATTATGATTTGCGGGATTTTTCCCAAAGAACGCAGATAGTCAGCCAGTCCCAAAGACGACCCAACGGCGTCTCCGTCCGGACTCCTGTGGGCGCAAATGACGATGTGCCGGGCGTCGTGAAGCAATTTAATCAGTTCGACCACTTCATGTTGCGTGATCACTGGAGAAATCTGTATCATTTGTTTTTCGATTAAGTGGTTGGCTTGGATGGGCGTGGGGCATGTCAGTTTCCTCCCATCTGATTTTTCCTTTCAGCGTGCCGCATCCTTATCGGCTGAGCGCTTT
Source organism: uncultured Prevotella sp. (assembly GCA_900539625.1). Taxonomy (GTDB): domain Bacteria; phylum Bacteroidota; class Bacteroidia; order Bacteroidales; family Bacteroidaceae; genus Alloprevotella. Next base: position 97,860 of record UQCW01000004.1, read on the forward strand.
CAGCGCCTTAATCTCTTCTTCCGGATCTTCAGCTCCAAAGATGGCACTTCCGGCAACGAGAACGTCGGCCCCTGCTTTAACCAGTTTCTCGCCAGTCTTTCGGTTGACGCCGCCGTCGATTTCGATGAGGGCTTTTGAATTGTGGCTGTCAATGAGTTCGCGGAGCCTGGCCGTTTTTTCAACGCCATGCTCAATGAATTTCTGTCCGCCGAATCCGGGATTGACCGTCATCAGCATCACGAGGTCCAAGTCTTCAATGATTTCTTCCAAAAGGCAGACAGGCGTGTGCGGGTTCAGCGTGACGCCAGCCAGCATCCCCTCGTTTTTGATTTCCTGAATGGTGCGGTGCAGATGCGTGCACGCTTCGTAGTGCACATTCATGACATGCGCCCCCAAGGCCTTCACCTGTTTCAGGAATTTCTCAGGCTGCTGAATCATGAGATGAACGTCCAGCGGTTTTGTCGCAACCCGCGCCATCGCTTCCATGACAGGGAAGCCGAATGAGATATTCGGCACAAACACGCCGTCCATGACATCAAGATGATACCAGTCGGCCTCACTTTTGTTGAGCATTTCTATGTCGCGGCCGAGATTGGCAAAGTCAGCCGAAAGCAGAGAGGGAGATATTAAAGGCATATATGATTTTATTTTTTGCGAGGCGCTTCGAAAATCCCGAAGCATCCCTTGTGTGTTATGGGTAAATCGTTTTTGTTCCGAGTTTGGCAGTGTGGCAGGGAGTGCGCCGCCATTGAAGTCTTCGTGCAGAAGATGTTTTTCTCTTTGGCGTTGACCACTTACCACTTATCTGCAAAGTTAATAATTTTTGGGAGACCCGCAGCCAATACCGCCATAGAAAAATCAGAATCCGCTTTTCGCTCCACATCCAGCGTACTACAAAATCCATATATAATTTCCATCATTCGAATTAAAATTGTAATTTCGCAATTGAAAAGAAAATCTCAAAACAAATATATTCTATGTATAGAACAAAAACATGCGGAGAACTTCGCCTGTCGAATGTCAATGAAGAAGTGACCTTGGCCGGTTGGGTTCAACGAAGCCGCAAGATGGGAGGTATGACCTTTGTGGATCTTCGCGACAGATATGGCATAACCCAGTTAGTGTTTAACGAAGAAACCGACGCCGATTTGTGTGCCCAGGCCAACAAGTTGGGTCGTGAATATGTTATTCAGGTAGTTGGTCGCGTGAGCGAGCGCTATGCCAAAAACGACAAGATTCCGACAGGGGAAATTGAGATTATCGTGTCAAGCCTGACCGTTTTGAACGCATCAGACGTACCTCCGTTCACGATTGAGGAAAACACGGACGGTGGCGACGATTTGAGAATGAAATACCGTTACCTCGACCTTCGCCGTTCAAATGTACGTGCGAATTTGGAGTTGCGCCACAAGTTTTGCTTGGCCGTTCGCCATTTCCTTGACTCAAAAGGCTTCTTGGAGATAGAAACGCCAGTTCTTGTCGGGTCCACTCCCGAAGGCGCACGCGACTTCATCGTGCCTTCCCGCATGAATCCCGGTCAATTTTACGCGCTGCCCCAGAGTCCGCAGACGCTGAAGCAGCTCTTGATGGTTGCGGGAATGGACCGCTATTTCCAGATTGTCAAGTGCTTTCGTGATGAAGACCTGCGTGCCGATCGCCAGCCGGAGTTCACGCAGATCGACTGCGAGATGTCGTTCGTTGAGCAAGACGACATCATCTCCCTCTTTGAAGAGATGGCCAAACATCTCTTTAAGGAAGTCCGCGGATACGACTTGGGCGATGCCCCCTTCCTGCGCTTGCCGTGGAGCGAAGCCATGCGTCGTTTTGGTTCCGACAAGCCCGACATGCGTTTCGGCATGGAGTTTGTTGAATTGATGGACGTGCTCAAAAATACGGGAAGTTTCGGTGTTTTCAATGAAGCAGAATACATCGGCGGTATCTGTGCAGAAGGATGTGCCAGCTATACGCGCAAGCAGCTCGACCAACTGACGGATTTCGTTAAATCCTCGCAGATTGGTGCAAAGGGCCTCGTTTATGCACGTGTCAATGAAGACGGAACCATCAAGAGTTCTGTCGACAAATTCTATGAGCAGGCCACGCTCAAGGCCGTGGCCGACAAGATGTCGGCAAAACCCGGCGATTTGCTGTTGATTCTCTCTGGCGACAACGCCATGAAAACGCGCAAGCAGCTTTGCGAGTTGCGTCTGGAAATGGGTAGCCGTTTGGGACTCCGCGACAAAAACAAGTTCGCCCTGCTTTGGGTTGTCGACTTCCCCATGTTTGAATGGAGCGAAGAAGAAGGTCGCCTGATGGCCATGCACCATCCCTTCACCTCGCCGAAGCCCTGCGACATCCCCAAGCTGGACACAGACCCCGCAAGCGTCTTGGCAGATGCCTACGACATGGTTTGCAACGGCGTTGAAGTCGGCGGCGGCAGCATCAGAATCCATGATGCCGTGCTTCAGGCAAAGATTTTCAAGGTATTGGGCTTCACCCCCGAGCGTGCGCAAGAGCAGTTTGGCTTCCTGATGAACGCCTTCAAATACGGAGCACCCCCTCATGGCGGCCTCGCCTATGGTCTCGACAGATGGGTCTCATTGTTCGCTGGTCTCGACAGCATCCGCGATTGCATAGCGTTCCCCAAAAACAATTCCGGACGCGACGTCATGCTTGACGCCCCGTCGCGCGTTGACCAGAAGCAGCTCGACGAACTCTCTCTGGACATCAGACCCTTGAATAAATAATAATGGGAGAACCAACCACCACCACACACCACAGGTAATGGTGAAAGAAAAAGTAGGTAGTCAGAATTATTTTATATATGCCAGGCGCATTATTCTTTAATTTTGACTACCTACTTATGTTTCAAGACATCATAAGCCCTCTCTAAACGTGAACAAATGAAATATGGTTATTTGAAGGTAGCCTCCGCGGTGCCGAAAATTGAAATTGCAGATTGTCATTACAACACGAGCCAGATAGAAAATTTCATGGCCAAGGCAGAAGGTCTCGGCGCAGAAATCATTGTCTTTCCCGAACTTTGCGTGACGGGCTATAGCTGCCAAGACCTTTTCCAGCAGCAGCTATTGTTGGAAAAAGCAGAAGCCTCTCTGCTCCGCCTGATGGAGTTTAGCCGCAATCTGAAAATCGTCACCATCATTGGCGTCCCCTTGTCCCACAAAGGGCGACTCTTCAACCTGGCGGCAGTTTTGCAACACGGCAAGCTCCACGGTTTTGTTCCCAAGACCTATCTGCCGAATTACAAAGAATTCTATGAGCAACGCTGGTTCTCCTCCGGCGCCGACATCCGCGAGGGCGAAACCCTCAAGTTTTGCGGCCAAAACGTCCCCATCAGCCCCCGCCTTGTCTTTTCGTTTTCCGATATGAAGTTCGGCATCGAGCTTTGTGAAGACCTCTGGGCGCCCAATCCCCCCAGCACCGCCCTGTCGCTCTCTGGCGCAGAAGTCATTTTCAATCTCAGCGCCAGCAACGAGCAGGTCGGGAAGTCGGGCTACCTCGAAGACCTCATCCGCATCCATAGCGCACAATGTATCTCCGGATACGTATATAGCGGGGCAGGGTGGGGCGAGAGCTCGCAAGACCTCGTCTATGGTGGTCGCATCTATGTGGCAGAAAACGGGCGCATGCTCAAGTGTGGCGAGCGCTTCCTGATGGACGAGCAGATGGTCATGTCGGAAATCGACGTTGAATATCTGAGAAACGAGCGTCGCGTCAACACCTCCTTCCGTGCCGCCTGCGGTGCCCTCCGGGAAACATACACCGAGATTGAACTCGAGCCCGCCGTCGCGTCAGACCGCGAGTTTGAACTCCACAGAGCCGTCAACCCCCTTCCATTCGTCCCCCGTGGAAAAGAACTGGGCGAGCGGTGTGAAGAAATCCTCTGCATGCAGTCGGAAGGATTGTGCAAACGCATCGCCCACACCCATGCCCAAACCGTTGTCCTCGGCATCAGCGGCGGCTTGGATTCCACGTTGGCTCTCCTCGTCTGCGTCCATGCCTTCGACCGCCTCGGGCTCGACCGTAGAGGCATCATCGGAATCACCATGCCCGGCTTCGGCACCACCGACCGCACCTACACAAACGCCGTCAACCTCATGAAGAGCCTGGGCGTGACCATTCGCGAAATCAGCATCGCCGAAGCATGTAAGCAACATTTCAAAGACCTGGGCCACGACATCAGCAACCACAACGTCGTCTATGAAAACGGGCAGGCCCGTGAACGCACCCAAATTCTCATGGACGCAGCCAACCAGATGAACGGCCTCGTCGTTGGCACGGGCGATTTGAGTGAACTCGCGCTCGGATGGGCCACCTACAACGGCGACCACATGAGTATGTACGGCGTCAACGCCAGCATCCCCAAAACCCTCGTCAGGCATCTCGTTGAATGGGTGGCGATGAACGTCGTCAACGAATACAGCCGCGAAACCCTCCTCGACATCATCGACACGCCAATCAGTCCCGAACTCATCCCCGCCGATGAGCAAGGCCAGATCACGCAGAAGACAGAAGACCTCGTTGGCCCCTACGAGCTCCACGACTTCTTCCTCTATCAGGTCCTCCGAAACGGCTTCCGTCCCTCAAAAATCTTCTTCCTGGCGAAAAAGGCATTTAGCCATACCGACGGCCAGACGGGAGAATATTCAGACGATGTCATAAAACATTGGCTCAAAACGTTTTTTAGGCGTTTCTTCGCGCAGCAGTTTAAGCGCAGCTGCCTCCCCGACGGTCCCAAAGTGGGGAGTTGCTGCCTAAGTCCGCGAGGCGACTGGCGCATGCCGAGCGACGCCTCGTCGAGAGAATGGATGGACGAGTGCGAGAATCTGTAGCCACTGCGCGTTTTTGAGTCAAATAACATGGCGGCGAAGCATGCGCACATGATAAACGAACAAAGTGCGAAAAGGAGCGCCCTGAAAGGGCAGTCAGTTCATAGCCCAGGGCAACACCCTGGGTATCAGCGTATAAACGCCTACGCCCTGTAAGGGCAAAAGTATAGGCGAACGATTGATTTTTACTTTTGCCCTACAGGGCGTAGGGATTGGGAACATGGCATCCAGGGCGCCAGCCTGGGCTACGGACTTGCTGGGCTTTCAGCCCCGTGCAGGGCCGCAGACAAGGCTTTTTTCGCACAATCCCCCACCTACTTCTCATATTTGAATTTTTGCCTCCCCTGGCACGCCCCCTTGATTTTTTGAAATCCGAAAAAGAATGATAGACAGAGAAACCATAGAACGCATCATGAGCGCCGCCGACATCGTCGATGTCGTGAAAGAATTTGTCACCCTCCGCAAGGCAGGCGTCAACTATAAAGGCCTTTGCCCGTTCCACAACGAAAAGACCCCCAGCTTCGTGGTTTCCCCGTCGAAGCAGCTCTGCAAATGCTTCTCATGCGGCAAAGGCGGAAACGTGGTCCATTTCGTGATGGAACACGAGCAGATGAACTATCCCGAAGCCCTTCGCTGGCTTGCCAAGAAATACGGTATAGAAATCCAGGAAAAAGAACTGACGAATGAAGAGCGTGCCGCGCAGTCGGTGAGAGAAAGCATGTTCGTCCTAAACGAGTGGGCCAACAAATATTTCGAAGAAACGCTCCACAACCATGTCGACGGCGTTGCCATCGGCATGGCCTATTTCCGGCAGCGCGGACTGCGCGACGACATCATTCGCAAATTCCATCTCGGCTATTCCCTTCCCGTGCGCGACGCCCTCGCCAAGGCCGCCCTCGCCAAGGGCTTCAGCGAAGAAATGCTGGAGAAAACCGGACTATGCTACCGCACCGACGAGGGGCGCCTGCTCGACCGCTACCACGCCCGCGTCATCTTCCCCGTGCAAACCGTTTCGGGCATGACCGTTGCCTTCGGTGGACGCACCCTCTCGGCCGACAAGAAAGTGGCGAAATACGTCAATTCCCCCGAGTCGGAAATCTATAGCAAAAGCCACGAGCTCTATGGCCTCTACCTCGCCAAGCACGCCATCGTCAAGCAAAACCGCTGCTACCTCGTTGAGGGCTATATGGACGTCATCGCCATGCACCAGAGCGGCATAGAAAACGTTGTCGCCTCCAGCGGTACCTCCCTCACGGAGGGGCAGATACGCCTGATCCACCGCTTCACCGACAATATCACCGTGCTCTACGATGGCGACTCCGCCGGCATCCATGCCAGCCTGCGTGGCATCGACATGCTGCTTGCAGAAGGACTGAACGTCAAAGTCCTCCTGTTGCCCGATGGCGACGACCCCGACAGCTTCGCCCGTAAGCACTCGGCCGCCGACTTTCAAAACTACGTCGAAACCCGCCAGGTCGATTTCATCCGCTTCAAAACCCACCTGCTGCTCAACGATGCCGCCGACGACCCCGTCAAGCGGGCCTCCCTTGTGCAAAACGTTGTCAACAGCATCGCCGTCATCCCCGACGGCATCGTCCGTCAGATGTACGTCAGTGAATGCGCCCGCCTGCTCTCCGCCCCAGAGCAGCTCGTCGTTTCCGAAATCGCCAAAATCAGGCGTGGCGCAGCAGCATCCCCCCGCCCCGGTGCCGACAGACCGACGCCCCGTGCCGACGCCCCTGCCGCCGCCACAGCCACAGGGGAAGAAAACGCCCCCGCCGCCGAAACCATAATCCCCGGCGCCTCCCCAATCGTCAAAGAAGAAGAAATGCTCATCGCCGCCGTCCTTCGCTACGGCGAGCGCCCACTCACAGCCGCTGGCGACCCCCTCCCCAGCGAAGCGCCCGCCAGCGTAGCCCGCTACGTCAGCAACAGCCTCGCTGCCGACGCCATCACGTTTCGCTCCCCCCTCTTCCGCCAGGTGCTCCAGGAAGCAGCCGCCCTCACCCTGCCGCCTGGCGAAACCGCCCTCAGCCATTTCCTTGCCCATCCCAACCCCGAAGTCAGCAGCCTCGCAGCGCGGCTGGGCACCGACAAATACGTCCTCTGCCAGAGCCAGCGCCAAGGATTCGTCAAAGACGAAGACCGCCTCGGCGAACTCGTTCCGCGCCTGGTCCACGATTTCAAAAACACCTTCATCAAGCGCCAAATGAAAACCATCCTCCTCGAGCTCTCCAAGCCCGAAAACCAGACCGACGCCGCCAAGTGTCGCTCGCTCATGGAGCGCTACAAGGAAATGTGTGAAATCGAAAAACAATTCGCCCAAGTTCTGGGCGACCGTGTGCTCAACACCTAATACGCCTCCCCCTCCCTTCCTCCCCTCCGATGAGAAAACAGGGGGAGACGGGGGGAGACGCACAGCTGCAAACCCCCACCTTTCCCCCTCTCCACCAAACAATCCCTCCGCGAAAACATGACAAACCCCTCCATTCCCCTCCGCCTGCTCGTCCTCAGCCTCCTCCTCTCCGTCCTCCCCGTCCTTCGCGCGCAGACCGACCCCTACACGGCCTACATCGAGCGCTACAAATCCCTCGCCGTGCAGCAGATGTACAAATATGGCATCCCCGCCAGCATCACCCTCTCCCAGGGCCTCCTCGAGAGCGGCGCCGGGAAGAGCCTCCTTGCCGCCAAAGCCAACAACCATTTCGGCATCAAGGCAGGCCCCTCGTGGACCGGCCCCGTCATGCTGAAAGACGACGACGCCGTTGGAGAGAAATTCCGAGTCTATCCAAACGTTCTTGCCTCCTATGAAGACCATTCCCTCTTCCTCTCCCAGGGCCGCCGCTATGCCTCCCTCTTCGCCCTCGAGCGCGACGACTACAAAGGCTGGGCCCACGGACTCAAATCTGCAGGCTACGCCACCAACCCCCGATACGCCCATCTGCTCATCGGCCTCATAGAGCGCTACGGCCTCCATCGCTACGACCATTTTTCGCGCCATGCCGCCTCCGCCCTCGTGACGAACGAGTCGTCTGCCGCCCCCTCCGCCCTCGTGTCCACCTCCGCCGCCGAGCGCCGTGTTTACCGTTGCAACAAGCGTTTCTATGTCGTGGCCCTTCCCGGCGACACCTACGCCTCCATTGGCAAATGGGCCGGCAAATCCGAGCGCCGTCTGCGCCGTTACAACGAAGTGCCGCGCCGCGCCGCGCTCTCTCCTGGCGACGTCGTCTTTCTGGAAAAGAAAAGGAAAAAAGCCGCCCGTGTGTTGAAACACACGTACCACACCGTACGTCCCGGCGATTCCCTCCACGCCATTTCGCAGCGCTACGGCATGCGCGTTGAAACGATCTACAAGAACAACGGCATACCTCTCGGCGGCCCCATTGCCGTGGGACAGAAACTCAGAATACGATAAGGTATGAGAGAAACGAACACACGCGCACACCTTCTGATAGACAGAGGGGAGGGGCATCGTTGGCTTTCGTTCGTCATCGGGGGGCTGGGGCGGATAAAAAATCTGCCTGTGTCCGCCGCCAGACAACATCTTCCCGCGAGGCATAAAAAGAAATGCGACAAACATTTTGTTGCTCTCTCGGGTTGGACGCTTACAGGAACGCGCTCAGACAGATAGATATGTTCGGTGAAGAATCGGCCTCTAAGGAGGTATTATAGAATAGCGTATTAGATCTATTGCTGTCCGGTAAAACTTTTTTAAGCAAAATAAATTAGGGCTGTCACTTCTCACGAAGTATCAGCCCTTTTGGTTATCTTTGTTTTGCTAGAAGTTATGAGAAAGGTCTAAGATATTGAAAATGAGCATGCATTATCCGCTCATTATGGTAATAGGTTACGATTTAGTTAGTTATCTACTGCATCATCCTTCTGCACGTTGCGTAACCTTCAAAGAACTCTTCAAGTGCAAAAGTACAAATAAAACGGGAGATTAAGACAAAATCTCCCTGATTTTTTCACCTTATTTTTGCGGGCTTTTCCGTAAAAGCGGTTTTGTCCGTCGGTACACCATCGCCCAAAAGGATTTTGGACGACCGTATGCCGACTACCGCATAAGCGGAGAAAAGGGCTTTGCGTCACGCCTGAACGAGCGATTATCGTTTCAGACTTATGACGCGAGGCCCATTTCTTTTTGCGCTTATGCCAAGGAGGTGCTTTTACGGATTTTCAGAGGACTTTTTCTTTTTTGCTGTTCCTTTGAGCCGTAAGCGGAAAGCCGTGCATGACCGCTTGCCCATGAATGGCACAAGCCGTCACCCACAGCAGGCAAACCGGGAAGAATGATTTTATCCGCCCGATCTGACAAGTCTGGCCGAACATATAAAATCATACTTCCTTGCATGTGGTTTGCCCGGTTTCACGCTTCCGGCGATATTCCTTTTCCTTTGAGGCTTCTTCTTTTTACGGATTTCTCTTTTGAAGTTTTTCCTGTCTAATCTGCCTCCACTTCCGTTTACCTCCATTTTCGCGCCTTTCAGTGGGCCGCATCAGGCAGTCATTTCCGTTCTGGGCGCAAAGGTAACTCCGGGATTGGACGGGAAAGCAAGGTCAAGCCTCCTGTTTCCGGCAAAAATCTCCAGCCCTGCGGGTAGTATTTTGGCCGAAAAACCTTGCATTCCCTAATCCCTACCTTTTCAAGCACCCGAAACGAAAACGACCGATGCGACAGAAAGACGCATAAAAAAAATGTCGGATAAACGAGAGGCAGATAAGATAGTTTGAAACTCAACTCCCTCAGCTCTTGAATCCGCATTAAAAACAAAAAAATCAAAAACAGCGAAAATATGACGGCAACGGCAAATTTCAGACAAATGGCGCAGTACATAGGGCTTGCGATATGCGGCTTGATGGTGCGCACCGCCTTCGGGATGTTCGGCATCCTTTGGGACATCATCATGGAGATTGTAAACGGAGTGTTCCGAGTGGCGATAGGCGTAATCGTGGCTATCCTTTCCACTATCGCCTTCTTCGGATTTATTCTTTGGTTATTTACCCTTTAACCCCTACCGACATGGCAAAGAGAAGCAGCAAGACAGTAGAACAGCAGTGCAGATATTACGAGGTGGGCAACATCTTCGTGTATATGGTGGAAACGTACATCAACGGCAACATATCCGTGTTCCGTGAACTCTACCGAGAACTGAACAAGGACGCACGAAAGGACTTCATGGACTTCCTTTTGAGCGAGGTTGAGCCGACCTATTGGAGAGGAATACTGAAACAGACAATCTAAAATGACAGCGATATGAACAAGACAACGGAAAAGATACCTACATGGAGCTTGTGTTACCTTACGGGCGGTGACCGGGCGGGGCTGACGGAGGAAGAAGTCCGCTTGATAGACAAATGGACAAGCGATTGGCAGGTGCAAATCGTTTCGCCCCTCACGGACATGGACGGCAACGCACAGCCGTACTTCTCATACTATCCACTTTTCGGACTACCTGCCGAAGTGGAGGACTGCGACATACTTTATCTGAATGACAACCCAGCTAAAATTTGACGATATGAAAGGAACAGACCATTTCAAGAGAACGATACAGATGTATTTGGAGCAACGTGCAGCGGAAGATGCGCTCTTTGCCAAGAAATACCGTAACCCTGCCAAAAACATAGACGATTGCGTGACCTACATTCTGAACTATGTGCAGAAAAGCGGTTGCAATGGCTTCACGGATGGGGAGATATACGGACAAGCCGTACACTACTATGACGAGAACGAGATAGAGGTGGGCAAGCCTATCCAGTGTCAGATAGCCGTGAACCATGTGGTGGAACTCACCGCAGAGGAAAAGGCTGAAGCACGGCAGAACGCTATCCGACAATATCAAGACGGACTGATGCGCGAAATGCAGAACCGCCACAAGCCGAGAACCGCCACCAAAGCGACCACCCAAGAAGTACAACAACCCTCATTATTTGATTTAGGCTTATGAAACCGAGAACACAGATACAGCAGGAAGTCGCACATCTGAGCAAGCGACTACCGAGATTGACCGCCACGCAAAAGGCATACGCTTTCCGCCATTGCTTCAAGCATTACGCAATCAAGAGAGCGGACGGCACGAACATCTGCACTGAGTGCGGACATTCGTGGAAGAGCGACCACGACCTTGCGGACACCCCTTGCGGATGTACCTGCCCCCATTGCGGTATGCAGTTGGAAGCATTGCGCACCCGAAAGAGCGTTCTCAGCGAGAACGAATACTTCTTCATCATCACCAGCAAGCAGTACCAAGTGATACGCTTCTTCTTCGTGAAGTACCGATACAAGGCAGGGCAAGCAGCCGAGTAGTCCATTTATGAAGTGGTACAGAGGTGGATTTCACCCGATGGAAAGACAACGACCGTTGCCCGACTGCGTGGTATGTCAATGTTGTATTACGACCAATGGTCTGAATACAGCGACATGAAGGTGCGCAAGAACAACAGGCTTCACGCATACGATATAGCACCTATGTGTACCTATCCCAGACAGCGTTTCATCCCCGAACTGAAACGCAACGGCTTCAACGGGGACTACCACAACACACTGCCGTATGACCTTTTCACGGCTATCCTTTCCGACAGCCGAGCAGAAACACTCTTGAAAGCAGGGCAATACGCCATGTTGCGCCACTATATCCGCAGTTCCTTTGACATGGGACGGTATTGGGCATCCGTCAAGATTTGCATCCGCAACGGTTACACCATTTCGGACGGCTCCGTATGGTGCGACACCATGGACCTCCTGCGTCATTTCGGCAAGGACACGAACAGCCCGAAGTACGTCTGCCCTGCCGACCTCAAAGCGGAACACGACAAGTTGGTGGCAAAGCGTAACCTGCAAAGGGAGCGTGAACGGACGGAACAGCAACGGCGAAAGACGATTGAGGACGAGAAGAACTATCTGAAAGACAAAGGAATGTTCTTCGGGTTGATGTTCTCCGACAACCTTATTCTTATCAAAGTTATTGAGAGCGTGGAGGAAATGGAAGCAGAGGGAAAAGCCATGCACCATTGCGTGGGTGGCTACCATAGAAGAAAAGACTCCCTTATCCTCTCCGCCACCATTGACGGAAAGCGGATTGAGACGATAGAGGTTTCACTGACAACGCTGAAAGTGGTACAGAGCAGAGGGGTATGCAATTCCAACACCGAGTACCACGACCGCATCATCCGACTTGTGGAAGACAATGCCGGACTGATACAACAGCGGATGAACGCAGCATAATATCAACCTATAATACAAAATGATATGGAAGTAAGATTTGAAAGCATGGTATGCTTGTGGGACGATAAAATCCCCACGATGTTCCTTGAATTTATGAACCTCCTCACTCTTTGTCAGAGTGAGGGGCAGTTAAGGGCGGGCGTCAAGGACTTCGCCAAGAAGCACGAACTTGACAAGTTCTTTCATTACGGCTTCGGCTCACACCATTTCTACCTGCACCAACGCTACACAAGCGACCCCGAAATGGTGATGCAGAACAGAGTGCTGTCAGTACATTTCTAACCATCAAAAGCAACGATTATGGCAACACGAATGACCATCAACGGAGTAAGCACCTGCACAGAGGCAGGTACGGAGAAGTACGAGAAGTTCCAAACGGGTATCGGCAGGCGCAGGCGGACACTTGTGTAGTACGACTACCGCCACACGGACGGAGAATTGTTCTCTTGTGTCAAACCCACGTTGGACGAGTGCCGAGCCGCACGGGACAAATGGCTGACGGCAAAGGAAGGAAAGGAGGACAAGCGATGAACGAATCAGGCTACCAAACGCTGATAGTCAAGTTCAGCAAGCCCATCACGGAATTGGACGGAATCTTTGACGATGCCGAAGCGTGGGGAGTTGAAACCCTTAAAGGATGGGTAGAGGACTATGAGAGCAGTCGGTTTACCGCCATTGACAGCCATACGGCAGTCATAACGAACGAGTACAATATGGAGTGTGTGAAAACATGGTTGGAAAGGAACACCCCCATAGCCGAGAAAACAGCATTTTGAACATTGTGGCGGTGTCCGCACCGCCACAACATAACACATAAAATACAACGAATATGATAGCAAAGACAATTTTGGAGCAGATAGGTGGCAGACGCTTTGCCGCCATGACGGGAAGCAAAGACTTCATAGACATGGGCAACGGCTTACGCATGAGCCTTGCGAGGAACAAGACCAGTGCCAACCGCCTTGACATCATCTATGATGCAGGGGCAGACCTCTACAATATGCGTTTCTACCGCAAGACGTTCAACAAAAAGACATTCGAGTGTAAGACGAAGGATATTGAAACGCACGAGGGGATATATTGCGATATGCTGGAGGAAATGTTCACGATGGTAACGGGACTTTACATCCGTTTTTAAGGGAGGTGGGCGGCTAAAGCCGCCTACTTTCTTTCATGAGCATGATGGCGGACAAAGAAAGTAGCAAAGAAACCTTTGTTCCAATCTTCGATAAAATTCTTATTTGAATATGCAAAATTAGCCGGAAAAGGCTAATTTTGCATTGTTATTTTTTTGTATATCAATATGAATATAGAAGATTTACAACTAATTGTAGAAACAATATATCAGCACAATCCATCTGCATATAAACGAGGAGGAGATGTTGAGTTGCTGAATTTTCATATAAAAGCGATGCAACATCTGAAAGAGGTCAATAAAATACATTATAAAGAATATAATTTGACTGATTTAGAAGCATTAAGTATCGTCATCCTTGAAGGCTTTGGTTGTTCTCGGTTCATACAAGAACCTCTGTATAATAGGCGTAAATTGAATGCCTTAACAGAAGTTTTAATCCAAAACTTAGATAGTGCATTAAGAAAAGCTCCTAAAAATACTCACCCTGTGTTATATGCCAATGATGGTTTTATGCGTGGTAATAATAGGATTGGAGATATTTTTACCGTAAATGGCTTTTTTACGACATCAATAGATGATTTTGATAATGCTCATTCTATAAAATGGATAATTGAGCCTTTACTGGAAGGTCAAACAAAAGCTCATGAAATATATAAAATATATAATCATGGAGAGGATTGTCCGTATCCTGAATATCAAGTGGAATTAGAAAGAGGAACAAAATTTGAGATAACTGACATAAAGAAAGGCAAAGAATATAATGTAGTTCATATAAAAGAACTGCCATCTTAAACTATCTGATAGCAGCAATATATTAGAAAATCCGATGAAGTTGCGGCTTCATCGGATTTTCTTTCGTCAGACAGTTATTGTCTATGGTATATACAGCAGCGTAAACTCAGCCTTTCTCCGTTTGAGCAGCATGGTGTGCCGTTTCCCCTTGTAGTTGCAGAAAGCAATATACTCGCGGTAGATGTTCCTGTCGCCCGCCTCCAGCTTTCGGATTAGCGTGCTTTTGGGTATTTCCCCGCTCCCCCAAAGGCGGTACGGACCGACATTGTAGGCAAGCGTGGCAAGTAGCAGGCTGTCTTTCCCAAACTGCCGGAACATCGCACAGAAGTTCCATAGATCTTTCCGCAGAAGCGCGTCCGCCTGCCGCTTCGTCATGGTGCGTGCCGAATACCTTTCGCCCGGCTGCAACCGATGTCCATATCCCACATACGGGTAATGTTTTTCCGAGTGCCAGCCCTCAAAATACTTCGTGCATCGCACCGCCCTCTCAAATGGTGGCAACCGATAGATAGCCGCCTGCCCGTCCGTTCCCTCATGGCGTCTGTCCCGTGCGGACACTGAACAGACCGCCAGAAGCGAATAGAGAATAGCCATGAATAGTAAGCATCCCGTGCAGGCCGTATTGTATAATTACAAATAAGCCAAAGTCTTGATAGATTGACTTTGGCTTATTTGTTTTCTTCGTAATGGTAAGGTAGTAATGGCTCTGGATTGTAATTATTTTGCCCGGCGATTTTGGAAAACGTCTTGGATAACCAATCTTTGGGATTTATCCCCAAAAGTTCACAGGTTTGGATAAGTGTTGATATTACAGCTAAGTCTTCACCACTTTCATCATTCTTTATAAACAGCCAGTTCTTACGCCCGAGGGCAATTGGGCGTATGCTACGTTCAACAGGATTATTGTCTATGTGATACATGCCATTGGTGACGTAAGCACATAGTTTGCCCCACCGCTTAAGGTAGGGTGTTCAAAATCTTGAAAAAAACCGCACGGTTTTGAGCCAAATAGCATGGCGGTTGCGGCGCTGCCCCTGAAAGGGGCTCATATTCCAGGATAGGGGCTTGCCCCTATCTCTCGCCACAACTCATCAATTCTCGCTGCTGCCCCTGTAAGGGGCGCATATCGTTGGCGGGGCTTGCCCCGCAATAAGATTCGAGATATGAGCCCCTTACAGGTAGGGTGTTCAAAATCGCTTCAAAATCCTACGCATTTTTTGCCTATAGTATTGATGCGTTTGACTACCAAGTTAGGAGAAAGGTTTTCAACCGTCCATTCCTTAATATGGCGGTGTCTTCCATCCTCCAGCCTTTCTTTGAATTCGAAGTTAATTCGTCTGTCCTTGTCGGATAAATGGAGACGAAGAGGCATCATGAGAATGATGGGGGTTACCCCTGCAAGTTTATCATCAGACATCCTGCTTTTTACCACTCCAAACAATGACTCTACCGGATCGGAACTTGCATTGTGCGGCTCTCCTTCATTAACGAAGGCCAGTTCGCGGTCTACATAATCCAATATGAATGAACCGACTTTGCGTTGTCGTTCATTTCCAGACATTAAACCTGTTCTCACGAGTTGCTTGCACCGAGAGATAACATCATGAGACCACCCGTTATTCTTAACGTCTTTCTCGATCTTAGTTATACAGTCCATCGTTTCAGATAGTTCGTCGACAAGAGAGGCGTTTTGTGGAATAAAGGCATATATGCTCTTTATGTCATCCTGGAGAGTATGATACACGTATTGCAAACGGTTAATCCAACCAATCCATATTGACATATTCATAAAACGTGCGACACTACGTTGTGAAGGCGGCTGCACATAAGCTACATCCTGCATGTTGTATTTCAATCTGGCCATCTGTACTTTAGAAGAAAGCTCTTGAAAATCAGCTTCATTCTTGTATGCCCTTTCAAGAAACACCCCAAGAGTATGGCTTATGTCCATATGATGGGAGTAGCCGGCTTCTCTTACTGCCTTGCGTATGGAAGAAGCATTGTCGCTGATTACATATTCTGGTTCGTGCCCGATTTTGTCTACTACCTTTTCCAACACATTTTTGATGGCCGCTGCGTTCCAGCCTTTTGCAATGGAAATATCCACAATGGTTACGTCTTTTTCCGTAATTGCAGAACCGGCATTGTTGGCAGGGATGGCGAGTGTGAGCAGAAGCTTCTCACTGCCAATCATCATGCTTTC